>JAYTKJ010000639.1:0-2950 GCA_043730365.1 Acidobacteriota bacterium | reverse complement strand
GTTCACGTGACGCTGGGGGGTATGAAGTTCTTCCAGGAGCGCGATTGGGCCGTTGCCGAACAGGAGTTTCGCCGGGCGATTGCGCTGAATCCGAATGACGGGCAGGCGCACTTTTTCCTGGCGATTCTGCTACGCGTGCTGGGACGCGGCGGCGAAGAGCGAGCCACCATCCGGCGTGCGCGTGAGCTCGATCCGCTGTCGCCGCTGGTGGCCAATCACGTCGCGTGGACCGAATACTTCGGTGGCAGCGACCCAGCCGCCGAGGTGGAGTTGCAGAAGGCGATGGCGCTCGATGGGAAGTTCTCGCCCAACCAGACTCTGCTGGGCTACATCCGCCTTCACCAACACCGGTTCCCGGAGGCGATCTCCGCGTTTCAAAAGGCCACCGAGACTGCCGCCGGTCAAGCCAGAGGGTTGGGAGATCTCGGCTACGCCTACGCGGTGAGCGGAGACCGGTCGAATGCCGAGCGCATTCTCCGCAATCTGCAGACCGGGCAGAGTGGTTACGTACCTGCAGGCACCGTAGCCTGGGTCCACATGGGGCTGGGCAACAAAGACCAGGCCTTCACCTGGTTCGCCAAAGCCGGTGACGAGAACTACCAATGGTTGAACTATATTCGAATCTGGAGCGTCTACGATGCGCTTCGTGACGATCCAAGGATGGCGGCGCTTTTACAAAGGCTCAAACTGGCCCAGGCGCCGTCTCCTCTCTCGCAATGACTTCCCTCATTTCGACGTGACATAGTCCGCTACGACGATGTTGGTATCGGATAGATCGGTGCGCGCGATGAGGACCCACTTCCCATCGGGGGAAACAGCCAGACCCCGGGTCAGCGGTTTTTTATCGTCCTGCAGGTACACCATCCGGCTCCGCCGGGTCGCCAGATCGAACGCTCCTACTCCCGTCTGACGCGACTGCGGCGGCAGGGCCCAGTAAAAGATTTCGCGCCCGGACAGAATCCACGTGGCGGCGCCCCCATACGCCATAGGGAAGACCAACCCGCCAGGATCGGCTCCAGGGAGTCCGCCGGCGGTCAGCGGCTTGCGCCAGACGCCGAACTCCGCCGGGGATCCGATTCGCGAATAGTAAAGCCACTTTCCGTCCGCCGATTCGGTTCCGAGATAGCCTCCCTGAGCCGTCATCTGCATGGCGGGCTCCAGGCCAGCACCAGGGACCAGCGCAGCCGGCGTTCTCCAGACCTCCCAACGGCCCGATCGTTGCGATGCGAAATAGATCGACCGGCCATCGTTTGACCAGGTGGGCAGGGCATCGGCGGCTTTGTGGTCGGTCACCTTCATCGGCGCGCCGCAACGTAGTTCGCCGGGTGGATTGCAGTTCATCAGGAAAACATCGGCGGCCTTGTCTTTTTCCTTGGAGTCGAACGCCAGCCATCGGCCGTCCGGCGACCAGCGCGGGCTCCCCGTGAATGCCTCGAAGCTCGTGACTTTCTTCTGCGTGGCGCCGTTGGCGCCGGAAATCCAGATCTCCGGGAATCCGGAGCGATCACTGCGAAACGCCAGCCTTCCGGTGCTGGACCATGCGCCATCGCGCTCATACATAGTGGAGGCGATCACGCGCTCCTCAGCCCCTTGGCCGCTCGACGGGATTCGCCAGATGTTAACGTCGTCCAGGTCGTTCACCCACACGAGCCGATTGCGCCGCAAGGCCGCTCCTACGGTCGACACACGCATGCCGGACTCGGTGAGCTTCCTTGGCGGCGCCGGCGAGTCCACCGCGTATTGCCACAACGCGCCCCCGGTGGCCGCGATCAGACTGAGCCCGTCGCTGGTCCAAACGAGCGATGTCCCCGCCTTGCGGTCGAAAGTCAGCCTGCGTGGTTCGGCGGCGCTTCCCATTTCCATCACGTAGATATCGCTCTCGACTAAGCTGAGGACACGGCGAAATGCCAGCCGCCGGCCGTTGGGTGAAATCGCGAAGTGCCAGTCGCCATGAGCGTTGCCAGGCGGGAAGGTGATCTGCTTCCGCTCGCCGGTTTTGATCCGGTAGGCGAAGATCAATCCGGGCCCGTCATTCTTTCCCGGCACTCCCCCGCTGTACACTATCGTGTCGCCGTCCGGCGCCCATTCAAAGCGGTGGATTTGCCTGGTTTGGAGCACCGTCTGGCGACCCGTTCCATCCAGGGAAATGACAACGAGCGTCTCCTGGGCCGGCCCCCTTTCGACAAACCCGATCCGCTGGCCGTTGGGATGCCAAACCAAACTGTCCACGTGCAGTTCGGCGCCGATCGGAAGCTTGTTGGCATGGTCGGTTCCCACTTCACGCACGAAGAGCGCCGGGGCGGCCGTCGCCGTCGCCCTCCATTGATAGGCGACAAAACGTCCATCCGGGGACAGGGCCGGCAGGGATTCGCGGCCCTTCTGGCCCGTGAGCGGCGTTGAGTTCAGGCTAAGTGGAGCCAACTCTGGTTTGGACCGCCAGACCGGAAGTAGCGCCAATGCCGAGAACAGGAGTGCCGCGGCAATTGCCAGCCCCCATTTCCAGCGCTGATTCCGCCGCTCACCGGCCCGCAGCAACTCCAAAGCCTGCGCGGCGGTGGGGCGATCGGCCGGGTTCTTTTCCAGCAGCCGCATGGTGACATCCGCCCGCGGGCCCGCCGGCTTTGCTCGCGGAGCGGATCGCAGGATCGCGCGCGCCGTATCCACCGGCGTGCTGCCTTCAAAGGCGTGTTGCCCGGCCGCTATTTCATACAGCACCAGCCCCGCCGCAAACATATCGCTGGCCGCCGTGGCGGACTCGCCCCGGCACTGCTCCGGCGATACGTAGCCCAGAGTCCCGGACGGCATCGCGTTGCCCGCGGCGGGTTGCGGCAGTTCGCCCTCGCTCGCCTGCTGCCGGGCCAATCCAAAGTCCAGCACCTTCAGATAGCCGTCGGGCCGCACCATCACGTTCTCCGGTTTCAGATCGCGATGCACGATCCCGTGGGCGTGC
>JAYTKJ010000638.1:0-3059 GCA_043730365.1 Acidobacteriota bacterium | reverse complement strand
GTGAGGGGCTTGGTGTAGTCAACCGGTTGATGCTCTTGGAAGCCGAGATGCCATTTGCCGATCGCCGCGGTGTGATAGCCCTGCGCCTTGAGCATGGATGCGACAGTCAAACGGCCAGGCTCGATCAGATTGGAACCGCGCCCGTCCAGTACGCCGGATTTCAAACGGGAGCGCCAGCAGTAGCGGCCCGTCAGAATGCCGTAGCGGGTGGGCGTGCAAACCGAGGATGGCGAGTGCATGTCGACAAAGCGTATGCCTTCGGAGGCGAGTTTGTTGGCGTTGGGCGTGGGGATGCCCGAGTCTTTGTTGAAACACTCAAGGTCACCCCAGCCGAGGTCATCGCAAAGGATATACACGATGTTCGGCTTGCTCTCGCGGCCACCACCGGGCAGCTGAAAAAGGAGGCTGCTGCCTAGCGTCCAGTTGAACTCTCTTCTTTGCACGTTACCTTCCTAACCGTCGAAAGCCGGGCTCCCACGCCCATTAAAAAAACGCCATCACCCATTCGAGCCGGATTAACGCTATCATAATTAATCGGCTCCATCTATAGGGCGGGTTGTTTGAATACCTGGGTGGGGGCACGACAACAGGAGCTCATGCGCGTACATCTGGTCAATCCAAGCGACGTATCTTTCGGTATCGGCGTCATCACGCCTCGCTGGCTTTATGTGCTGGCCGCCGCCACCCCGCGAAAGTACGGCGATCCGGTCATCGTCGATGAAACCCTTGAACAAATCGTTCCAGAACGGATTCAAGCGGGAGATGTAGTTGGAATTGGAATTCACACCGCGAACGTGTTCCGCGGGTTGGAAGTCGGACGGATGGCCCGCGAACGCGGCGCCTATGTGGTTTACGGCGGTATTCACGCCACACTCTATCCGGAAGAAGCGTTGGGCCTCGGGCAGGCGCACGCAGTGGTGAAGGGCGATGGCGATCTGGTCTGGGGCCAGGTGTTGACCGACATCGAAAACGGCCAAGTCAAGCAGATTTACGACGGTGGCCGGATTGAAGGCGATCAATTCATTGCAGCCCGCTGGGACCTGATTCCGCCTAAAGCGTACATGTGGGCCTCGGTGCAGACGGTGCGCGGTTGTCCAAAGCACTGCTCCTTCTGCTCGGTATGGCGCACGGACGGCCAGAAGCCGCGGCAACGTACGGTTGACATGGTGATCGAAGAGATTGTGGCGTTGCGCCGCCAGGGCTTCCGATTCATCGCCTTGGCCGATGACAACTTCTACACGGTGACGTTGACCGACATTGCTTTGGCCGAACGGCAAGGCAACGCCGAGCGCATCGAAGAATTGAAGAGGCTGCGAGCTGAGCGGTTCGAGCTGATGGAACGGCTGGCGCAACTGCCCTCCGACACCATCATGTTCACGCAGATCACGATGGAGGCGGCCGAGGATGTGCAGTTCCTGGCAGCCATGAAAAAAGCCAACATCAAGGGTGCACTGGTGGGTGTAGAGGCCGTCACCGAGGAAGGCTTGAAGACTGTCTTCAAGGACTTCAATCTTTCCGGAGAGAATCTGGCGAACCGGCTCCGCGCCTTCAAAGAGAACGGCGTCCACGTGTTGGGCTCGTTCATCTTCGGGCTTTCGAGCGATCGCGCCGACACTTTCGACGCCACTGCGGCGCTGGCGCAAAAGGCCGGCATTACGTTTGCCCAGTTCGTCATGATGACGCCCTTTCCGGGCACCGTGGACTTCCAGAAATGGGAGAAGGAAGAGGGCGACAAGATTGCCAAGGTGGACGGAGTGCCGCTGAATCGCTACTGGCTGTTGCCCGGCCACCGGCGTCCGAAGCTCTATACGCCGCACCCGACGATGTCAGCCGACGAGATTCGCATGCGGACGCAGAGCGTGTGGGATAAGTTCTATAGCTTTGGATCGATTTGGGAACGGGCCAACTTCATCAAGAGCTGGAAATCGCGCCTCATTTTCTTGTTCATCTCCAAGCTCTACCGGCAGATGTACGCCAATACCGGTATCGCCACCGATAGCGCTCGCCGCAAGACCTCCAACCGCTGGGCGCGTTGGCTGGCCAAGCCGTGCCGCGCATTCTTCGCTGGAACTCCGATGCCCGATCTGAAGGTGCCGGGCGGCCGCGACCCGGGCCCCGGACCGCAGACCCCCATGGGCACTCCCGATCTGGTACAGATTCGGTAGTGGCTAGCTGGCTGCAGGCGATTCTGCTTGGCTTGGTGGAAGGGCTCACCGAGTTCATTCCGGTCTCTTCGACCGGGCACTTGCTCTTGGCCGAAAAATGGCTGGGAGCAAGGCCCGATTGGTTTACCGTATTCATTCAGGTGGGAGCGGCGCTCGCGCTGTTGCCGTTGTTCTGGAAGCGCCTGTTCGGGTATGTGACTAATCTGCAGGATCCGTCTGCGCGCGGCTATCTGGCCAAGCTCATCGTGGCGTTTGGCATCACCGGGGTGGGCGGTTTGGTGCTGCACAAGCTCAAGTTTGAGCTGCCCGAAACGATCGGTCCAGTGGCATGGGCTACGCTGATTGGAGGCGTGGTGATCCTCGTGATCGAACGCTGGCGTTTGCACTCGAAGCCCACCATCGCTTCGCTGACCTGGGCCATCGCCATCACTTGCGGCTTCGTGCAATTGATAGCGGCTATCTTCCCGGGCACGTCGCGATCGGGCATCACGATCATGGCGGCCATTTCTATGGGTTTGGTGCGCGCCGAGGCGGCCGAGTTCTCTTTCATTCTGGGGATGATCACGCTGACGGCGGCAGGCGGATACAAGTTTCTGGACGCCTGGAAACACGGCGAAATCCAGGGCGCTAGCGCCCTGGATGTCACACTCGGATTCGTGGCCGCCGCCATCTCGGCGTTCCTGGTGGTGCGATGGCTGTTAGGCTTTGTCCGCGCTCATACGTTTAACGGATTTGCGTGGTATCGCATTGCACTCGGTGCGGCCATGTTGTTGCTCGCGGCAACTACCTCCTGACGTTAGGCAGCGTTAAGAAATAACATTTCCACTACTGAATGTTTTGGGCTATCCTGAATGCATGGATGGCGCCGAGGCGGTTCGCCGCCGGTTTCAGTCT
>JAYTKJ010000637.1:0-2943 GCA_043730365.1 Acidobacteriota bacterium | reverse complement strand
TACTTCCCCCGCCTGAACTTCTTTAGCATGGCTCCGCCCGTCGGCTGATGCCAAGTTCCTCCCCCCTTGGCCCCGCACGCGGGCACACCGCTTCTATGTCGTGCTTAACCGGCCAATCGACCTATCCTGCCCAAGCGCAGGAGACTATTCTTTCCCAGCCGAAGTAGTGAGGAAGTTGTCTTAGAGGAGAGCCTGACGCTGAAGGGATGGAGCAGAGCTATTGCCGTTTCCGCCAGCAGCAGTTCATGCCATCTCGATTTCATCCTGAGCAGACTGCCTGCTCGGCCACCCTTTACTTCGCCGATCACGAAGATGCGTTAGTCATCCTCGACGAAGTCCATCGCGCGCCCGAGTTGTTCCAGCGTTTACGTGGCGTCATCGACAAAGGGCGGCGGCGCGGCAAGGGCGCCGGGCGGTTCCTGCTGCTCGGATCCGCGGCGATGGACTTGCTTCAGCAGGCTGGCGAAAGCGTGGCCGGCCGTATTTCCTATCTTGAACTCGGCCCGCTTGAAGCGCTAGAGGTCGAGCCCGCCGAACTCGACAAGTGTTGTGGGTGCGCGGCGGCTTCCCGCGCAGCTTCCTGGCCGAATCGGACGAACTAAGCCTGCAGTGGCGACGCGATTTCATCCGCACCTATCTTGAGCGCGACCTGCCGCAGTTCGGCTTCCGGATACCCGCCCAAACGCTTCGCCGCTTCTGGACCATGTTGGCGCACAACCAGAGCCAAATGCTGAATGCGGCGAATCTGGCGGAGGGTTTGGGTATCGATGGCAAGACGGTCGCGTCCTATCTCGATCTGATGGTCGACCTGCTGTTGGTACGGCGATTGCCGCCGTGGCTTCGCAACGAAGGCAAGCGGCTGGCGCGGTCGCCGAAGGTGTATGTGCGCGATAGCGGCATCGCACATGCGCTGCTCGGGATCCCGGATAAAGAAGCGCTGCTGGGTCATCCCATCGTCGGGCCGACTTGGGAGAGTTTCATCATCGAAACTTAAATCGGCGCGATGCCCGAAGGCTCCGAAGCGCATTTCTATCGCACCTTCAACAGCGCCGAGATCGATCTGGCGATCACGCTTCCCGGAGGCAAGTTGTGGGCGATCGAGGTCAAGCGCAACTCCGCGCCCAAGGTCGAGCGCGGTTTCCACTCCGCCTGCACGGACCTCAATCCGGCCAAGCGCTTTGTCGTGTACCCGGGAACCGAGCGCTTCCGCTAGACGGCTCGACCGATGCGATTGGGCTGGCCGAACTCGCGCGGCTCTTGAAAAAGGCCCGTAGACGGCTGTTTCTTCCGGCATCTCTCAGAAGTCCGTATGCCATAATTGACCAACAATGATTGGCACTAAACTGGGTCACTTCGAGATCCAAGCCAAAATCGGAGAGGGCGGCATGGGCGCCGTCTATCGCGCCAAAGATATGAACCTGGGACGAACGGTAGCGTTGAAATTGCTGCCGCCCGCGATGACCTCGGTCCCGGAGCGCAAGGCGCGTTTCATTCAGGAGGCGAAGGCGGCCTCGTCGTTACAACATCCCAACATCGTCACGATTTACGAGATCGGCGCGCAACAGGGCGTCGACTACATGGCAATGGAGTTGGTTGAGGGCAAGACTCTAGCCGACCTGATCCCGCGCGGCGGTATGGACTCAGCCGAGGCGAGGCGCATTGCGCTGCAATTGGCCGACGGACTCATCAAGGCGCATGCGGCCAAGATCATCCACCGCGATTTGAAGCCGTCCAATGTCATGGTGACCACCTCGGACGGCCTCGTAAAGATTCTCGATTTCGGACTGGCGAAACTTCTGCAGATTGATGCGATCTCGCATGACGCCGACACAATCACCAACGTAAAGACGGAAGCCAACGCGATTTTGGGCACGATCGCCTACATGTCGCCGGAACAAGCCGAGGGTAAGGCGCTCGACGCGCGCAGCGATATCTTCAGCTTCGGATCCACGCTCTATGAGATGCTGACCGGCCATCGCGCCTTTCAACGCGGGACCCCGACTGGCACCATGGCAGCCGTAATGCGCGACCCGGCCGACTTGAGTGGGCTGCCGGCGAATCTGGCGGCCGTTGTATCGCGCTGCTTAGAGAAGGATTTGGAACGGCGCTTCCAAACCATGGCCGATGTGCGCGCCGCGTTGCTTGGCGGTTCCATGCAGACGGCCGTCACGCCGCCGGCGCCAACTCCACGGACCAAGTGGTTGGTTCCGGCCGGAGCGGCAACCGCGGTCGTAGTCATCGGCGCAATCGTGGCCTTGTGGCTGTTGCGGCCCGCCGCCTCACTGCCTGCGATGCGCGTGATCCCTCTCACCTCCGATGCAGGATTCGAACGCAGCCCCACGTTTTCGCCCGACGGAAACCAAGTCGCTTACACCTGGGATGGCGACAAACGGGAGGGCGCCAGAGTCTACGCAAAAATGGTGGGCGGTCCCACTGGGCTGCAACTGAGTAACATTCCCGGTGCGATTTTTCCCGCCTGGTCGCCCGATGGAAAACTCATCGCTTTCCTCGCCTATCGGGACGGTAAAGGGGGCTTGTATCTCACGACGCCCTTAGGCGGGCCGGAGCGAAGGTTGGGCGACTTTCCCGGGCATGGCCAACTGAGTTGGACCCCCGATTCCAAATTCCTGGCGGCCGCCGTGGAGTTTGCGGAGTTAAACCCGGCGCCAAACGCCGGAGCCATCGTGCTCATTCCCGTAAGCGGAAGCGGAAGCGCCGAGAAGATTCTACTCCCGGCCGCTCACGGGAAGTGGTATCGCGATCCCGATTTTCACCCCGCTGACCGAACGCTCGCCTTCGTGGCCTGCGAGGGCTCAGCCATGAACCCGCGCTGCCAATTGCAGGTGGTCGCCCTGGACGGCGGATGGTCTGTAGCGGGGACGCCCAGGTCACTCACTCCAGCCGTACAACAACTCGGCAGTCCACGGTGGACCGCCCAAGGGG
>JAYTKJ010000636.1:0-17749 GCA_043730365.1 Acidobacteriota bacterium | reverse complement strand
TTGGCTCAACTCGAAGCTACCGTACGAAACACTCTACTACCCCGGGAAGCCTACAACATGGTGCCGGGGCGTGACCCCCAATTCGGTTAAGCACCCGGCTTGGACACCGGTATGCTTGGACAGCCTGGAAATCACAGCGTGGTACGCTGCGGTGTCATGCGGACGCTTCTCAGTTTTCTTGCCGCTGGCCTGCTCGCCGCCGAAGTTCGTCCCGAGCGGGTCTTCGGACCCGAAACCGCCACCGGCCCCTATAAGCATCCCGCCTGCCTGACCGAGCTCGACAATGGCGAGCTCTACCTCGTCTACTACGGCGGCGGTGGCGAGTACGCCGAGGCGACGGCGGTCTTTGGCTCGCGCAAACGCAAGGGTGACGCGCGATGGACCGCCCCCGTAAAGATTGCCAGCGATCCGTTTCGCTCGCTGGGCAACGCGGTGATTTGGCAGGCGCCCGACGGCCTGGTCTGGCTCTTCTATGTGGTGCGGTACGGCGAGACCTGGTCGACATCGCGCATTCAGGTGAAGATATCGCGCGATCGTGCGGCGACGTGGAGCGATTCCTCGGTGCTGTCGTTCGAAGCCGGGATGATGGTGCGCAACCGGCCCATTGTGCTGGCGAGCGGCGAGTATCTGCTGCCGGTTTATCTGGAGACGGGTGAAGACCGCGAGATCGTGGGTCCGGAGTCCACTTCGCGTTTTTTGCGCTTCGATCCGAAGGCTAAGAGGTGGTCGGCGGCCGGTGTGATTCGATCGGCCAAAGGCAACATACAACCGGCGGTGGTGGAGCTTACTCCGGGCCGGTTACTCGCGCTCTGCCGCCGCGGTGGTGGCTATGGGCCCACTAACGATGGCTATATCGTGCAAGCCGAATCGACCGATGGCGGGCGAACGTGGAGCGAAGGCCGCGACCGCGCGCTTCCTAATCCCAACTCCGCCGTGGATCTGATCAAGCTGCGTAGCGGCAAGCTCCTACTGGTCTACAACCACTCGATGAGCGAACGCACGCCTCTGCGGGCCGTGCTTTCAAGCGATGGCGGGAAGACGTGGCCGCGCAGGTTGGATATCGCTACCGGCAAGAACTCATTTGCTTATCCGATTGTGCTGCAGGGGGCCGATGGGCGACTGCATCTGGTCTATACTTCCGACGGGCGGCGGGCGGTGAATCACGCGGTGTTTCTGGAAAGCGATTTGCTACCGCCGCTATAGCTTCGGCGGCGGGCCCGCGTAGCCGGTCATCTCCAGGTAACCGACGCCGGACTTGGTTCCCTTGAAGTCCATCGCGCCCTCCCAATACCTGGGAGTGAAGACGCTGTCGCCGCCGAGTTCCTGATTGCGCATGGGCGTCGACGCATCGAGCCGGAGGCCGAGCGAAGGTACCTCGACTCGCCACGCGACTGGGTAGCTGTTCCAACGCTCACCGGTGGGTGTCAACGTGAAATCGCCCACGCCAAGATGACGGGCACGGCCCGCGGCGTCAATGTAGGTCCCCGCCGAGAAGGGGTCCGTGGAGCCATCTTTGCGGCGCAGGCGGAAGAGCATCAACTCGGTGCGATCGTCGAGTTGAATGCTCATCCAATCCCAGCCCGCTTGATCGGGCTCCAGCACGTGAGTGAAAAACTCGTGGTCCATCCACGCGCTGCCGGTGAGTTCAAACTGCCGGTCCTCGAGCGTCAACGTGCCCCGCGCCTCCAGACGCGTGAAGGAAATGTAGTGAGAGGCGCGGCCGGGGCCCGCGGCCTTGGCACTCACGCCGTCTACGCCATGAATCACCGGCGGCTTGGAGGTAGAGAAATCGAGCCGCAATTGGAACGCTTCGTTGATCGCCTCAAGCTGCGTCAGCCCGGCGCGCCAGTTCCCATTCCAGATGACGCCGCGCACCGCGTCCACGCCTGCCAGCCCCGGCCCGGCGCGATTGATGCGCTCGGCGTGATGGAAGCGGCCAGACCCGACATCGGATAGAGCCAAGTGCGCCAGATAGAGATCGGATGGATCCCAGACGTTACGCGGCGCGCGATCTTTCTCACTGACTGCCTGGCGGAAAAAAGTAAGCTCGAAACCAAAGCGCCGGCCCTGCGCATCTTTGAGATTCCCGGTCCAATACCACCACTCGGTGCGAAACTCCGGATGCGAGTAGTGGTCGCGCGGGAACTCATAGCGATAGCCTGGCTTGGCTACGGCGAAGATCAACAGGGCGGCGAGGGCTTTGATCATTACTCCTCGTGGACCACTTCAATCGGATTGAGCGATGCGGCCAGGCGCGCCGGATACAGTGCCGCGGCGATGGTGGCGGCATAGACGATGCTCAGCGCGGCCATCAGCAGCGCCACCGGCCAATGAAACCGCATGGTCCAGCCGAAGCTCTGCACGTTGATCACGTAGATCAGCACGAACGACAGCACGTAGCCCAGCAGAAGGCCCGCGCCGTTTGAGATCAAGCCTAGCAGCCCCGCTTCGCAAAGCACCAGCCGCTTGACTTGCGCCGCGGATGCGCCGAGAAAGCGCAGCAAACCCACTTCGCGGCGACGGTCAATCACCAGCGCCATCAACGCGCCCGCCACGCCGAGCACCGCCACCAGAATCGCCACGGCCTCGAGCGCCCACGTGATGGCAAACGTACGGTCGAAGATTCGGAGCGCCTCCTGGCGCAGGCTGCGATTGGAGAATGTCGCGAGGCTCCGGCCGGCGGTGGCCTGCTCAATGCGACGGCGCACGTCGGCGGGGTCCGCTCCGTCGCGAACGTAGACGGCCAGGCTCGATGGCGCAGGATCGGGCAGGTAGCGCAAGAGCGCCGCGCGATCAATGATCACCCAACCGCGCTCGTTGGAATAGTCAAAGTACACGCCGAGAATTTCGAAGGTGGGCGTGGCGGCGCCCAGCGGCAGCGTGAGGTGGTCTCCGGCGCGCACGTGGTGTTTGTTGGCGAAAGGCTCACTGACAATCGCGTAGTCTCCGCCCTGCTGCATTTTGCCAAGAATCGCGTCGCGATCCTGGCCTGGCAGGAAACTGGTGCGGCGGCTGACCTTCACTACCGAAGAATCGCCGCCGCCTAGCAGGGCTGGCTTGCCGCGATAGTTGATTTCGTAAACGCGAAACCGGTCCACCGCTTGCACGCCTTCCATGCCGCGAATCGTGTCGGCGACGGAGGCCGACATCGTCGGGTAGCGGTTGGCTCCGCCTCCAGTGGCCGGGCGAATGTAGAGATCGGCCTGCAGCTGGCCTTCCATCCAAATGGAGACTGTCTCGCGGAAACTGCCCACCATAATGCCCACGGCCACCAGCATGGCGATGGCGGTGGTGAGTGCCGAGGCGAGCACCGATGCCCGGTCCACCGACGCCCACAAGCTGCGCGCCGCCAGTAAACCTTCGACGCCGAGGAGACGAAAGGCGATTGCGCCAAGTAGCCGCGCCACCGCAGTGACAATCGCCGGCATGAACCAAGCCGACGCGGCCACGGCGAGGAACACGGCGGCGTAGCCGAACAGCGGGCGTCCGTCGATTGCATCTTGCCTATACGCGATTACCGCGAGCGCAGCCGCGCCCAAGCCGATGAGGCCACGCCGGCCCAGGTGGAGCCGCGCCAGATGCTGCCGCCGCCCGCGGGCCATCGCTTCTACTGGCGCCACCATGGAGGCCTCGCGCGCCGGAGCGAGCGCGGCCACCAGCGACGCTGCCAAGCCGATGAAGAGCGCTTTCACGACGATGCCGGCCGTGAACACGATGTCACCCGGGCGGCTGCTCACGTATAACTGCTCCACCGTGGCTCCCAGCATTTTTACGGCGCCCTCGGCCATCACTCGGCCCAGCAGCAACCCCAGCGCGCCTCCTGCCAACCCGAACGCAGCGGACTCGGCCAGGAACAAACCAAGCACTTGCCCACGCGTGACGCCGAGCGCCCGCACGATGCCGATCTCGGCGCGCCGCCGCACCACCGAAACGGCAATGGCGTTGTAGATGAGAAACGCGCCCACCACCAGGGAAATGTAGCTGAGCGCCTGCAGATTCCAACGGAACCCGGTGAGCATCTTGCGGTTCTGATCCTGCGCCAGGCCGCGCGGGCGCACTTCGACACCAGCAGGCACGGCTGCGCGCAGACGCTCGGTCCACACGGCGGCGTCACCACCCTTGGGCAGCGAGACTTCGATGCGATCAAGGTGCCCCACGCGGCCGAGCGCACGCTGCGCTGCGCCGATATCCATGACGACCACCTGATCGCGCGAGTCAAAGACGCCTCTCACTATGTAGGTCTCCGTGCGATCGTTCACAGTCAGCTGCGTCTCCTGGCCCGAGGCGAGGCCCAGCGAGCGCGAGACCCAAACCGACCGCTCGTCGCGCAGCAAAGCGAGATCTCCCCCCTGCCCGCCTGCTTGCGCGCTGGGGCCGGGCTGCGTCAAATCGAGCCCCACCAGCGGCGTCACCGCGCGCGTGGACGCGATCTCGACGAAGCCCTCCATCCGCGGCGTCCAACTCAGGGGAAGCGGCATGGTGGCCAGTTGCGCGAGCACTTGTTCATCCACACCGCCGGTGGCGGTAATCTCAAGCTCGGATTCGCCGGTGAGCGACTCCATCGAAGCGCGGAAGGAGCCGGTGGCGGCCTCCGACGCGAGGTCGATCGCCACCACCACGGCCACGCCCAGCGTAACGGCCAGAACCATCAGGGCGGTGCGCAATTTCTCGGCGGCCAGCGGCCGAAGAATGAGGCGCAGGAACAGCCTAATCATTCCACGTGCCCGTCGCGAAGCCGCACCACGGCATCGCATTGCTGCGTGGATTCGATCGAGTGGGTCGCCATCATCACCAATGCGCCTTGCTCGCGCGCCGCCGCCCGGAGCAGTTCCAGCACAATCGCCCCGGTGGTGGTATCGAGATTGCCGATCGGCTCATCGGCCAGCACGAGGCGAGGAGAATTCACCAGCGCCCGCGCGATGGCCACTCGCTGCATTTGTCCGCCCGATAGCTGATGCGGATACCGGCCCGCCAGCGCTTCCATCTCCACCCAACGGAGCTGCTCGATCGCCTTGCTTCGCGCGCCCGCGGTTCCCGCCAGCAGCGCGGGCAATTCCACATTCTCCGCCACCGTCAGCGTAGGCAGGAGTTGGAAAAACTGAAAGACGAAGCCGATTTTCGTGCGCCGCAGAGCCGTGAGCGCGGCGTCATTGAGCTGTGACGTCAGCGCGTCTCCAATCCACACTTCGCCCGCCGTGGGAAAGTCCATGGCGCCCGCCAGGTTTAGCAGCGTGCTCTTGCCGCAACCGCTGCGGCCCACCAGTGCGACAAACTGCCCGGCCTCAAAGGCCAGCGACACACCGGCCAGCGCCGATACCTTCGCGCCGTCGCCGGCATACTCCTTGGTAACGCGCTCAAAGCGCAGCAAAGCCATACTGGAGCTTATCGCGGCTCCATCAAATAGTGGGAGACAATCCACTCCGAGCCATTCTTGTAGCCGAACAACTCCGCGCAACTCAAGAAGAAGACCCGCCAGCGTTGAAACCAGCGCTGCTCCTCGCCTGGGCCATACGCCGCCGTCAGGATGGGCCAGATCTCGTCACGCTTCCGGTCCATATTTTGCAACCATGCCTCTGCGGTTTTCCGGTAGTGCGTGCCGTCCCATCGCCAATGGCCGGCCAATTGAAAATGCTCCTGGAAATGCCAGAGCAAATCGTCACTCGGCATGATGCCGCCGGTGAAGAAGTAGCGGCCCATCCAGTTGTGCTCGCCGTCCACGTCAAAGCGATAAGCGAACCGCCTGTGGCAGAAGATGTGCACAAAGAGCCGGCCGCCGGGTTTCAGCCAGCCGTGAATGCGGCGCAGGAGTTCCGGGTAGTTGCGCATGTGTTCAAACATCTCGATGCTCACGATGCGATCATAGCGTCCCGGCGCGACAAACCGGTTCATGTCGTCTGTGATGACGCGCACGTTGTCCAGTCCCCGGCGCTCGGCTTCGCGCTGAATGTGCCGGCGCTGCGGGGCCGAGTTGGAGACGGCGGTAATGCGGCTACCCGGGTAGTGCTCAGCCATCCATAGCGTGAGCGAGCCCCAGCCACATCCTAATTCAAGAATCTCCTGCCCGTTGGCCAAGCCGGCCCGTTCGCAAGTGGTTTCCAGCGCGTGACGCTCGGCCTCGTCCAGCGTGGCGCAGCCTTCGGGCCAGTAACACGAGCTGTACTTGCGATGCCGGCCCAACACCAGGGCAAAGAACTCGGCGGGCACCTCGTAGTGCTGCTCGTTGGCTTTCCCGGGCACGGGTGCGACATCGGCGCGTGACATCTCCGACGCAAACGCAGCCACGTCGCCCGCCGCTGCCTGCTCCACGAGCCGCTCGGCGCACAACCGGCGAATGCCCCAACGCACTATGGCATCGGGCACGCCTCCGCGCTCCATCAGTTGGATGCCAAAGCCCAACACGGTTTCGTTCATGCCGGCTCCGTCCTGTCGGCCTTGGGCGGGAGCGGGAAGAATACGCTGGTGGTTCGCTGGTACTCGCGGTAGGCGTCTCCGCGGCTGCGCAGTGCGTTCTCTTCAGTGGGCGGAATGCCGGTCACCTTGAACAGGAACAGCAGCATGATCGCTGGTCCAAACAAGGTTGCCCATCCAAACGGCGCTTGCCAACCGATCAACACATATGCCCACCAATGCACCCACTCGAAGAAGTAGTTGGGGTGGCGCGAATATCGCCAAAGTCCATCGCGGCACACTTTACCTTTGTTCCTGGCGGCGGAGCGGAACGCTTGTAGTTGCCGGTCCGCAATCGTCTCGCCACATACCGCCGTAATGAACATTGCGACGCCCGCCGCATCCAGCCAGCCTAGCGGCGACGTTGAGTTGCCGGCGGCTACCAGCATCGGCGCGGCAAACATGACGCTCCAGAACGCCTGCACCTGGAAGAACGCGAACAGGTAAGATTGCGTTCGCTCGCCCCACTTCAGCTTCATCGCCTCATAGCGGCCATCCTCGGCCATCTTGAGCACCCGCACCAACAAATACGACGTGAGGCGCAAGGACCAGCCGCCGGCCAGCAACCCGATCAGGAGGCGGCGCGGCGGATAGCCATCCGAGGCGAGAAACGCAAACAACACGCCCAGCACGCCCACACCGCCTGCCCACAAGATATCCACGATGCCGGCCTTGCCATAGCTACGTTGAACCTGCCACAACAGCGCCATCGCCAGCGCCATCGCCAGCCAGCCAAGACCAAGCACCGCCCAGAAGCTCATGCGGTTTCCTCGGCCAGCCAGACCAGCATCGGCGTCGCGACGGCCCACAGCAGACCTACACCGCCGATCCAGATGGCCGGTTCCGGATTCAGCGTGATCGCCCCCAGCCGCTGCCCTCCCCAATACGACAAGGGCCCAGCCAACGCCCCGGCCACAGTGGCGAATACGAAGCGGCCCTGCAGCCACTCCAGGCTGAAGTGAAGCGTCGAGGCAAAGTTGATCCATAGGGCCACCATCCACGCCGGCGCCGGCTCACCCGTCCACGCCTGCGGCGGATAGCCGGTGACGGCGGCGGCATGCAGCGCCCACTCGCCCGACAGCCCTAGCACCGCGGCGCCCGCCAGTAGCTTAGCTTCGCGCGAGCGGCTGCCTGAAGGAGCTAACCGAAAATGCAGCGCCAGCACGGCTGCCAGCACCGCTACGCCGAGCCAGGGACGGCCCGCTGCGGCAAACAGCACACACGCAAACCAGACAGCTTGAAAGCCGACGAGATTGGCCAGCTTGCGGGAACTCATAGCGCCTTAGAGAGACCCAAGTATCGGAGAGCGGCGGTTACGGCCCCGGCCAAGCACTAATTGAATGTCGAGCACATTGCGCTCTTCAAACCCCGCCTCGCAGTAGCAGAAATAGTAATCCCACAGGCGGAGGAAGCGGTCCGGATAGCCTAGCGCGCGAACGGCATCAAGGTTGCTTTGAAAATTCTGCCGCCAGACCCGCAGCGTTTTCGCGTAGTGTGGCGTAATGTCTTCCAGGTGCATCGGAGTCAGATCGGTGCCTTGCGCGGTGGCATTCATCAACGCGCTCATCGCCGGAATGTGGGACCCGGGGAAAACGTACCGCTGAATAAAATCCGGGGTCCGCAGGTACTGCGCGTAGCGATGCTCGGCCATGACGATCGCCTGGATCGCCATTGAGCCTTCGGGCTTCAGCAGCCGGCAGCAGGTGCGAAAATACTCGCCAAGATACTCGTGACCCACAGCCTCGATCATCTCCACCGACACCAGCTTGTCGAAGGCGCCCCGCAGATTACGGTAGTCCTCCATCAGCAGCGTGATGCGATCTTCCAGGCCCGCCGCCGCAATGCGTTCGCGCGCCACCTCATACTGCTGTTTGGAAATCGTCGTGGTGGTCACGCGGCATCCATACTGCTGAGCCGCGTGAATCGCCAGCGCGCCCCAACCAGTGCCAATCTCCACCAGATGATCGGACGGCCGCAGATCCAGCTTGCGGCAGAGGCGGTCAATCTTGGCCATCGAGGCCTCGAACAACGTGGAATCGGGGCGCTCAAAAATCGCCGCTGAATAGGTCATGGACGGATCAAGGAACAAACGGAAAAAGTCGTTGCCCAGATCGTAGTGATCCTCGATATTGCGCCGGCTGCCCGCCACCGTATTGCGCCGCAAATTCAAGATCCGCCGCGCCATCGCCGCGCCCACGCGGGCCAAGCCAGTCTCAAGGCCATCCATCACGTCGACATTGCGCAGCAGGATGCGGAACAGCGCCGTCAGATCGTCGCAACTCCACGTGCCATTGAGAAAAGCCTCCGCCGCGCCGAGAGAGCCGCCCAGGGCCGCCTCACGATAAAACCGCGGCGAGTGCACGTGTATGGTGGCATGCATTGCGCCTGAACCAAACGAGCGCGCCTCGCGTGCTTCGGCAATCGTGATACGCCCTTCACGCAAACATTCCAGCCGGGCCAGCAGCTTCTCACGCAAGAAGCGGTCAGCGATCGGCACGCGGGCCAGCTGCGAAGTGTTCAGCGTCCGCTCGGCAGGCTGATTACTCAACAACGGAGTTCTCCCTCTTGGCCGGGGTTTGGTTTGGGTGAGCGTGGAAGGGCGCACCTTTGATCCAAAGCTTGAGAGCTTGCCAGTAGATACCTGCCAACACCCGCAGCGTCATCAGAGGATAGCTCACCAGCACCCGCCGCAACGCGCCGCCCGTGATCTCGGTCCGCCGCAGCGTCAGCGTTGCGTCAAACACTCGCGCCCCGGCCTCGAAATTTTCCATATGGACTGCCAGCGAGGGGCCGGGCGAGGTGAAGCGCCAGTCGTATTTCTGATCCATCCCAAAGAAGGGCGAAACGTGAAATTGCTTGGCAAATTGGAACCGGAGCCCGCCTGTGGCGTCCAGCACGTAGCTATGACGCTCATTCCAGGGAGTGTTGTTGATCTCAGCCACGATTGTTTCGATGCCGGTCCCTGCCGGGTTGAAGCAAAAATAAAAACAGACCGGGTTCATCGAGTACCCCAGGTACCGCAGGTGGGCCAGCATCCGAATCGCTCCGCCCGGCCTGCGCCCCGTGGCCTGTTCCACGCGATCACGCACCGCCTGGTCCAGCGGCACGGCCGGATCGCCCAGGAAGTCCGCGCGTCGATAATAGGCCGGAGCCCGCCGCCGGGCTGACCATAGCCATCGTCCCGCAAAAACCGCGTCTATCTCGGAAAGGTCCAGGTAGCAGTAGAAGATCGGGTACGTGAACTCGTGGGCGATCGGATTCATGCGCCGATGGCGAAGCTGTCCCTCGTAGAGGCAACTGTTCACGTTAGATCCTTGCCAAACGACCGGCAAACGGCCAGTGCGCTCCTCACGCCGTCTTCATGAAATCCGAACCCCCAGTAGGCGCCGCAAAATGACGTGCGGTTGGGGCCAATCAGCTCGGCGTGCCGTGCTTGCATCGCCTGACGGCCTGGCCGGAAGACGGGATGGTGGTAGGTGAGGCGCCGGATCACCTTGTTCGGGTCGATCCCCGACTCATTGAGGGAAACGCAAAAGGTGTGCCTGGAGCGCAGAGACTGCAACAAGTTCATGTTATAGGTTACCGCCGCCGAACGATGCAGGTCGGCACCCAGGTGATAGTTCCAGCATGCCCAGGCCTTGTGGCGGCGCGGCAACACGGTGGTGTCGGTATGCAGCACTGCGTTGTTGCGCTGATAGGGGAAGTGTCCCAGAATCTCCCGCTCCAGGGCTGTAGCCCCTCCGCCCAGGACCGCCAACGCCTGATCGCTATGACAGGCGAACACAACTCGGTCAAATGACTCAACGCCTGCGCTGTGCCGCACCAACGCTTCATTGGCGCTCCGTTTCACTAACTGTACCGGGGACGACATTCGGAAGGCCGCGCGGGAGCGGGCAACCAGCGCCTCCACATAGCGGACGCTGCCACCTTTGATAACTCGCCAAGGCGGACGTCCGGTGATCTGCATCATGCCGTGATTGGCAAAGAACTCGATGATGAAGCGGACGGGGAAGCGCAGGAAGTCTCCGGCCGGCGAGGACCACAGTGCTGAACCCATTGGCGCCAGGAAGTAACGCACAAATTCGTCGGAATACTTTCCGCCGGCTACAAATGCCGCTACCGTTGTCTCGTCGTCCAGGTGGGGCAAGGCGGCAGGGCCTTCGCGCTGAAATCGGACTACGTCGCGTAACATGCGCCAGAAAGCGGGCCGGACCAGGTTTCGCGGTTGGGCGAACAGAGATCCAACCGTTGCACCAGCATACTCGAGATTCGCGCTGTCGCATCGCACACTCAGGCTCATCGAGGTTAGTTGCGACTCCACTCCCAAACGGTCAATCAAGCGCCGAAAATTGGGATAGTAGTTGTCGTTGAAGACGATGAAACCTGTGTCCACAGACTGCTGATCCCCGTCCAAGTCTACGGCTACCGTGTGCGTGTGGCCGCCAAGGTAGGCGCCCGCCTCAAACACGGTTACCTCGTGCGATTCGCCTAGCACATGTGCGCAGACCAACCCGGAGATTCCCGCACCGACGATTGCGATTCGCATCTGTAGCTCCCCATTTGATGCTCGCTTTGACTGACTGGATACTTAAGTTCTTTAACCGAAGCTAAAATTAATTCTGGGTCAATCTTAAGATTTTGTGGCGGCAATCCTGGTTATCGCCTAGCATCAAGCGAAGGGGTTGTTGACCGTTGGGCCGTTACATGCAGGGAGTGTCGTCTATGAGCGGCCAGCACGATACACGAATTGGGCCCAAGGGTTCCGGGCCTAACGAAGCAATAGATCAATCCATTGCCGAGTACCGGTTGGGGGAGAAACTCCGCCGCCTCCGGCTCAGGAAGAAAATCTCGCTGGTTGACTTGGGCAAGCAAACCGGGCTTTCGCCGTCCATGCTGTCACAACTGGAAAACGGCAAGCTGATTCCGACCCTTCCCACACTCACCAGGATTGCGATGGTCTTCAGCGTCGGCCTTGACTTCTTCTTCTCCGGCCAGGGCCGTGGTAAACAGTTCTTCATCCTCCGCGCCCAGGAGCGCCAACCAGCTACCGGGCATCTCGACGTGTCTGACCCCAACTCGTTCTTTCAAAACCTGGCGTCCCCGGCACCGCAAACGGGCTGGCGGGCCTTTGTCGCCGAATTTCCCGTCGCCGCGGTCC
Organism: Acidobacteriota bacterium; assembly: GCA_043730365.1. Lineage (GTDB taxonomy): Bacteria > Acidobacteriota > Terriglobia > Bryobacterales > Bryobacteraceae > VFZP01. The sequence goes on along the minus strand of JAYTKJ010000636.1, from coordinate 6,144 downwards.
ATTCCGGTTCCCATTCTCACGAAGAAGCTGAGTTTCTCTACGTCATTTCCGGCCGGCTGGAAATCCGGACGCCCATTGCCTTACATGTTCTGGAGACCGGCGATTCGTGCTATTTCGTAGGTTCTGAGCCTCATTCCTACCGCTGTGCTTCCCCGGGCAAGGCCGTCGCCATCGCCATAACTACGCCTTTTCCCGTTGATTATTAGTCTATCGGCAGTTGCTTTTCTGGATATTGCGCGATAGTATTGGCGTACCGTAGGGCAAACATGCGGGCAGAAGCAGGGCAAGTAGCGCGCGCCGAAGCAGGGGTGCCGTCCCGGCTTCCAGGCGCAACGGAGCATCCGTTGGATGCCGTGTTACGCGGGAATTCTCCCGTGTTGGTAGTTACTCGCGCCCTGACTATTCACGCCTGTAACGAGGGAGCCACTGCCTTGTTCGGCCAGCCAGAGATGGCAACCGGCAGTCTGAAGGAATTGAAGCGGGGGCGGCCGCTATCCCGGCACATCGAATTGGCGTTTGCTCAGTCGGCCTCCCAAAAATTCCACCTTGCTTTCAAGGGGATCCGTTTCGAAACGACCGTTTCGCCTTTCTCTCATCCGTCCGGTTCGATGATGCTGGTGTTGTTTCACGATGTGACGGCACTGGTGAAGGACGCCGTCAAGTGGAAGCGAGCCAGCACCAAGGCCCGGCTCGACGCGTCCTACGGCATGGCGGCCCTGGACAGTTTGTCGGCCCATATCGCCATTCTTGATCATGATGGCGTCATTTTGTCCGTGAATCGCCAGTGGCGTCAACGCAAACGCTGGAGTCAGGCTCCGGCCTCGGATCTGCGGACCGTCGGAAGCAATTATTTTGAGTGCCTTGCGAGCTGGACGGGGATATACGGCGCCGCCAAGGTCGGGGAGGCCATTGACGGAATCCGCGCCGTCCTGCAGGGCGAGCTGGAATCATTTTCCACCAACTACTCCTATCAACCCGATGACGGCTCAATTTTGTGGTATCGGTTTGTGGTTAGTCCCTTGGGGGGCGGGTCGCGTGGCGCGGTTGTGACTCATATCGACGTCACGGACCAAGTCAGGCTCGCCGAAGAAAGGGCCCGCCAGGTGGTGGCCCTGCAGTCCGCCGCGAACTCGATTTTCATCACCGATGCGGCCGGGCGAATCGACTGGGCCAACGAAGCTTTCTTCCGGGTTCGCGGCTATCCGTTGGCGGAAACCGACGCGCTGCTGCCAGGGATCACACCCCTCCTGGCCGGCGGTCTGGGGTTTGCGGGCACAATAGAATCCTGCAAGCGGTCTGGACTCCGCTGGTCGGGCGACGTAGAGCTTCGGAATAAGAATGGCGAAGCCTACACGGTCGAGCAGACGGTTACCCCCATCCAGGACAGTACCGGTGAAATCAGCCACTTTGTGGTGGCACAAATAGACGTCAGCCACAGTCGAGAATCCGAGCTCCGGATGATGTACATGGCCGAGCATGACGACCTCACTGGCCTGCTGAACCGGAAGAGCTTTGATGACCGTCTTCGGCTGGCCATTGTCCAGCACCATTCCATGGAACAGCAGTTGGCGGTATTGCTCGTTGACCTGGACCGGTTCAAGGACGCCAACGAGACCCTCGGCCACGGGGCCGGTGACATCATACTAGCCGAAGCCGCCGCGCGTCTGCGCGATCTTCTGGGGGCCACGGGTTTAGTAGCCCGCTTCGGTGGCGATGAATTTGTCATCCTGCTCACCGGCTGCGGCGGCCAGAATCAAGTGAAGCAGTCGGCTGACCGTGTCCTGGCCTGCTTCCGGCACCCTTTTACGCTCGAAGGCCACTCGGTATCGATCGGCGCCAGCGTTGGCATCGCCATGTTTCCCGCCGATGGCGTGACGCATGAGGACCTGCTTCGCGCCGCTGATTTGGCCTTGTATCGGGCCAAAGCCGAAGGGCGTCGTGGGGTGCGGTTCTTTGACAAGGCGCTCGAAGCGGAAGTAAGCGAGCGCGTAGCGATTGAACGCCAGTTACAGGGCGCCATCGGCACGCGCGATCTGTGGATCGCCTATCAACCGCAATGGGAGGTTCAATCGGGCCGGATTATCGGCGCTGAGAGCCTGCTGCGTTGGAATCCGGCTATCAGCCGCAGCATCTCGATGGGGCGGATCGTCTCCATGGCCGAGGAATCCGGTTTGATTCTTCCGATCGGCCAATGGGTGATCAAGAAGGCGCTGGCGCAGTTGCAAATCTGGCAGCGCCGGTTCGGCGCCGATTTCACCATGTCTATCAACCTCTCGGCGGTGCAATTGAATCAGCAGGACGTCGCGGCGCTTTTCACAAATGCTGTCCGCAGCCTGGGGATTCGGCCGGACACCCTCAAGGTGGAGATCACCGAATCGGTCTTAGCCCAAAATTCGGACCGGGTCCTGGGAGCGCTCCGGGAGCTGCATGCGGCCGGCATCGGGCTCGCGCTGGACGATTTTGGAACTGGCTACTCATCTCTCACATACCTGCAGCAGTTTCCCCTCGAAAGTGTCAAGATCGATACCTCCTTCGTGAAGGAAATCGGCAGGCGAAGGCAGGACGACGCCATCGTCAAGGGCATCGTCCAACTTTCTCATTCGCTCGGTCTCACCGTAGTGGCCGAAGGCGTCGAGACCGACGAGCAACTGGCCTTTCTCCGCGCCGTGGGTTGTGACTTGGCCCAGGGCTACCGGGTTTCGCCCGCTCTGCCGCCCCATGAATTCGAGCGGTTCCTGATCGCGCACCGCGGCACCGCCGCTCATTCGGCCAGCGCCCCTTGAATCTCGGCCTCGTAGTCGTTCTTGGCCGCCAACCCCACGTGAGTTGAGGCGATGCGGCCTTGCCGGTCTATCAGTAACGTGGCCGGCAGCGAGTCGATGCCGCCGAACAGACCCGTGACGGCGTCACTGCCGATCATCACGCGATAGTTGACGTGCTGCCGGGCGAGGAAAGGCCTCACCGATTTCCAGCCGTCTTCATCGAGCGAAACACCCAGCACCACCAGTCCTCGCTCGTCGTATCTGCTCTGGAATTCCACAAACCATGGAATTTCGACGGTGCAGGGCGGGCACCACGTGGCCCAGAAGTTGAGCAGCACGACGTGGCCCCGGAAATCGGACAATCGGACAGGTTGGCCGGCCGCATCGCTCAATGTGAAATCGGGCGCGAGCCGCCGGTCTACAGCTTTGTCCCGACTCCAAATCAAGCGGGTCACCTGGCTTGACCCGGCCACACACGCGTCGACACAACGGTACGCCAGGGCGCGGGTGCGCGGGAACGCCATCACCAGGCCGCCAGCCAGCGCGACGCTACCGGCCGTCACCGCCAGCTTTCGCCCACGCGAAGAAGGGGCCCGGCGCCGCTGCTCACTGAGTCTGGCCCAGCCGCGGCCGGTATCAGGACTCCAGTCGCGAGCCCCGTTCAACGCGGCCATACGCTCGTCCACCCATTGTTCTGTTTCATGCTGTGGTAGTTCCATATCGTCTGATGTACTCCTTTCTAAAAGCCTGTTGTGCGCGTGAGATCAACGTTCCGATGGAGACGGGGTTCAACGCAAGAGCCGCGGCCAATTCGGCGTATGTCAATCCTTCGGCCCGCAATACGAGTAGCTCGGCTGGGCGTCTGCCGACAACGCTCAGCACGGCGCGCACCCGTGCCTGTTCCTGATTGGCGTTGTGAATTTGTTCCGGATTCGGCGCGGATCGCCGGCGGATCACCGACAGCATCCGCTCATAGCGGCTGCGGCGGGTTTGCCGTCGCAACTCGTCCAGACCCGCCCGAACTGCCGCGCGATAGAGCCAGGCTTCGGGATGATCCGGTTGGCTCGGCGGCAACCGCAGAAAGACCTCGACCGCCAGCTCTTCGGCGCGCGCCGGGTCGCGCGTCACTCGGGCAATCACGCGAGCCACACGCTCGTAGTGCGCGCGAAAGAGGGTCTCGAGATCGATGGGGGCTTGAGCCGCCGCGGCGGCCAGCGCCCCAATTGGCGTGTTCACACTACTACAACGACGGCCGGCCTAGGTTTGTGACAGCAAAAACGGAAACGGGCAGCGGATTTCTCCGCCGCCCGTGTGCTTTGGGTCAGTACATCGCTACCAGCTCAGCTTGAGCGCTACCTGCATGCGTCTCGGGTCAAGCAGAATGTCCTGGTTGCCGGTAAGGCGGCCGAAGTTGGGATTGGTCAATCCGTTGGGGCCGGTGCCGAACCGAACGCGGTTGAAGATGTTGAACGCTTCCCAGCGGAAGTTCATCCGCACCTTTTCGGTAAGGCTGAAGGTCTTGGCGAACGAGAAGTTCTCCTGATAGCTGGGGAACAGACGCAGCTTCGGGTTGAAGCGCGTCGAGTTGCCCAAGCGGTCTTGAGGCTGCGCCGGGAAGAAACTCGCTGGCTGGAAGAAGCGGTCCGACTGCGGGTCAAACGAGCCGGAGGCCTGCGCTCCTCGCCAGCCGTCGTAGGTCGAAATAGTGGCGCGATTGCTGCCGTTGAAGATCGGGAAACCGACGGCGGCGCCCAAGTTCACCGGTAGGCCATTTGAATAAAGGTGAACCGCGCTGACGCGCCATCCGCCCAATACTGTTTCGGTTAGTCTACCGCCGCCCATCGTAAAGCTCTTGCCCTTACCGAAAGGCAATTCGTAGACGTAGCTCAACTTGAAGTTGTGCGTCACATCAAATTGGCCAATCGACTTTTCCAGCCCCCGGTTGTAGTGATCGAGCGACGAGGCCCCTGGCCAATAGGAATCGGAGTCCGTCAGGATCTTGGAAAACACATAGGAGGTCTGCAGCGTGAGGCCGCTGGCCGTGCGCTTGTCGAAGCGAATCATCATCGCGTGATAGGTGGAGTGCCCTGAGTGGTCGCCGCCGCCGGAAGCAGTATCGATATTTTGGAATTGCGGGAACGGGCGGAGGGCCTGGGCCGCGGTGGCGTTGAAGCTGGAGAAGGGCTTGCGGATGCCCGCCGCCACCACTAGCGGGTCATTGATATTGCGGTTTAGCACGTCGCGCCCGTACGTCTGGAACGCGCTGAACGGCACTTGGTTGTACTGCAGGTTCTGCGATTGTAGATTCGCGCCGGCCATGCCGTTGTAGGCCAATTCCACGAGCGTGTTCCGCGGCAACTGGCGTTGCATGGAGAGTGTCCAGGTGTCGTTCACCGGCGGTCTCGTCGCCTCGTTGCCCTGCCACCAGGGTACGTTGTTGCCGTTGCCAAACGATGGGTTGATAAACGGTGGAATCGGATAAGGGGGGAAACCATTCCGGAACTGGTAGGCCGGCTCGATTCCCGAGCTGAAATTCACGGCGTCAAAAATCTGTACGTGACCCAGGAAGTGCGTAGAGCCGGTTACCGTGGTAATGGCGCCGAACGAACGCGAAAAAGCCGAGCGAATCACGGTCTTGTCGTTCAGGCTGTAGGCAAGCCCGACGTGCGGTCCCCAAGCGCCGTAATAGGCGTCGGCCAGATTGCGTGTTCCTTCGCAACCCTGGCAAGTGCCTGCGAATACCAGCGCCCCCAGCCGGTTGTCAGCCGCGGGGTTGGCGCGTGTGGGGCTGAAGTCGCTCCAGCGATCCTTTGACTCCACCGGTGGCAGCGTGGTTTCCCAGCGCATGCCAAGGTTCAGGGTCAGCTTGCGCGAAACGCGGTAGTCATCCTGCCCGAAGCCCGCAAAATATGGCCATTGCTGGGAGATGAACCGCACCGTGTGAATCTGGCCGTTGTTGGCTTGGCCCAGCAGGAAGCTGGCGAAACTATTGCCGCCGGCGGTGGCGAAATTGGTGTCGCCCGGGCGGCCCGTGCCCACAAAGCTGAAGTTACTGAAACCGGCGTCCCACTGTTGGCCGAATCCGTTGTAATGGTTGCGCTGGAACATGCCACCGAACTTGAAGGTGTGCTTGCCCTTGATCCAGGTGATGTCGTCGTGGAACGAATACACCGTGTTCTCCGAACCGTTGTTCGAAGTGCCGCCCCACCCTTGGAACTCGCTGAAGCCGACCGCCGACAGGTTGTTGTTGCAGATCGGTACGTTCTGAAGGCAGAACTTATCCTTCCAATTCCCAATCAATTCGTTTGGACTGTAGTGCGACTCTCGCCAGTTGTTTCCACCCGCGTAGAAACGGTTCAGCAACGTGGGGCGGATGGTCCAG
>JAYTKJ010000635.1:0-2740 GCA_043730365.1 Acidobacteriota bacterium | reverse complement strand
CAGATTGTTCATTCTGCAGTTGCTCAAATTTGCCTAGTTTGCGGCCAAATAGAGGTAATACCTCGTTTATCTGAAGGCGGTGGGCAGGGCCTCAGCCACCAGAGCCTCCTACTCCGCCAGTCTCGCCCTGTTGGCGGCATCGGTCCCGGAAGAAATTCCGCTCACCGCTCTATCGGTCGCGAACGAGAGTGGACAACAACGACAACGAAAATCTGAAACAACCTTAAACCGTTTCCGAACCACTTACTGCACGTTCGCGCGCTGGGCGTTCGAATCGGGCCGCATTTCATTTAACCCCGTGCTGCTGTTGCATTTGTCCCGTGTCGATTCTCCGCGCACACCGGCCATTACACGGCTGCAAATCAGGAAACTGCTCACTATCATCCGGAATTCCGGAGACCCGCTGCGATTACGCGATGAAGCGCCGTTCCGCACATACGCGATGACGGGTATGCGGCGCACGGAGGCACTAACTCTCGACACTTGCGACTATGACCCGGAGGCGGCCACACTTACCGTCAATAGCGGCAAGGGCCGCCAGATCCGCACAATACCGGTGGCCGATGCGTTAGGTTCGCCGCTTCTAAAGTAGCTGGCACACCAGTTGCCACAGGGCGAGGTTGGCTCGGGACCCCTTTTCGGCGACAGATTTTCCGGTCATGCGCCGACTCCCCGCCAAGCCAACGCTTGATTCCAGCACTGGCGGCGACTGACGAACCTTTCGCCGGACATGACGATTCACTCGTTCCGCGTTGGTTTCGCCACGGCCTTGCACACTGATACCCGCGACTTGATGCTGGTTTCCCGCGCTCTCGGGCATCGCGATGTACGTCCAATCCAACGTTACATCGATCCCGTGAGGGAGAAGCTCCGGGTGGTGATCGAAAGCAGTTTCGCGGGAGTCGTTGCCGGGCAAGCAGGCGCGCATTAAAAATCGCATGATCCGCGCGGCGGGCGAGAGGTTGCCGGCAAAACCGCTCCTGTAAGCGGGAGACGTTTTCCCGGCTATTGAGACGTTCGGCGCACCCGGCGGCGGTCAGCGTCCCAGAATCACCTGGCTGGCGAAGGCATAAACCGGCCCGATGAAGTACCCCGCGACCTGCCAGGCCACGATAAGGCCCAGAATTTGGAACATCCCGGCGGTTTGGCGAAACTCCTCCAGCCGGGCGGCGGTGGCTTCCGGAAGGAAGATGCCGATGGCGGTGAAGCCATCAAGCGGAGGGAGCGGCAGGAGGTTGAACGTCCCGAGAACGATGTTGAGGAAGAACATGATGCCGAGGAGTTGCAAAACGGCATCGCCGGAGTTGGTCAACATCCGCTCACTGGCCTGTAACACGCCGAGGCTCAAACCGAAGCGAATGGTGAGGCCGGAAGCGATGGCCAGCGCGAAGTTGGCGGCGGGTCCGGCGAGAGACATCCAGGCGGCCCGTTTGGGATACTGCCGCGCCCAGTAGGGGTCATACGGGGCGCTGGCCCAGCCCATCATGAATTGGCCTCCATTCAGGAAGAAGGAGAGCCACGGCATCAGGATCATTCCGAACGGCTCACGCCGGATATGGGGGATCGGGTCGAGCGATACCTGACCGCCGTGGTAGGCGGTTTTGTCACCACCGCGAAGGGCGGCCCAGGCGTGGGCGGCTTCGTGGCAGACGGTGGAGAACAGGAAGACAAAATACCACATCAGCCCGTCGACGATCATTTGCGAATCGAACATGCAGAACTAGAGTAGCAAGCCGGACGGTTCCGGCCGGGCTTAGGTTGGCGGGTGCGACGGGGACGGCGAGGAGACCGGTGTCGCGGGGACCGGGCTTATGTGGCTGTTTTCCGACGCTCGCGGTTCAACGCGAGCCAGATTACCCAGCCGGTGAGCGGGAAGAGCGCGGTGATCAGGAACGCGAGTTGGTAATTTTGTTGGTCGAACAGGCGTCCGGCGATGGGCATGATGACGGCCACCAGGGCCGACCAGGAGCCGGCGCCGAGGCCGGCCAGGAAGCCGGAATCGCGGAGGCCGAAGGCCGTCGTGGCATACGACACGCTGCCGATGACGAAGCCGGCGGAAATGAACATGGCAAAGAAGAGCTCGAACATCGCCAATGGGAAACTGGCGATGAATGGCACGGCGGCCAGCGGCAGGGACAGCAGCGTCAGGACAGTGAACAGGCCGCGGTAGGAAGCGGTGGTGAAGCCGGTCCGGGCCACTGTGCGGTCTGTCCACCAGCCCCAGACGTAGTAGCCGGCCTCCCAGCCCAGGGGCGGAATCCAGAGCAGGGAGCCGAGCTCGATTTGTGTCTTGCCGAGGACCTTTAAATATAGCGGCGCATAGTAGAGGACGAAGCCCAGGGGCAGCGCGCCGAAGGCGTAAATACAGGCGAAGGACCAGAAGCGCGGGTCGCGCCAGGAGGGGCGATTGGCGGTTTCGGCGGCGGTGTGTTCCGCCATTTTTTGCAGCTCCCGGCGGCGGCTGAGGATTTGCCAGAGGACGATCCAGGCGAGGCCGATGGCACCGGTGAACCAGAAGGCGCCGCGCCAACCGAAGGCTTGGAAAACGGGGGTCATTATTAGAGGCGTTATAAGGGCGCCGAGCGCGCCGCCGCTGTAGGCGACGGCGACGCCGCGGGCGCGTTGCCCGGCGGGCAGAGTTTGGACGACGGTGCGCAGGCCGCCGGGGAAGGTGGCGCCCTCGCCGAAGCCGAGCGCGGTGCGGGCGATTAGCAGCGTCAGGAATCCGGCGGTTAGCGCA
>JAYTKJ010000634.1:0-4403 GCA_043730365.1 Acidobacteriota bacterium | reverse complement strand
CGGGCGGCGGCCAAGGACAAGGAAGCCGATGTCCGGTTCACCCGCAAGGGAGACAGCGTATATGCGTTCTTGTTGAAGCCGTCATCAAGCGGCGCCATTCGCCTGCCCAACGTCTACGCGGCCGAGTCCACCAAAGTGGAAATGCTCGGGCGCCCGGGCGCGCTCGAGTGGCAACAGACGGGCCGGGACCTGGTGGTGAAGGCCGCGCAAAAGGGTCCGTACGCGGCGGCGCTCAAAATCACACCAACACCCCACCAACTGGTACGGGACTAATGACAAGCGTCAAGCTCTATTTCATCGCGCTACCAGTTTTCCTCGCCATTGATCTGGTGTGGCTGGGCCTGGTTGCGAAGTCCTTCTATGCCAGGCAGCTTGGGTTCCTGATGAGGCCCGATCCCAACTGGACGGCCGCCATCATTTTCTATCTGCTGTTTGTGGTGGGCCTGGTGCATTTTGTCATTACGCCGGCCCTGGAGAAACAATCGCTGATGGACGCGCTGCTATTCGGCGCTCTGTTTGGTCTGATTACTTACTCAACTTATGATCTGACCAATCTGGCGACGATCAAAGGCTGGCCGCTGGTGGTAACTTGTGTCGACTTGCTGTGGGGCATGACACTCTCGGCAGCTATCTCGGGGATCACGTATTTGATCGCCAAAAAGACAGGTCTTTGACGCCGATCAAAGCCCGCACGCGCCCGCCGGCGGCCACGCTGTGCCTGCGGCCAGCAGCGGGGTCACTGAATAGCGCGCCGTGCGCTCCCACTTGCGAATCTCCCGCAGCCGATCCGCCGTCCGCGGGTGCGTGGAGAAGTATCGCGCCGCCGCCGGCAGATCCGGCGTTTCGCTGCTGAGCATGGTGAAGGCCCGGTCAAGACCGCGGGGATCGACGTGCGCCTGTTCAAACAAACGCATCGCGCCCCGGTCAGCTTCTTCTTCCTGCCCGCGTTGGTAGCTGAGCTGGCTGAGCGCGCCGGCGGCTTGGACGATGATTCCGGTTGGGTCGCCAATTAGATACGCCAGCATCACCCAGAACGTCATCGCTCGCATCATGCCCACCGTGCTGTGGCGCTCGGTGACGTGCGTGATCTCGTGCGCCAATACGGCGGCGAGTTCCTCGGGAGACTTGGTCTTTTCAAGCAACCCCGTGTACACCACGATGAACCCGCCCGGCGTGGCAAAGGCGTTCACGGTTTTGTCTTTGACGACGTAGAGCTGGAACGGGTAGCCCATGTCTGGCGACTGGTGCGCGAGCCTATCGACGATCGCCCGAACCGGCTTGCGCACCGATTCGTCTTCGCAGCGTTGTGCCGGTGGAGCTAACTGCTCCAGCGCCGCGCGGCCCAATTGCTGCTCGATGCTGGCGGGAATCCGGCGGGCCAGCGCCCCGGCCACCCACGGCAGCAGCACGTAGTAGCCGGCCAGAATAGATCCCACCAGGACGGCCGCTATGATCGCCAGCCCCTGCCCCAGCGCCGCCGCGCCGCTCCTGGAACTTCGACCGAGGGCGGATCGCAGTCCGGCGTCAGACACCATCAGCAACCCTGGACCAGCCGGCGACGTCACCCGCAGCGGTCCGCCCGCCACGGCGCTATCGTCAAGCCGTAGTGAGGATCGAGGCCATCGCTGCGCCTCCGCTCCATCGGCCGTCACAACAGTCAACCCGGTTTCATCGATCGAAACCGAGACCGGTTGCGGCTCGGCCGACGAAGGCCCGTAGAAATCAGCTCTGTAGCTCATGCTTTCGGTGATGGCGCGCCGGCGGCAGCGGGCATCTCGGCGCCAAGAGACTTGCGCATCGCGTCCACGGCGCCGATCAGGCTCACCGCCGCCTCGCCCGCCGGCCGGTACTCCATGGCGATGTGGCCTTCAAAACCGAGCTTGCGGATGGTCTGATAGATGGCATTAAACCGGATCGAACCTGTGCCCGGATCCCGGCGGCCCGGCGCGTCGGCGATATGGAAAAGCTTCACGTAGGGCAGGGCGCTCTCGATCCCCGCCGCCGCATCGCCAGTCTGCACCTGCTCGTGGTAAAGATCGTAGAGCAGACGAACATGTTGGTGATCCACTTCCTTGACTAGACGCACGCCATCGGCGGCTGTTTGAAGGAATGATCCTCGCTGTTCCACCTTGCCGTTGACCGGCTCCACCACCAGCGTCACGCTCGCCTTGGCCGCCAGATCTCCGGCGCGACGGCAACTCTCCACCAGACTGGCCCACTGCTCCGGCAGCGGGCGATCAGGTAGACGAGATCCCGCCGTGACCAGGGCCATCGGCGCGTCAAGCTGGCGGGCCACTTCCAGGTGGCGGGCTACTTCGGTGAGAAAACCGGTGCGCCGGGTGACATCGAGCGGGCTGCCGCCTTTGTCGCTATTCGGCTCGGGGGTGACACAAACCGTGTCGACGCTGAGATTGAACCGACGCAGAATGCGCCGCGCCTGTTGGAGCTCGGTCTGTGTCCAACCGGCATGTTCGTTGAGCAGCTCGACGGACTGAATGCCGGAGCGCGCCACGATGGGCAGCTTGACGTCCAGGCTGCCGCCGGGCAGCGTCCAGAGCATGACCGAGGAGAGAATTTTGGCGGCGGCTGGAGGCGCCGCGGTCTGCGCTCCCAATCCGACGGCCCCGGCGCTCGCCAGCAGTGTTCGACGGTCTATCACACTCTAAGCATACGAAGCTTCATGGCCGCGGTGACGGACGCCGCTTTTCGGCCACTCTGCTCCTTTACCGTTTCGCCGTCGTGATGGCCTCAATCTGCTCCACCATCGATTGGTCTTCCCTATGCGTCACCAGGCGCATACTAGCGGTGACCCGCAGCAGGGCCGAGCGGCCCGGCAACTGTAAGTGAAAGAGCATGGGAGTGGAGGCCATGCGGGCCACCTCGCGTTGAGCTTCCGAACCGCCCTCCTTGGGCGTCACCACAAACGTGGCGGTATCCCAACGCCCCAACAAGCAAGTTTCCGGGAGATTTTGCCCCAGGTGCTGGCTGTAGGAGAAAAAGATCTGGTCCAGCGCCCCTCCTCCGAAGCGCTGACGCAGCAGCACAACATGGTCGACCGTGAGGACCGCCACAAAATTTTGGCTGTCTGGTTCCCATGCCTCAATTTGATGTTCCATCGTTTGGCGGCTTGGCAGGCCAGTGAGTTTGTCCTCGGCCGGTTCGGCTGGCGACGATGCGACCGGGACGATCGCGACGGCCCTGGGGGCCGTCACCGCGGCGACGCTATGCTCGGCCCGCGCCATCATCTTCTTCAGCCGTTCCTGCAGCGCCCGGGCGCTGGCCAAGCTGATGCTGACCATCGTCAGTACGTCTGCCATCTCAAAGGGCTTCACCAGATAGGCCATCGGACCGACGGCTTCGGCGCGGTTCACCGTGGCATCGTCCGATTGAGCCGTAACAAAGCAAATCGGGAGATCTTCGTGGTCTGCCCGCAGCCGGATGGCGGTCTCAATCCCGTCAATGTCCGCGCTCAGGTTGACGTCCATCAGCACCAGTTCCGGCAATTGTGCCTTCACCGCCGCTAACGCCTCATCTGGATTGTTGGCCACCCTGACGGAGTACTCCTTGCCCGTCAGGATCTCCTCAAGTACCGTGGCGATGGCTGGATCGTCCTCCACCACCAGAATGTTCGCTGCCCGATCGTTGGCCATCGTCTCCATTAAAATCCTTGCGCGGCCCGCCAGGCCGTTGCTGTCTCTCGAATTCACTTATCGGCCCTACGCCGCCCACCCCTGAAGTTTTTCCTCTGAATTTGGACTTCGCCTCCGATACGTCTGACGAGGGCTCCAACGCATGAAATCGATTCTTTTGGCAGACGACGAAGAGAGCCTTCGGGTATTGGTGCACGCCACCCTCGAGGACCCGGACTATGTGATTTTCGAAGCGAGCGATGGAGACGAGGCACTGGCCATCGCGCGCCAGCAGATCCCGGACCTGATTGTTCTCGATTGGATGATGCCCGGCAAAACCGGAGTTGAAGTGACTGCACTGTTGCGCCTGGACGAAGCAACGCGACACACGCCAATCATCCTATTGACGGCCAAGAGCCAACAGGAAGACATCGGCGCGGCCGTGAAGGCTGGTGTCACGTCGTATCTGGTGAAGCCCTTCAGTCCGGTGGAGCTTCTCGACAAAGCACAGGAACTTCTCGGCGCCTAAACCCAAATGAGAGAGAGGTAAGGACATGGCAGTAGCGGCACTCCCGGTGGCAACCCTGGACCTGGCTCAGATTGCGGAACTTCAGGCCACGATTGAGCGAATGGAACATACCCTTGCGGCCCTGAGCGAGGCTATCGCCTGGACGGATGGCGACGGCAACATCTCTTGGTGCAACCCCGCCTTTTCGCGGCTGGCCATGCGTCCGGCAGTGGCCTTGATCGGCAAGCCGGTTGAGCAAGCCCTGA
>JAYTKJ010000633.1:0-20480 GCA_043730365.1 Acidobacteriota bacterium | reverse complement strand
GAAGAGATCGGCCAGCAATTTGATGTGACGCGGGAGCGGATCCGGCAGATCGAAGCGAAGGCGCTTCGGCAACTGCGGTCGCCTGAACGTGCGCGGCATTTGCGGGCTTTGCTGGCGGCGCGGTAGTAGCAGAAGCGTTCAAATGGGGGCCGCCTTTCGAGGTGGCCCTTCGTGTTTTTTGCTCACTCGATTTCCATCCGAGCGGAATCGCTTCATTTTGCATCAACCTCCGAGGCGGTCAAGAGCCGCATGACGGCTTCCTCCCGGCTCGTGACGCCGAGCGTGAGATAGATGTTCTCGAGATGCTTCTTAACCGTGAGCGCACTGACGCCCAGGGTTCTGGCAGTTTTCTTGTTACTCGCGCCCTGGAAAACCGCCCTCATCACTTCGGCTTGTCTTGCGGTAAGCCGGAGCCGGGAAGCGGCGCGCTCCCATCGTTCCGGCGACAGACCCGCGGCTAACTCGAGGCCGGTGAACCGCTCGGAGTTGCCGTAAGCCAATAACACGTGCGGGCCCAATTCCTCTAGCAGATCGCGCTCCCGATCCGTGAATACCGGGTTCGACCGGCAGGCGGCGACACCCAGGATGACGTCCGGCTCGGCTGGATCCGGCCCGAAGGTGAGGGCCGCCACCTGCTCCAACCGCATGGGACGGTAGAGGCTTCGATACACCGCGGTCTCGTGGAATTTTTCTCTGCTGAAGAAGTCCGCCATCCGCACCGCTCGTGTTTCGCCGGGGGCGTGCGCATGGAACAAAAGCGGATTCTCGGCGCGGTCATTCAACAGTTCCCGCATCGCCTGAGCGGCGTTCTCGACGCTGCCGAAAGCGGCCCCGATGGCGTCCACGGGAGTTAGCGGTCCCTGGAGAGTTCCTGAGCGGTAGTTTATTTCCATTCCCGCGTGGACGTCGCCCGGCAGTAACGTAGAGACGGCCGTCATAAAACGGTTGAGGAATGTCTGCTTGCCACCCGCCTCATAGAGCATCATGAGCGCCGAGTGGAGACGCTTATCGAGCCCGTTACCGTGAGGCATATCACACTTCCTCCTTCGAAAAATACGCCAAGATGGCGTATTCACAGGCAACCCAAGTTTCTGTAGCATACGGTATCAAGACCGCAAAAGCAATTGGCAAAGACTGGGCGACGGCGGTTTTTATTTGGAGGAACGTCCATACATGAGTTTGTCTCGTGCATGCCTATTACCGGCACTGTGCCTGACAGCCATCGCGCCGGCAGCGCTGGCGCAGGAACAACTCATACCCAGCCTACCCGTCCCCAGGGTAGTGTCGCCCGGCGGGTCCGTTCAGGTGCAGCTCTACGGAGTACCATTTGGAACCGATATCAATGTCGGCGCCACTACAGTAGCGGCGGGCTTCGAAATCTGGTTGGCAACGGCTGTAACTGGCTCAGGCAAGACACGGAATCTGACGTTCGCAGTACCCCCGGGGGCATTTCAAGGTAGCCAGTCTTTGTCGATCGCAGGCCAGTTCACCAACGGGCAACCATTCGTGACGGCCCGCAACATTCCTATTGCCGTCTCCGGCCCAAACCCCACGCTGGGATTTAGTTTCAATGCTCCAACCCCCGCCACGCTAGCCCCGGGAGGGTCGTTTACGATTACAGCAACCGGGGTTCCGGTTGGGCAGGCGATCAGTTTTCCGCAGGTGAACCTGTACCCGATCAGCTCGCCCGGTCAATACTTCGCCCTCGTGACAGGCGTGTCGCCCGAAATCGGAGGCGAGCAGACGTTGACCGTGTCCGCCCCCTTCGGGCTTCCCGCCAGTAACGAGACTTACGAGATTGACATATCGGGCAACACCACCGCCGGCGGGCCGTTCGCCAGCGCCTCCCCGGAGCCGCGCATCGTTTCGCCGAACACGATCACCTTCGGCGCGCCCGTTGCTCCAGCCGGACCTCCCGGCGCGACCTATTCGATTACCGGCACTAACTTCCCCCCCGCAGCCGTCATAGGCGTACCAGACGTTGCCATCTCATTGCGCGTTTTTGGATTCTCCGTACCGGCGCAAGTGCTCTCCATTTCGCCCGCGTCCGGCCCCGCGCGTACCATCGTCTTCCGGATGCCCGCCACGGTCTCGCTTCCAGAGCAACCTCTGCTGGCGCTCCCGGCGAATGACTATGAACTAAGTCCGCTGATCAACATCGCTGGCACGCCGTACGAGGCCACTCCGTTCAAGCCGGTGGTGACCATCAACGTGGGCACAACCAGCTTCATCTCACTTACCGATCCCGTCTCGGTGGGCGGGACCCTATACGAAATGACCGGCGCCGGTTTCACCGTGGAAACATTCGAACCTGCGGGCATGACACTGGCCGCGAGCGTACCCGGAGCGGTTCTGCAACCGGTCTCGATCACACCTGCCGCGGCGAGCGCCACTCGCACCATCCGGTTCGAACTCCTCAGCCCCTTTCCGTCCGGGCAAGCGAGCGTGAGTGTCGTGGCGCTGTCCACCATTGGGAATCGAGTCCAGGGCAGCAATACGCCTGTGATACGGTTCCCGTTCATGATCTCCTATCTTGCGCCGTCGCCCGTGCCTGACAGCCGGACAAATTCACGATCGCCGGCACTGACTTCCCCACCGCCGAGACCTTGCTCGCCGCCAACTTGCAGGTACGCGGCCAGCATGCAATTTCGTTGGCGATCGTGAACATGATTGTCGAGTCGATGGCGCCAAACTCCGGCGCCGCGTCGCGAACCATTACGTTCGCGGTCCCTGCCGGCACGCCAGCGGGGAACTACAACCTGGACGTGACCGGGATCACCGCGAGCCAGGTGGCCGTGCTGACGGAGTCACCCAAGCCGGTGCTGGCTTGGACGCCCCCGCCCGTCGAGCCTCCTCCGCTGCCGGCGTTCCTGCCGTACGGTCGCAATATTGTGGTGAGCCAATTCTCGGTAGCCGGAGAGCAGAATGCGTCATCGCTGCCTACCGGGCGGAATATCGTGGTGAGCCAGTTTTCAGTGGGCGGAGCGCAGACGGTTTCGACGTTGCCGGCGGGCCGGAACATCGTGGTCGCCCAGTTCTCCGTAGGCGGGGCGGAGAACGTGTCGTCGCTGCCTACCGGGCGGAATATCGTCGTCGCCCAGTTCTCGGTGGGCGGGGCGGAGAACGTGTCGACGCTGCCTACCGGGCGGAATATCGTGGTGAGCCAGTTCTCGGTGGGCGGAGCGGAGAACGTGTCGTCACTGCCGGCAGGGCGGAACATCGTGGTTGCGCAGTTCTCGGTAGGTGGAGCGCAGAACGTGTCATCGCTGCCCGCCGGGCGCAACATCGTAGTCGCCCAGTTCTCGGTGGGTGGAACAGAGAACGTGTCGTCGTTGCCCACGGGGCGGAACATCGTGGTCGCTCAGTTCTCGGTAGGTGGAGCCCAGAACGTGTCGTCACTGCCGACTGGCCGGAACATCGTGGTCTCCCAGTTCTCGGTGGGTGGAGCGCAGAACGTGTCGTCGTTGCCTACGGGGCGCAATATCGTGGTCGCCCAGTTCTCCGTAGGTGGCGGGCAGACCGTATCGTCGTTGCCCACGGGGCGCAATATCGTGATCGCCCAGTTTTCGATAGGTAGCGCACAGAACGTGTCATCGCTGCCCACCGGGCGCAATATCGTAGTCCGGCTGTTCTCGGCACAGCGCGGCGCCGGTCCACTCAGCCTCAGGCCAGTAACGGAAAGCCATGCCACCCGAGCTTCCGTTGGAGCGCGCGATTCCCAGGCAGCGGGGCTCGAGGTGCTGACCGCCGGACAGATCGTGACGCTGGCGGCGAACAGTACCGAGTGGCCCGGCATTGCCGCGGCGGAATTCCGCGCGCAGGGCAAGCTGCTCGCCGCCGAACAGACCAGTCCGCCGTTCCAAGTCACCTTCGCCGTCCCGGCTGGAGTGGAAAACCTGACCCTGGAGATCGTCGCCAAGGATGCCGGTGCGAACGGCGTGGGTTCCGCGATACGGACGTTCCAAGTGGAACAACCCCGGGCACGCATGCTGCAAGGCAAGTTAGTGGACGCCGAAGGGAAGCCCTTGGCGAACACCGAAGTGCAGCTCGATGTTCCGGGGCTGGCGGCCGAGTACTTCGATTCGCAAACGCCGCTGGTATCGATGCCCGATTTCACCGGTCGCACTCCAGACCGTTCCGGTGCCGTCCAGGCGCTGCTCTACCCGAATCCTGACGGAGCCTTCGGCCGCGATCCGTTTGGCGCGGGGCTCTCGCCCGACTATGCGGCGCGATTCCGAGGGTTCGTGGAAATCCCCAACCTCGGCGAGTACCACTTCACGCTCGAATCGAGCGACGGGGCGGAACTATACCTGGAGGGCCAGCGCGTGGAAGGACCGTTGACGCTCGAGCCGGGCCGCAAGGAAATCGAGGTACGGCATTTCTCGGGAGTCGCGCCGCCCAAGTTGGTGCTGTCGTGGTCCACTGGCGGCCAGGCGCCCCGGGCTCTGACCCCGGCGTGGCTGTTCCACCGATCGGTTGCGATGCGGACCAACGGGCAGGGAGAGTTTAGCGTGGAGGACTCCGGGTTACCCGGCGAGATCCGCGCGGTAACGCCCGCGGGCGAAGGCGCGTGGGTGGAGAAGGATCTAACTCGGACGCTGGTGCTACCGGCGTCTGGAGTTTCGAAGGAAATTGAAAGGAGACTGCAATGAAACGATTACTATCGATAAGTTTGGGTTTGGCGTCCCTGGGATGGGGCCAGGTATCGAATGGGAGCGACGGGGCATTGACGGGCGGAGGGGTTTTCATGCCCGGCGCGAGGGATGCCGACAGCGACAATGTTTATCACTTCACTAGCGTCAACATTGGGCCGACCGAGGCGTTGACCCTTAGAGCCGCCAACATGAAGGCGCCCGGTCCCGTGGTGTTTCTGGTTCAAGGCACTGTGACGATCGATGGAGTTCTCAGCCTCAGCGGTCAGTCTGGAGGACCGATCAATGGCCCACAGCCCGTTCCCGGTCCAGGTGGATTTACAGCGGGACACGGGCCGGGTGCGCCCGGAGTGACGGCGATTCCTGGGTTTGCCTCCACGTACCCGCCGAACAGCCCCTGTTTCGGCGTGCATGCTACGCCCTTGACTGGATGCGGCCTTATATACGGCACCACGACCTTGCTCCCACTAATCGGAGGATCCGGTGGAGGTAACTCCGTTGCAACCTGGGGCGGAGCGGGAGGGGGGGCCATCCGAATCGTCGCGGCCGGCGCAGTCGTTTTAAACGGGGTTGGGAATATTTCGGCCTCCGGTGGTGCTGGAGGTGGCAGCGGAGGAGCCATCCATCTGGTTGCACCAAGCGTTACTCTCGGCGCCGGTACACTCAAACTCATCGCTGGTGGTACTGGTAGTATGGGCAGGGTTCGAATCGACGCAGCCACCACCGTTCCGGCAGTTCTCACTGCCGCCCAAATTACGGGAGTGTTCGAGCGGTTCCCCTATCCCGACGCTCCCATCCCGCTGCCCAAACCGGGCTCCCTTCAGGTTCGGGTTGGTGGAGCGCTCGTCCCAGCTAACGCCGATGCCGATCTGTCAATTCCCGACATTCAATACACCGGAGGCACACCGACCCTGGAGGTCACGGCCAAGAACATCCCGCCGGGCACCGCCGTACATGCTGTCTGTAAGCCGACGGGCGGCGGGACAGACGTTCAAGTCGCGCTCCCCGTCTTGGCCGGGACGTTCGACCTCAGCACTTCCAGCGCCTCACTTCCCTTGACCACCGCCACTGCCCGTTGCGCGGTGCAAGCTCACTGGTGAGTTGTGGTTTCGCAAGACGCCGACGTGAGGATTGCCTGAGCCGCTTAAAGAAAAGAGGAACGAACATGGAAAGATACAAAGTTGCTTGGGCGCTCCGGGGAACTCTCCTCATGCGGGGACGAACGTTCCCCGCACTGACGATCACATCGCCAAAGTCGCACACGCGCTCCCGGAAGCTGCCGTCGTATTCGCAACGGCTACCGCCGAAGAACCGGACGTGCGCATACCCGAGCGCCTGAAGCCGTGGCGTCAGTGTCTCAAAAAAGAGGCCCACTCCAAATCGCCCCGATAGGTGTTGCGGTGGGCAATCCGATTATTTGAATTTTAAGGAGTTGCATGCCGATCCACGTCTTAAAAGCCGAAACCATTGAACTGAGCGACCGCCCGGATGTGAGGTACACGCTGCCGGGTTTCCATGTCCTGGGCGGCGGCGCCGCCCTGGATTATGTCAATCAACCCCACCCTGGATGCCTGCTCACGACGATGGCTCCCATCCTTGTCCGTGACATTCCGTACGGCTGGCAGGCCGCGGGGAAAGCGCATCAGGTTTCCGGTCCCACCTCCATTTCGATGTGGTCTTACCTGCTCTCCGACCCCGGAGATGAATTCGAGGTGGTGGCGTTCGTTTCCCCCGAATCCGCTCGCAGCCTAGCGCCGCAAGCCACTGCGGAGGTCGGCCCGGGTTTTACCTTGACGGGCGGGGGCGCAGTGAGCCTGGGCAGGGAACACCTGCTGACAATGTCGCGCCCCGTTACCAACAGTAACACCAACCGCCGTTGGAGGGTGGCGAGCAAGGCTCACTTCATTCCAGAACTGGCAAGCATTCAGGCCATCGCAATTGGCATCAAGGATCGGAGTGGCCGTCCTATTGCTGGGCGAACGACTCCAGGTACGAGTGGGAGGGGCGGTGGTTACCTAACTGCTGTTAGTGCTGATCTGCCTGACGGTTTCGTGCTCACCGGAGGAGGGGCGGTTGACCTCTGGGAGGGACTCGGCCGGTTGCTGGTCGCTTCGAAGCCGACGGATTTTAACCCGAGAAGTTGGACCGCCGTAAGCAAAGACCATTCCGAGCCAGCCTTAGGGACCTTGTTTGCCTTTGCGCGGGGTATTCGGCTTCCACCACCCCGTTGACATTGCGGGATGGGTGAAGTGCGCCGCAGTTGAAACTCCAACTGGCCCGGGCGGTTGGCTGGCCTCACGGTGTTCCAACTGCCGCTTTTAGGATGAAGGAGCATCGTAGGTGATCGCCATCGACAAGCTAACGGACGAACAATTCGAACGGCACGCCTTGGACGTACTAATGCGCGAATTGGGCCCGGACGGCCTCTCCCGCTTCTTGCGGCTGCATCGTTCCGGCGGTGGCGACTATACCCGCGATCGCCGCGAGTGGCAAAAGGATTTGACGGTGGACCAGATCGCCGAGTCCATTCGTCAGCAACGGCGCGCTTAATCTAACTAACTCTGATGAAGCCGAGATCGGTACCGGTGTGGCCGCGCAGACGTTCCTTTTTTCAACTCCGAAGAGCGGGGTACCATTCCTATCGCGAGGCCCGCATCCGCAGCAGCGTGAGCTGTGCGTCCACCGGCGCGGCTCCTGGACCCGGCTGCACGCGACGATAACTCCCATCGGGCGCCATCTCGCGTGCCTTAACGTTGTCATCCAGGTATACCGACAGAATCCGGTCTCGCACGTGACGCAAGAGCGAAGGCTTCTCGATGGGGAACAAGATCTCCACGCGCCGGCTGATGTTGCGCGACATCAAATCGGCCGAGCCAAGAAAAAGCTGCTCGCGCCCGCCGTTCCAGAAGTAGAAAATCCGGCTATGCTCGAGAAAGCGCCCCACGATGCTACGGACGCGGATGTTATCGCTCACGCCGGCGATACCCGGCAGCAGCGTACAGACGCCCCGTATGATCAGATCGATCTGCACGCCAGCCCGTGAAGCTTCATAGAGCAGCCGGATAATGCGCGGGTCTGCCAGGGCGTTCACCTTGAAGATCAGCCGAGCGGGCCGGCCCGCGCGCGCATGGGCGATCTCAGCTTCAATAAGTTGCTCCAGCCTCTCCCGCAGCGCAATGGGCGCCAGCAGCAGCTTGCGGTAATCGGTCTTGGCCGAATACGCCGTGAGATAGTTGAAGACGTCCGTCGCGTCGGCGCCGATCTGTGGATCGCAGGTGAACAGGCCCAGATCGGTGTAGAGCCCGGCCGAGACTGCGTTGTAGTTGCCCGTAGCCAGATGGACGTAGCGGCGAATGGTGTCCCCCTCACGCCGAACCACCATCGCAATCTTGGAGTGAATCTTCAGTCCCACCAACCCGTAGACAACGTGGACGCCCTCTTTTTCGAGCGCTTTGGCCCATTCGATGTTGGACTCTTCATCGAAGCGCGCCTTCAATTCCACCAGCACGGCCACCTGCTTGCGGTGCGCGTTGGCCTCGAGCAGCGCCTCGACAATTGGCGCTTTGGGGCCTACCCGGTAGAGCGTGGCTTTGATGGCCAGCACTTGCGGATCCCGCGCGGCGGCGCGAATAAAGTCCACTACCGGCTGGAATGAATCGAACGGATGATGCAGCAGAATGTCGGAGCGGCGGATCATCGAGAAGATGTCCTCCTCCTCTCCGGCGGCGGCCCCTTCCAGCAGCGCGGGCACGAATGGCGTTTCCTTGAGTTCGGGCCGGTCAAGCGAAGCCAGATGGCGGAGGCGGCTAAGCGCCAGCGGGCCGCGGACGCGGAAAACGTCGAAATCGTCGGCCTCGAGATTCTCCTTGAGCAGCGCTAACCGCTCTTCGGGCATATCGGCGGCAATCTCCAGCCTCACTACCGCGCCGAAGCGCCGCTGCCGGACGCTCTCCTGTACCATTTCGAGCAGATCGGCCGACTCGAGCTCCTGAATGGCCACCTCGGCATCGCGCGTGACGTGGAACGGATAGCATTCCACGATTCGCATGCCGGGGAATAAGGCCTGTAGATTGGCCTGGATCACTTGCTCAATCCATACAAACGCCACGAGCCGCATCTTGGACTTTCCCGGCTGTAGCGGGATCAATTGAGGCAGCGTGTCCGGCACCTTGACTCGCGCAAAGTGCTCTCGCCCAGTCCCGTCCTGCACGGTGACGGAGAGATTGAGGCTCAGATTGGAAATATGCGGAAACGGGCGGCCGGGATCATGCGCCAATGGCGTGAGGACCGGAAAAACCGTCTCCATGAAGTAGCGGTCGGCCAACTCGCGCTGCTCAAAGGAAAGGTCCCGGTAGTCCAGCACGTGGATACCGTTCTCGCTCAGATCGAAGAATAATCTTTCGCGACAGGCCTGGGCTTCTTCGATCAAAGCGCTGAACTCGGCGCCCACCGCTTCCATGGTCTGGGCAGGCGTCAACCCGTCCGATCCCGGCTCCTGAATCCCCGCCTCAATCTGGTTCTGCAGGCCAGCCACGCGCACCATGAAGAACTCGTCGAGGTTGGAACCGAGGATGGCCAGAAACTTCACCCGCTCCAGCAGCGGGTTGGTCTCATCCTGGGCTTCCTCAAGCACGCGCCATTGGAACTTGAGCAGGCTAAGCTCACGGTTGACGTAGAGGCACGGATCGTCCAGCCGGATTGGCTCAACAACCGCGGGCGGACTGGCGGGTTCATCGAGGCGGACTTGCATGTGGGGCACCGGCTAATAGGCTGAGATCGAGCCTAACTCTTGATTATGACAACGATGTGAAAGCCGGGCCTACCAGTCAATCTGTTTCGGAAAAAACTCGGCCACCAAGTCCTCATAGTACGGTTTGAGCTCAGCCAGCTTGGGTTTGGAATCGCTCTTGGAGTACAGATCGAACGGATTGAACGTCCGGACCCACTCAAACATCTGCCGGTCATGATCATTCATCAGATAGTCGTAGGCGCCCTCGCGGTGGCCCGGATAGAACGAGTGGTACCGGATCATGTACTGCGCCGGTTCCGGCAGATACTTCCGGGTGACGTGATACAGATACTCGTCGTGACCCCATGACAGGTTCACATCCGCGAGGCCACCGTTTTCGCGGTAGATGCCCAGCCGCGTTTGCAACTCCGGTTTGGCGGTGTCCGGATTGCCCGCAAAATATTCGGGGAAGACGATCTGGTCAGACCATGCGCAGCCCACCGGGAAAGTGTCTCCAACCACGGCCCATTGCGGCTCGCCATAGAGGCACAGCACCTTGCCCATATCGTGAATGAACCCGGTGAGAATCATCCACCGCGGATGACCGGCGCGGCGAATCGCCTCTGCAGCCTGCAGGTTGTGCTCCATCTGCGTCAGGTCCGTATCGGGGTCACTATCGTCCACCAGCGCTTCGAGCTTGGCCAGCCCTTCCCAGATGCCCATGCGGCCCTTGGTGAGCGGCGCGTACTCGGCCTGCTTGGCCCTCACAAAGTCTAACGTCTGTTTGGCGTGGTTCTCGCGGTAGAAATCCTTCACCACTTGCGGCGAGGATTCGTCAAAGACGCGGAACTCTTCCTTCTTGCGATCGGCGCGATAACGCGACTTGACGAAATCATCCCACTGCTCGACGTTCTGGAGGGGGCCCGGTGAGGCACTGGTGCTCATACAATACTAGTTTCCCAGAAAATTAGATCGAGCGAACGGCGGCGCTTCTTTAGAGGCCACTCCGAGGACCGAAAAACCGCTCCGTCGCCGTCGCGGCTCAGAAACGGTGTGAAGCGGCCTTTGGGCAAACTGTGATATCGTCCACGAACGAGAGGTCATGCCGGATATGAACCCTACGCAATGCACCAGACGCGAGGCTTTGGCCGCCGCCGTGGCAGCGGCGATGCCCCTGGGCGCCGCCGCCAAGCCACCGAAAGCAGCCAGCTACCGCATCGGCAACACCACCAACACCGTCGGCGGTTGGGAGAAAGATGTCTTCCTGTCCTTCCGTGAAGCGCATGAGGTAGGCTACCGCTACGTGGAATCGTTCATCCACTACTTCCTCGAGTATTCGGAAAAGCCCGCGGAGCTCAAGCAGCGCATCGACGACATTGGCGTTCGCTTCGTCACCATCTCGAACGGCGGTCCGCTCGAAATGCACTTTGAGGATCCGGCTAGCCACGCCAAGCTGATTGAGGACCATCTGCGGCTGGGCCGCTTCATTCGCCACTTTGGCTGCCGCCATCTGAAAATCAATCTCGGCCCGCGCCGACCGACGGGCACCACCGATGAGGACCTCGTCCAAATCTCGGCGGTGCTGTCCAAACTGGGCGCCAGTTTACGAGCCGAAGGCGTGCGCCTCGCCGTGCATGCGCACATGTGGGCGCAGTTTGAGAATCGGCACGAGGTGGACTACGTGATGAGCCACACCGATGCGCGCGACGTGGCGTTTGTGCTTGACACCGGGCACATCACCATGGCGGGCATGGATCCGGTGGCGCTGACCAAGCAACTGGGTCACCGCATCGTCGAATTTCACATGAAGGACACGCGGCCGGAATGGAAGGGCGGCGCCAGGACGCGGCTGGACCGGCCGGACATGATGAAGGATCCGCCGTTCTTCCCGCTCGGCTCCGGCGGCGTCGATTTCGTGGCCATCAAGGCGCACTTGGACTCGATCGGCTGGAACGGCTTCCTCACCGTTGAGCTCGATTCCTCGCCGTTCCGGCCGCCGAAAGAGAGTGCGAGAATGAGCCTTCGCTATTTGGTAGACAAACTAGGTCTGAAGGCGTAGCGACTAGGCTGACGGACGTTGTACGCTCTCAGCCTGCAGGCCCTTGGGCCCTTCCTTGACTTCGAACTCGACTTCGGTTCCATTGTCTAGCGAACGGTAGCCAGTCATGTCGATCGCGCTGAAATGCACGAACACGTCCTCGCCGGTAGAGCGCTGGATGAAGCCATACCCCTTGGCGTTGTTAAACCACTTCACGATGCCCTTTTCTTTAGACACTGTAACACTCCTCGCTAAGACAACTCGAAGTCCGCCGTCGAACTGAATACCATTAGGTGCACCCAGAGCGAAGATCGATGGTAAAAAAACAGAAAAAGCCACGGACCAAAGCCCGTAGCTTCTCAGTTAACCAAACATTCCGCGACTGCATTCAACAGCAAACTTACATGGCCCGCCCTAGGGCCGTCGGTCTATTCTCGCAAAGTAGTTTTTCGCCCGTCAAGCGCTTAATTCGGCGCAGCCCGGGAATTGTAATGGGCCCCGAGTCACTGACCCAACCAGGTCCGTAGTGCCGGCCACTGTTGAGCGAAGGCAATAGAAGAAATACCGATATAGAACACCGCGCAGGCCACCAGGCCCGCGCATTGAAGCCAGCCAGGCCTCAAAGGCTTGGGAAGCAGCGTCAGCAGCACCCACAGCGTGTGCAAGGAGGAGAAACCGAGCGCGAAATTCCACATCACGCCCGTCGCGACGGCCAGCACCAGCGGATTGGGGGTAACCCGCAACGCAATGAGGCCCCAGACCGCGTAGATCGCCAAGATTGAGTAGTAGACATACTTGACTTTGTTGCCATCCACACTCTGAAGGCGAGACGACCCGATCCACAACACGTCGGTCCAACGCCGGGCTATGTTGTCCAGTTGGCTCACCTGGGTCGGCGCCATGATGAGGAAGCCACACAGCAAAGTCAGGTACCAGAAAATTTGCCCGTGGCGCAAGCCGATAGCCTGTGCCGACATCGCCGCCGCCGCGTTGCCATCCACGTTGCTGACGCCCCGAATGAACTCGTAGGAGAACATGGCCGGCAACGCCATCCCCAGCATGCAACCGGGGGCCCAGAGCAGGAGTTGGTCCCGCTCAATCACTGAGATCCAACGCCGCCATCGGGGCAGTGCCGCGCTCTCCTTAATGTCGAAAATCGTGCCCGAGTGCGACAGCTTGATGGTCCGTCCGCCGATGGCGCTGGGAATCGCGCCCGCGCGCGCGCCCATGCCCCAACCTTTGTCACGCGCATAGTTGGAAAAGGCGCTGTTGCTGAGCCCGCCGGCGCCGGCCACGGCCGAGAACGCTGCCAGCATCGCCCAGTTGAAGTTCCCTTCCGGCAACGCGCCGAACTTGAAAAAGCCGCTGATGATTTCCCACCAAGTGGCCGGGCTGGTGAAGAAGACGGCGACAAAGGTGAGGTAGGTGAGAATGATGGCCAGCTTGGTCACCATCACTCGTTCGAGCGAGTTGTAGATCTTGCCACCGAAGATGAGCGGGATGAACGCGGCCAGAAAAATCGCGTAGCTCAGTGAGCGGACTAAGTCTCCGTCGGCCGCTGTGGGCAGCCGGCCCAGCCACACGGACGCCAGTGGTACGGCGGCGTTACTGGATAAATACGGCCAAACACTGCCGATCTCGAACGACAGGTAAAAGAGCGTCCAGAAACGTGGACCCGGCCATGTGCGAAAGAAGCCGACAAAAATCGTCTCGCCGGTGTAGAGCGTGTAGCGCATCACCGACAAGTTGTAGGCAACTTGCACAAGAATGGCGATGGTGGCGAGCCACAGTATGCGGCCGCCGAATTGCGCCGTCACCAGCGGGCCAAACAGCCATTCGCCGCCACCGATGTTGGCGCCCACCATCAGCAACCCCGGGCCCACCAGCGAAGCCCATGTACGGCGGCCGGTGGCAGAGGAAGAGTCTGGTGGCTCGGGCAGTTGGTCTCGTTCCCACGCGGGGAAATGTACAGCCATATGAGGCGCTATCGTATCACTATGCGCCTCACCCATCTGCTTGTGGAGCGAACGGACGAGCTGGCCGCAGTCGTCACGCTCAACCGCGCCGAGCGGCGCAACGCGCTGTCGCTGGAGCTGATTGGCGAGCTGACAAGCACGCTTGATCGGCTGGCGGCTGACCCCAGTGTGCGCACAGTGATCCTGGCGGCCAATGGAAAAGTGTTTTGCTCCGGCCACGATCTGGGCGAGATGCCCGGCGCCCCCCGCGCGGACCTCGATGCGATGTTCGCGGCGTGCACCACTCTAATGAACCGGATCCAGTCCATTCCGCAGCCTGTCATTGCTGAAGTCAGGGGCGTTGCCACCGCGGCCGGCTGTCAACTCGTGGCCACCTGCGACTTGGCATTGGCTGACGAGAGCGCGTCCTTTGCCACGCCCGGCGTGCGGATCGGCCTCTTCTGTTCCACACCAATGGTGGCTGTCACGCGCGCCATCGGACGCAAGCGGGCGCTGGAGATGCTGCTGACGGGCCGGGCGGTGGATGCTCGCACCGCCGCCGATTGGGGGTTGATCAACGCCGTCAAGCCGGCCGCCGAGTTGCGGGCCGCCACGCTCGCATTGGCGTCGCAGATCGCTGCCGCCAGTCCGATGACCGTGGCTACCGGCAAGCGAGCCTTCTATGAGCAGATCGACTTGTCACAGAGCGCGGCGTATCAAGCGATGTGCCAGGTGATGGCAGGCAACGCCGAAGCCCGTGACGCGCAGGAAGGCATCGCTGCGTTCCTGGAAAAGCGCGCGCCCGTGTGGACCGGTTAACGCACTTTGGGCTGCCACCGGATCGCGGTGACAATCGCCTGGCGGTCGCCCCCCCAAAAGGTTCGGCGGATATCGAAAAGATAGCCGCCCTCGACGGTCAGTTGCGGGGAGACCCTCACGCGCAGGCCGCCTGAGTTGCGCGTCGAGTGAAAGCCCTGCCGCACGGCGAGCCATTCATTTTGCAGGTACGGCGCAAGGCGTCCGCGCCCGATGACCAGCCGCTCAGAACTCCGGTAGCGGTTATAGTCCGGCCGGCCCGTGTTGACGAACCTCTCGGCTACCAAACGCGTGGTGAGCGCGAGAGACGCGCCGAACCGGAATGGCGCTTCCACGCCGGCAAAATAGCGGCTTCCTTCGGCCCACTGATGCGCTCTTATCTGTTGCGGCTGGCAGTAGGCGCCCACAAAGGGAATCAGCCGCGGCGTTGGCTTCCACCGGAGGGTCCCGCCGACGCGAATCTGGTCCAGGTAGTGCAACTCGTGCCGCGACCGCAATCGAGAATGCAGCGCCACTTCGTATCGTTTCTTCATGACCACCGGCGTGTCAAATCCGTGCCAGGAATACAGCTCCGTCGCAGACGTGAGACCGCACAAGGCCAAGCTGAAACCTAAAGATCGAAGAAGCACTCCACTTCGTTTGTAACATGGTTGTCACAATCAGGCAAATCTGAAAGCTACTTCACCCGTGTCCAGATCCCGGTCCTCTTCGGGCGAATCCTCGCCAGCCAGCACCAGCTTGGCGTCCACCAACTTATCGCTGAAATCTGCGCGCCCGGCCAACGGGCGGCTCCAAGCGACCGTCAAGGCGCCTGACTATTTCAAATTGGTGGAATTGGCGCGTGAACTGGCGCAACAGACCGGGCTCCGATTGTCAAGGCCCGGCGCCATAGCCACGCTGGAAGCCATTCCCACCGGCGGCAAGACTAAGCGCGTGGTGGCCGATCTACTGGCTCTTGGCGCTCGAAGAAGCTAATTCCTTTTCCGGGAAGGTGCTTCAAAATCGCGGCCAGACAGGGGTAGAATCGGGCATGGCCATGCCGGGTCGCACAATACTATTCGGGTTCATCGTTGGAACGTCCGCCTTCGCCGGCGCCAAGCCGATGACGCCCCTTGATGTGATGCATTTCAAGACAGTGGCGGGAGGCGCGCTGTCGAAAGATGCCAAGTGGTTTGCCTACACGGTGTCGTCGCTTGATTGGAAGCAGGGCAAGCGCTACACCGATATTTGGCTGAGCGACACGGCGACTGGTGTGTCGCGCCAATTCACCTTCACCGCAGCGCGCAACGAAACGGCGCCCGTCTTCGCGCCGAATGGCGAGTGGCTCGCGTTTCTGTCCGATCGGGAAGTGGCCGCGACGAATCAGGCGTACGTTATGCCCGTCGGGGGCGGTGAAGCGCGGAAGATCACCGACATCCCAGGGGGCGTCACGTCCTGTGCCTTCAGCGACGACGGTAAGTGGATCGCGGCGCTCGGCGGGCGGGGCGAGAAAAAACAGATTCACCTTTTTGCGGTGAGCGGCGAGGAGATGGCCAAGCCGGCGCTCCGTCACGCCACTGGCGTCCATGCCATTGCCTGGAGTCTGGACTCGACGAAGATCTATTTTTCGGCCCCCGACTCCTTGAGCGCGGCTGAGCAAAAGCGACTGGACCTCAAGTTTGACGTGCGCGTGGTGGATCAACCGCGTCCGCCTGTGCACCTTTGGGAACTGGACATCGCCGAGAAGAAGGAGCGGCGGCTGACGCAGGGCTCGGACTTCACCGTGGGCGAGTTCGCCGTCGCCAGGACCGGCGGCTGGGTCTCAATTCTCAGCGGATCGAGCGACCGCTACGACACCGACATTGCTACGCGTAAGCGCGAAGCGTGGCTGCTGCACGCGCCATCGGCCAAGCTGGACCGGCTGACTGACAATGCCGTTTCGGAAGGCCTGCCCGTGGTCTCGCCCGACGGAAAGTGGGTGGCGATGACGGCGCCGGACAGCTATACCTACTTCCGCCGCACGCGGATCTACCTGCGCCCCACTGCGAACGGAAAGGAGTGGCGCAACCTGCTCGCAGCCACTTGGGACCACGATCCGAACGGCGTGACCTGGTCAGGCGATAGCCAGAGTCTGTTGTTTGAAGCCGGTATCGGCACGTCGACACATGGTTACTCGCTTGGCCTCGCCGGCGGAACCCCGGCCGCACTTACGCATGGCGCGCGCAACGTGAATCTGACTTATCACGAGTCCTCCAACCAGTACTTCCTGACTTCGCAGGACTCCGAGCATCCCGCCGATTACTACCTCGCCACCGCTGAGACGTTGACCGACGCAGGCACGTGGAAGCGGCTGAGCAACGCCAACCCTGGCGTGGCCGAGTTCGCGCTCGGCAAGACGGAAACCATCCGCTGGAAATCGACCGACGGCTCCATGGTGGAAGGACTGCTGATTTACCCGGTTGACTACCAAAAGGGCACACGCTATCCATTGGTGGTGCAGATACACGGCGGCCCGGCTTCAGCTACCACCACGCAGTTCGCCGGATCGTACAGCCGCTATGATCACGTCTATGCGGCGAACGGTTACGCGTTGCTGCACCCCAACTATCGCGGGTCCACTAACTACGGCGAGAAATTCAAAACGTCTATTGTGGGTAACTATTTCGCCCAGGGCTTCGACGACATCATGACGGGCGTCGATCACCTTATCGCGCAGGGCATCGCCGATCCGGACAAGCTCGGCATGATGGGCTGGAGCGCCGGTGGGCATTGGTCCAACTGGACCCTTACGCATACCAATCGATTCAAGGCGATCTCCAGCGGCGCGGGCGCGATGAACTGGGTGTCGATGTACGCGCAGAACGACAGTCAAGCCAATCGCGAGAACTACTTCAACGGCACGCCTTACGATAATTTCGACCACTGGATGGCGATGTCGCCGATCAAGTACATCAAGAATGCCCGCACGCCTACGCTGATTCACGTGGGCCATGACGATCCGCGCGTGCCGCGCCCGCAGAGCGAAGAACTACACATGGCCCTGAAGAAGCTGGGCGTGCCCACCGAATTCATCGTCTATCCGCGTATGGGCCACGGACTTACCGATCCGCGTTATCAGATGGTGAAGATGGTGGCCGAGTTCAATTGGTTTGAGAAATGGATCAAGGGCAAGGATAAGTGGCTGGACTGGCAGGAGATTCTTGACACCGTGCCGGGCAGCAAGGGCGCCGCGTCCAAGACGGAAGGAACCTCTGCCGGCGGTCAGTGATGAGCCCTCGGAACAAGATCTCGACGCTCATTTCATGCTTTTCACGAAGTTGTCGCGCAGCTCTTGAAGCGCCTTAATGCCTGCCATCGCTTCTGGATCATCCTTCTCCAAGTCAGTTGGGGAGATCCTACCAGGGTGCAGACGCTCAGGAATCTGTATCTTGCCGGTCTCGCTCTCATGCATCATGAGGTTTACTTGGAGATAGAGCTAAATAACTTCACTTGAGACCATGGCATCGTAATGGCTGTATGCCAGTCAACGTCAGAAGCCTTTCCGTCTCTGCTGCGAAACAGCTCCCCAAAAATGATCTTGAGATCCCAGACGGTGGGCTCGAACAAAGTGTTGTTGGCGTACTCTGAGTTGAAATCGTGTGGTCTTCTCTCCAGCTCACCATTCTCCATCGTGCTCTCCTTTATCATCCAAAGGCGACCTGTTCGAGGCCTGGCCTTGAAGGTCTCGAGAGGAAAGGCGCCGTCCGCCTTCTCCGGACCCGAGAAGGCCGGTCAAGGGGCTCTCGCGCGGGAGATGCTCCTGGCGAAAAAAATTTGGCGCCGTTCTCGAACTCGGATTGATATCGAACGGCCACCAAGTCCATTGCCGGCATGCCATTGTTCAACTGCCGCCTTGCACTCCAGCCCTCAGGCGGAGGGACGACTTTGCTCACCCACTTTGCCCCGCTGGCGATCCAGTTTTCCCGCAGAGCGGTATGCGAGGCGCTGAAGTCGTGATACCCAAATTCAGTTCCACAGCATGGACAGATCAAATAGTCCGTCGGGGGTGCGTGTAGTCCTGAATAGCTGCAAACACTACAGGTATGCATAGTTGTCACCTCTTGCAAGTCTGGTGGAAGTAATCCTCGTTGGTTGAGCAGCCATGAATGGTCGGCCTGGGTTTATAGTACGTCCTGAGGACGCCCAGCCTTGAGACAACTCCAAACTCACGAGTCATCGGGTTGTACCTCACGATATCACCATTCCTTCGCCTGCACTCCAACACTCCCCCCGGCAATGGTGCCCCACAGAAGCCGCCTGCCAATCTCTCGTACTCGACTTCATCGGAGGCGCCGCCAGCGCTCAGACCGATGGCAACTAAGTGTGGGTGCCCGGCGCCTCATGGCCGGTCTTCGCCACATACTCGTTGTAGCTGCCCGTGTAGATGAGCGGCTCGCGGTCCATGCCGGTCTCGCCGCCGAGTTCGAGCACACGTGACCCGAGGCCGCGCAAGAAGGCCCGGTCATGAGAGACAAAGATCATCGTGCCCTCGTACTGCTTGAGGGACTCGATCAGCATCTCTTTCGTCGCCATATCGAGGTGATTGGTTGGTTCGTCCAGCACGAGGAAATTCGGTGGGTCAAACAGCATGCGGGCCATCGCCAGCCGCGATTTCTCGCCGCCTGACAGAGCCCGGATCTTTTTCTCCACATCGTCGCCGGAAAACTGGAATGCGCCGGCCAGCGAGCGCAGCGCACCGATCCCGTCCTGCGGAAAGTCCCGCTGAAGCTGCTCAATAACCGTGAGATCGGGGTCCATTACATCGAGCGACTGCTGCGCGAAATATCCCATCTTGAGGCTCGCCCCCAGCCGGACGCCGCCCGCGTCGGGTTCCAGCACGCCGGCAATCATCTTGAGCAGCGTCGTCTTGCCGGCGCCATTGCGGCCCATCACCGCCCAACGTTCGCCGCGCCTGACGATGAAGTTGAAGTCATCATAAATGCGCCGCTCGCCGTAACTTTTGTGGACGCCTTCCACCATCGCTACCTGATCGCCCGAACGGGGCGGCACGCGGAACTCAAACTTCACCACCTGGCGCTTCTTCGGTAGCTCGAGCTTCTCGATCTTGTCGAGAGCCTTGATACGGCTCTGCACCTGTGAAGCTTTGGAGGCGTGCGTTTTGAAGCGGTCGATAAAGCGCTGCTCCTTGGCGAGCATACTCTGCTGCCGCGCAAACGCGGCCTGCTGGTTGACGTCTCGAATGCTGCGCTCACGCTCGTAGAAATCGTAGTCGCCGGAGTAGGAGTTGATTTCGCCGGCGTCGATCTCGGCGATTTTGGATACAATGCGATTCATGAACTCGCGGTCATGCGAGGTCATGAGCAGCGCGCCGGGCAACGACTTGAGGAACTGTTCGAGCCAGATAATCGATTCGATATCGAGGTGGTTGGTGGGCTCGTCCATCAGCAGCACGTCAGGCCGGCCCAGCAGGACGCGGGCCAGCGCCACACGCATTTTCCAGCCGCCGGAAAGAGCTCCCACGTCGCCATCGATCTGGTCGTCCTTCAGGCCCAGCCCATGCAACACCTCGCGCGCCTGGGCCTCGAGAGCGTAGCCGCCCAAATGCTCATACTCTTCCTGCACATGGCCGAAGCGCTCGAGAATGGTGTCCATCTCATCGGCTTTCTCCGGATCACCCATGTCATTCTGCAGCGCCTCGAGTTCGTGATGCAGATCGCCCACGCGCCCGCTGCCGGCGATCGCTTCATCCAGCACCGAGCGGCCCTTCATCTCTTCCACGTCCTGGCGGAAGTAGCCGATGGTGAGCTTTTTCGGGACCGATACCTCGCCGTCATCCGGCGACTCCTCGCCGACGATCATGCGGAAAAGCGTGGTCTTGCCCGCGCCGTTGGGGCCGACGAGACCGACCTTCTCGCCCGGGTTCAACTGGAACGAGGCGTCGACGAAAATGAGTTGCTTGCCGTATTGCTTGTTGATGCTGGAAAAAGAAATCATCCGGGAACTTCCAGGATAACCGGTGCCACCTAATCTGACTCTGCCGGAGCCTCCCCTGCCGCTACAGAGGTAGGTTAGGCGCTGCTAAACAATAGCCTATACAACACAGACGTTGTAGGTTATGTTTTATAGAGTGGCGAACGTTAGGCAAGGCCGGGTTGCTCGTCCAGCGTCGGGCGAGAAGAGGTGGATGCGAGTCCTGGGAACATTGAATGAGTGTAAGCGTAAGACCAAACCCTGTCGCGCGTTCAGCCGCGAGAGGCGGCCCATCGGGCGGGGGTCAGTCGGGCGACCTGGCTGAGCGTGCGTCGAGCCAA
>JAYTKJ010000632.1:0-7473 GCA_043730365.1 Acidobacteriota bacterium | reverse complement strand
CGTGATGCTCGCCTGCTCGGCTCTGACCGGCATTTTTTTCTTTCACGCTGCCGGTGCCTGGGTCTCGGTCTACGACCCGAGCCACGGCAACTATTTCCTAAAGTTCGGCAATGATCAATCCTTTGGGGGCTTCCTGGTCTTCATGGCGAACCCAGTAGGCGCGATGGCTGTTCCAGGCCTGGTAGGCGCCGTCAGGCCATCCGTCGCGTCGCCCGCTTCCTGGTGGATGCTGCTCCCGTTCCCTGCCATCGGCGTGGCTGTCTACTTCGCCACGTTGGCCGTTGTAGGGACCCGATTCACTAAACGCCAAGAACAGATCCTGGCGGTGATGGAACAAAAGGACTGACCATGACCGCCATTCGCATTGACAATCTTGTGAAATCCTACCGAACGACGACCGCCGTCGACGGCCTGTCGCTTGCCGTCTCCGCCGGAACCATTTTCGGTTTCCTTGGACCCAACGGATCGGGCAAGAGCACCACGATGGGCTGCATGACGGGCCTGTTGGCGCCCGACAGCGGAGAGGTGGAAATCCTGGGTCAACGGTTCACGGGCGGCGAGATCGAGTTGAAGCGCCGCATGGGCGTCATGCCGGAAACCCTCGGCCTCTTTGAGCCTCTGTATGCACACGAATATCTGGCCTTCCTGGCGCGTATGTTCGGCGTCGATGAGGCCACCGCGCGGCGCCGGGTGACGGAACTACTGGAGGCCCTCGATCTCACCGATTCTTCCAAGCGCCTCTCGGAATATTCAGCCGGCATGCGGAAGCGGGTCGCCTTTGCCGCCGCAGTCATCCATTCACCCGACATCCTCTTCCTCGATGAGCCGTTCGAATCGGTCGACCCGGCGGGGGCAGCGCTGATGAAGGGCTGGTTACGCCAGTTTGCCGATCGAGGTCGCACGGTGTTTGTCACCAGCCACGTCCTGGAGACGGTCGAGCGTATTTGCAGCGAAGTCGCGATCGTCGTAGCGCCGGGAAAATTGGTATGGCAGGGCGATGTGTCCGGCATGCTCCACCACGACGGCCGGGACTTCCATTGCTTAGAAGATCTGTTCCTTCACCTTACCGGCCGGCGACAAGGTAGCCTTGAGTGGCTGTGACGTGACGTGCCGGTAGAAGCCAGTGTCCCCTACCCTCGAGGGCGTTTAACTAGCGACGCGAGAATTTCAAATCGAAAACCGTATCCTTACCCTTCTCGATCCTGGTCCAAGTCTCCGTGAAATGACCGCGATCGCCGAATGTTCGGACAACACGCCGCATGTGCGGAGCCGAAGCCCCGCGCAAATTCACCGCGTCGCGAAACACGAAGGTCAGACTCTCCGGCACCCGGCTCAACGCCCGCGTTTCCAGCCGTGCCTGATGCGCCTCGGGCGTCATCGCACAAAAGTGAGTCAATAAAATTCGGGCACCGTCTCGCGTGTAGATCGAAACTTCGTTGTCGGCCGGGACTCCGATCGTCTCCTCGATTGCCTTGCCGTTCGAAACCAGGCGAATTGAGTTGGACAATTTCCCAAAACCCGGAGATCGGCCTCCCACTCCCCGGCCAGTGCTTTCATGCGTTCAAACGCGTCCTCCGCAGCACCGGTTTGCCCTGTCCCTTGCCACGCACCGAGCAGGAGGGCCACCAGCAAGGTTAGTTGGTTTCCAGTCCATGACTACATTGCGGGCGAACCCCTGGCCTACTGGGAAGATCGCTGTACCGTGACGACCACGGCTTCGCTTTGGGCAGCGGTGGCCAGTGATCGCACTTGGGCAATGTACTGGCCGGGGCGCAATGAGTCTGGAATCTGCGCGGTAATTTGGCCGTTGGAGGTCTGCAGTAATGTGAGCGGGACGTCGCTCAACGTTACGCAAGCGCCTCCCAGTACCGTAGGAAGCGGGACTTGATCGGCCGTCGCAGCGGCTGCCAGATTGGAGCCGCTCACAGTGATGAAGGAGCCGGGGCCGAAATTAGCCGTCCCGTTGTTTGCATTGAGGATGCCCCGCGAACCGGCGGTGATCGCCGGCTTAGGCGGCGTGCCGGACCGCTGTAGCGGAACCACCGACAAACCGGCCATGGTAATCAGATATGCCGTACCGCTTGAGTCCACGGCCAACTGGCGCGCTGGCACCGAAACACGCTGTTGGCCGGTGACCGTAAAGAACGGGTTGTCCGGGGCCACGCCCACGACGGACTCGGCGCCGGTCTTGATATCCACGAGCTCGAGCACGGACCTCGCATCGTCGCGCACGGCGGCGGTCAGGTTTTGCCTTACCGGCAGGGTCATTCGCACAAACTGCGTGTCGCTCACCGGATAGAATCCCGCTACGTGACGTTGCCCGGTGCTGACGACGGTTTGGGTCGGCGGGAAGAAGGGGAACGGGCCTGGAGTAAACTGCACGATGCCAGGCCGCTCGGCTCCGCCAATTACGGCTAAGGCCGGACTGAGAATCAAGCCGTTGACAAGGAAGAACGCTCCCTTGGCGGCGCCCACGGCCGGGCCATAGTAGCTCTGGATCGGATTCGTATTGATCGTGCGGGCGACGGTATAGGAATCAGACAACGCATCGTAGAGATAGACGTTGCCGTTGCCGGCCAGCGCCACCAATGATTCGCCACCAGGAGTCTGCGCGAAGGAAAATTGCGCAGGAGCAGCCAGCGTGGTGGTGGTGGAATTGGTGGGGCTGATGACGGGGCTCGCGGGCCTGGGCGTGGCCGTGTTGCCGAACAATCGCCACAGCGTCCCTTGTCCATTGGGCAGCGCAACGATAATCTGCAACCCGGACAGCGCCATGCCCAGCGCGACCGGACGGTTCGGCCCCTGGAATCCCACGCGCGGGATCGGCGGAAAATC
Source organism: Acidobacteriota bacterium (assembly GCA_043730365.1). Lineage (GTDB taxonomy): Bacteria > Acidobacteriota > Terriglobia > Bryobacterales > Bryobacteraceae > VFZP01. The sequence continues at coordinate 4,638 of JAYTKJ010000632.1, read as the reverse complement.
AACCGTGCTAACCTGGCGGCGCGCGTCCAGATCCACCACACTGATCGACTCGCCGCCCGTGTTGCCCACGTAAAGCGTGTTACCGTCCAGCGTCATGGCCATCGAGTGAGGAAGTTGGCCCACGTCGATCGGTTCGATGAAACGTTGCCGCCGCATGTCGAAAACTTCCACGCGGTTCATGCCCGCGTTGGTGACGTACACGCGCTGGCGTTTCTCATCGAGCAGGACCTCCTGCAATCCTTCATGGGCGGCTGAATTGGTCACGCTCGACAGCGTCGTCGGTAGCGGATAGATAATTCCACGCTGATCGGCTTCCCGGAAATTCATGTACACCCGAATCACGTTGGGGAAATTGACGGCCTCGCGCGAATTCAGCACCACGTTGATCGGCGTCGCATTGCCAAACTGCGCGCCCGTGAAGTAGTTGGTCCCAGGCCGGCGCTGCACGCCGCTTCGTCCGGGCTCCATCACGAAATTGATCGAAGAAGGAGCCAGCCCGCTGGTGACTTCCGTCACCAGAGCGGTGGTTGTGGCCGGAACCGTGTAGGTGAGCTTGCCGTTGCCCAGATTGTTGACTTTCACCGTCGCCCGCGCGATCCCTTTGTTGCAAAGATCGCTGGCGAGCATCACCGTGGTGGACTCGGGCGCCAGAATCGGCTCGTCGAACAATTTGCCGATCGGGATGGTTACGATGCCGGACTCGGAACTGGCCACCATGAGCGCGCCGTCCGTAGTCTGCACGATCTTGCCCAGGATGCTCTCTGGCAGGCGAATCCCCAGTTGCACGCCCAGATTCCGGGCGGTCATCACAATCAGCGCGTCGGCGATGGGGCGGCCCGCATTGATCGCCGCCGGATTGATGTTGAAGGCGGCATAGATGGTGTCTCCGTTCCCGGAAAACACGCTGCCGCCGAGGTTGTTATTGAGGTTGATGGCCTGATTGCTGCCGGTAGGCGTAGCTACATTCGACGTGAGGATGAAAGGATAGTTGTTCACGTTCACCTGGCCAATCACCGTCAAAGTGGCGGTGTCATAGAGGGTTGAGCCCGCCATGAAGCGCGAGCCGTCGGGCGAAATCGAGAGCACCGTGGACTGCCCGGTCACGGTCCGATTCCGAATCACCGTTCCGGAGGCGGCTTCGTAGACAAACAGGGTCGTCGTGGCGGTATTGAGCTGCTGGTTGATCGCCACCATGCCGATGATAAACTGGCCATCCGGCGTGCGGATCAGGCGGCCGGGGAAGGGCGTCGATGGCCGGCCGGCGAACACGGCCGGGAGAGGATTTGGCGTGGAAATCGTAGGCGGCGCGCTCACCGGAATCAATTGTTGGCCGGCTTCCTGTGAAGGATCGTAGATCAGCAGCGTGTTGAGCGTATTCCCGGCGCCTGCGCCTTGTGTGGTGATCAGTACCCGTCCGTCAAAACCCACTTCCACGCCCTCGGGCTTGGCCGGCAGGGAAACGTTGGCAATCACCCGGTCGCCTTCCAGGTCAATCACCGATAGAGTGGCGCTCTGCACGTTGGCCACGTAGAGAAACCGGCCGTCCATGGACATAGCTGCCCCGCTCGGAAACGAACCCACCTCGATCTGGCCGACTTCCTGGCCCAATTCGTAGTTGAAAATCCGCACCCGGCCTGCCCCGGAACTGACCGAGTAGACGCGCTTGCGGGCTTCGTCAAGCACCAGGTCCGCCGGGGTCCCGTCGAACGGCACCAACGTACCAAATTTGGCTCCCGGAATCGTGGTCAACTGAGCCTGGCCCATCAAAGGAGCCAGAACCACCAACGCTCCCAAACGCGCCGCCACCCGCCATAGCTTGATTCGCAATTGCAAAGCCTCTCTAAGTACGATACTCTAAACCCTTCCGATCTTGAGAAGTTTCGCGCGTCCCGGACGCAACTGTTTACCAGCTAGAGGGGTTAAGTGCAGGAAGCCAGGGCGCTGATACGCAACGTTTCCAAGGGGACCGTGCTTGCCGACAAGGCCGGCGTGGCCGACACGAGCGAAAAGCGGCGCACGGGGCTGCTGAAGCATACCGGGCTGGCTAGCGGCGAAGGGCTGTGGATCAAGCCTAGCGAGGGAGTGCATACGTTTGGCATGAAGTTTGCGATCGACGTGATCTTTGTTAACAAGAAAGGCATTGTTGTGAAGCTGCGGCCCAACATGGTCAAGCGCCGAATCTCGTTGTGCCTTTCGGCCAAATCCGTCGTGGAGTTGCCGGTGGGCGTGATTCAGAGTTCGCGTACCGAGGTGGGAGATCAGTTGGAGTTCGTCCGATAGCATGCTGCCGACCCGCCTGATTCCCGCCGCCTGCCTGCTGGCTTCCGTCTCCTGCTCGCCGACGCCTAAAGCGGCGAAAATCAAGGTTCCCGTGGCCCCGGTGGCCTCTCGCGCTGGCGTAAAGGCGGCGATGGAGAGGCACGTCGCCGTAGCCAACGAGATTCGCAACGCCGTCGACGCGGGCGAAGGAGATTTCGAAGCCCGCCAACTGCGCGAACGGCTGGTGAATCGGCCTGGAGACCTTGAGACCCGGCTTCGTCTGGCCGCCCGCTACGAAGAGCTCGACATGCCTGAGTTGGCGATTGAACACTATCGGCTGGCTAGCGAGCGTTTCCCGGCCGAAGTAGCCCCTCAGCTTCGCCTCGCCCGGGCTCTGCACAAAAAAGGCCATTCCGCGGAAGCGGCGGCAGGCCTGGAATCCTATCTGTCCGCTTACCCTGAGGCACCGGCGGAAATCCACTCCTGGGCCGGTATCATCCGCGATTCACTGGGTCATCACAAGGTGGCCGAGCAGCATCATCGCGACGCTCTGGAGCGTTCGGCCTCAGCCGCCTACCTCCACAACAACCTCGGCCAGAGCCTGGCCTTGCAGGAACGCGGCGCCGAGGCCGCCTCTGAGTTCCGAGCCGCGCTCGACCTTGAACCCGCCAACCTCCTGGCCCGCAATAATCTGGCGATCACCCTGGCGGCGGACCCCACCGAATCGGCGCAAGTGTTTCAGGCTGGTACCAGTGATCCAGCCACCGCCCACAGTAACCTGGCCGCAATTTTGATAGAAAAGGGCCGGTACGCCGAGGCGCGCAAAGAACTGAATTTGGCGCTAGGATATAAGCCAGATCATCAGGCGGCGCTGAACAATTTGATGATCGTGTCGGATTTGGATGGCAAGTCTGCCACCATGCTAATGGCCAAAGGGACCAAAGCCGCAGCCACGGTGGGCGGCGGTCGAACTCCGAGTAGCTGGTCCAGGATGGGCCGGGCGATTGCCAGGGTGTTTACGACTTCGGAGACTCGGCGTCCGGAGCAGTCTGCGTCGGCCAATGGCGTGCCGCCATCGAAGAAGAAGGTGAAGGCCGAGCGAGTGAAAGCCACCCATACGCGGAACTCCGAGTGAAGCGGCGGGTTAACTTTTTGGGGAGTAGGATAAAGACTTATGATCAAGAACTTGCTTCTGCGCCTTAGGCGCGAAGAACAGGGACAGGACCTGGTTGAATACGCACTGATCGTGGCCGCCGTAGGATTGGCGCTCATTGTCACCGTGAATCAGCTATCGGCCGCGGTGGTGAGCCTGTACTCCAGCATCACCCAGGGCTTGGCCAGTATTGGCGCATCGGGCCAGTAGCCTCTCTTTTAGAAGAGGCTGCTGTTCTCGCTCGTTGTGTCTTCCCGGCTGCGTTCCCTGGCCATTCCGGATCTGGCGCTTACCGGCGCTGGTGTGACGCTTTTGCTGGCCATCCTGCTGTTTGATGGCGGGCAGAAGTTGTTTCGCGATTCCGACACTGGCTGGCATATTCGCAACGGTGAGGCCATCCTGCGGTCCGGCACGCTGCCGCGGGCAGATCCTTACTCCTGGTCCAGACCGGGCGGCGAGTGGTTTGCCTGGGAATGGGGCGCGGATGTTCTCATGGGATGGGCGCACGGGCGTGACGGGTTAACCGGCGTCGCGGCATTGTACCTATTGCTGATTGCCGCTTGCACCTGGTTGTGGTTCCGCCTGCATTGGACGCTAGGCGGCGATTTTCTGTTGGCATGCCTCATGGCCTCTCCCATGCTCTCCACCGTAAATCTGCATTGGCTGGCCCGCCCGCACATCTTTGGATGGGTGCTGCTGCTGGTGTCCATTGGTTGGCTGGAACGCCTTCCCACCGGTGCAGGCTGGCGGGGCGGGATGGTGGCATTCGCTCTGGCCGCGGTGTGGGCCAATCTCCATGCCAGCTTCTTCCTGCTCCCCATGATGGCTGGCATCTACGGTTTCTCGCACATCCTTCGTCCCCTGATTTGGCCCGTCGAAGCGCCTCCTGAGCACGCCCGCGCCGCTGCGTATTTGGCGGCAGCCGGTGGTGCGGCGGCGGGCAGCTTTCTCAATCCCTACGGCTGGCATCTCCATTGGCATGTGGCTTCCTACCTGGGCAACGAAGAACTACTCAAGCGAATCGGCGAGTTCCAAACGTTCAATTTTCATGCAGACGGCGCGGGGCAGATCCTGCTGACCGTCGCTTTGGCGGGTGCAGGAGCAATCCTGGCGTTGGGCCAGCGCAATCTGGCGCACTTCTTGCTGCTCGGCGGGTTTTCGTTGCTCGCGCTTCGCTCGGCGCGGGCCCTGCCCATTCTCGCTCTGCTGTTGCCTTTGGCCGCAGG
>JAYTKJ010000631.1:0-2063 GCA_043730365.1 Acidobacteriota bacterium | reverse complement strand
AACGTCGCCATAGGCAACTTCTTCAGTTCCTGCCTTGACCTCAACGATGCTGCCACACAAGCTGAGGCTTCTGGAGCCCGTATCAAGATGAACGGCATTCTCTGCTGGAAGAATAATCTCGGTGGCACTCAGGCCAGCGACACGCTTGCCGGCAATATCGCCACGGCCAACGCCGCTGGCCCGGTCGCCCCCGGTGTGTTCAGCCTCGCCTACGCGCAGGGCCAGAACGGCGGCGGCGGGCAGAACATTCTGGCGGCCGATCCGCTGGCCGCTCGTCCCTTCGAGTACAGCGATCCGGACTTCTCCGGCCTGTTCGGCAGCCCCTTATTCCGCGCCGGTTGGATTCAGCCGCCGGATGACGGCTTCTTCGACCAATCAGCAAACTTCATCGGCGGCATCGGCGATGTCGATTGGACCGAGGAGTGGACCAACTGGCTGGTCGAGACCGACATTCAGTAACTAGCCCACCGCCACAAAACAAAAGGGCGCCTGGATCGTCTCAAGACGGTCCGGGCGCCCTTGTTGTTGGAGCGTAGAGAGAAGAAGAGAGCTGCTATCGACTGGCCGAGGCCTGCTCAGGCAAGGCCTGGGCGCCTTCTTGATAGCTGTAGCCGTAGCTGACCTGCTGGTTCAGCGAGTAGGCGAAACTCTGAATACTGCTGATCTGGTTGGCCCCGGCAATTTTCTCAGACGCGTGGCTGGAATCGCCCTTCAGCAAGTCATTGGCGGCGCCGGCAAGAATTTTCGCCAGCTTGGTGATGTCCTTCAATTCATCAGCGTTCAAATTGCCCTCTACCTGGATCTTCACCTCCGAACGGCGTGATCGAAGCGACGCGTAGTCGGTACCCTGGCTGGCCTCCGCACCCGAGGAGCCTTGGGAAATCGACAGGACCACTTTGTCGCCTTCGGCCGTAGTCAGGGTTAGTTCAGAAGAGGTGGATTGGCTAGCCGCGCCGGCATAACGGCCGGACTGCGTCTTGGAAGCGGGTTGAGAAGCCGACGCGTGGTTTCGCGCCGCCGCGGCCGCGTGGGGAGATTCGTGACCATCCTCGTGGCTTGAGTAGCTCGAGATTCGCATAGGTTATTTTGGCCTCTGCCAAACTCATCGGCGCAGGCGGCGCGGGCTTGACGAAAAATTGTCAGGGCAGGTTGACGACAGCGATCGCATCGGGCCCGGCACCCTTGGCGGTCTCAAATGTGCGCACAATCTTTCGCCCCGGTACGGATAGAACGAACACCCTATCTTTCTCTTCAGACGCGGCAAAAGCATACTGGCCGTCCGGCGAGATAGTCATCGACACCGGGCTCCCGTCCACGGGCACCTGCGCCACTGGCCGACGCCGCGACACATCGGCGAACTCAATTTTCTGGTCTTGCATCAGCGCATAAACCAACGTCGAGCCATCCGGCACGAGACCGATGCGCACGGGGCCCTTGCCGGTCCGAATCTCGCCGATCGCCGCCTGCCGCGCCACGTCGATCACCGTGATGCTGGCCGAGTCCCGGTTGCACACGTAGAGCTCTTTGCCGTCCTTCGATAGCACGCTGCCTTCGGGACGATCACCCACAGGGATCGATTTCACTTGGCCCGTGGTGAGTTGCACCACCGAGACCGTGCTCATGCCCGCGTTACTCACAAACGCAAATTCCGCTCCGGACTGGCCCGGCGGCAGCGTCACCATGTGCGACGTACGGCCTTTGGTATCGAAGTGGCGAATCACTTTACGATCGCGCGGGTCGATATGCAGCACGCGATCCGGCGCCTCGGCGGTCACGCCCAGATAGCCCGTGCGCGCGTCCACCGAGATGCCATGCACGCGCCGATACTTGCCGGTGGAGATCGTGCCTACTCTTTTGCGTGCGGCGATGTCGATGATCGAGACCGTATTGCCGCCTTTGCCGGTGTCCTCAACCCGCATCATGCCGTTGTCCGTTACGTAGGCAAACTTGCCGTCCGGCGAAACGGCCAGTTCGTGTGGATGCACGCCTACCTGGACCGACCCCAGCAGCTTCCCCTCCAGTGAATAGTACGCCACGGCGTTGGCGCCCTTGAGCACTACCAG
>JAYTKJ010000630.1:0-19028 GCA_043730365.1 Acidobacteriota bacterium | reverse complement strand
TATCCCCGGTTTAACCAGAGCTCGACGGCCACCCTATTCCAGGCAACTCTCTCATTCTGTGGCAGTTGCTCGTCGTTCTAAAGTAGCCACACCCAAATCAATAAAGACAAGTTGATGGCCATGACGCAGCGCATGGATGAGTTGGACGACATGGTCACCACCACGTTCCACACCTTTCAGGCGCTCACCCTGAACTGCGCGCGCTGCCACAATCACAAGTTCGATCCGATCCCGGCCAAGGATTATTACAAGCTCACTTCGGTCTTTTCGCGGCGTCACGTTCGGCACTCGCACGGCCGCGCCGCCCGAAACTATCGCGGGCTACGATCGCCGCGTCAAGCCGATCAAGGATGAGCTCACGGGCCTCCGCGCCGCGCTCGGCAAGATCGAAGATCCGGTGCGCACGCGGCTCCTGCGGGAACGCTACCTCGCTTTTGACGCCGGGCGCGCCTCCGATTCCCGCCGCATCCCGCTCAACCCCATCTACAATCGGAACCAGTTCCCGCCCACCACCGCGGCACACTGGCGCATCGCGATTACCAAGCATCAAGGCAAACGGGCCGGGCTGGCCGAAGTGAAGCTGGGCCAGGAAACGGTGCTGACCAATTGGACGAGCGAGGTGGACGCCAAGGACGACGCGCCGGTTTTTGCCTCGCTGCGGACGCCGCCTGCCTCAGTGCGGGAAATCACGTGGTCCACCGATCCGTTGAACGGCGCGCGGGACGGCGCGCTGATCGTGTACCGCCTGGAGACTTCGCCGGACGGCCACGAGTGGACGCCGCTGTGTTCCTCGCTCGATCACATTCGCAGTCTTGAAGTGGATCTGCCGTCGCTGCCGGAATCCGAGTTCCTCGCGCAATTAAGCGAACCGGCCCGCGCGCAGCGCAGTAATCTCCTCACCGAAATCAAGCGAGTGGAGGAGGCGCTAGCCGCGGTCGCCGAGCCTACCAAGGTCTACGCCGCCAAGCCCACCGCTGTCACCAAGGCCCACCTGCTTGATCGCGGCAGCGTCTCCAAGCCCGTCGAAGAAGTCTTCCCCGGCGGCCTCGTCGCGGTGACGCAGCTTCCGGCGGACTTCAAACTCAACCCCGAGGCAACGGATGCCGAGCGCCGCACCGCGCTGGCGAATTGGATTGCCAGCCCCGATAACCCGCTCACCGCTCGCGTGCTGGTCAACCGCATCTGGGCCTTTCACTTCGGCACGGGCCTGGTGAACACGCCCAGCGATTTCGGCGTCATGGGCGATCGCCCCTCGCACCCGGAACTGCTGGACTGGCTCGCCGTTTGGTTCATGGAAAACGGCTGGAGCGTGAAGAAGCTGCATCGACGGATTCTCACCTCGCAGACCTATCAACAGGCCTCGGAGTTCAACGCGAAAGCCGCGGCGGTCGATGCCGACAATCGCTTTTACTGGCGCATGTCGCCGCGCCGCATGGACGCCGAGACCCTGCGTGACACCATGCTGGCGCTGTCCGGCAGTCTGCGCCTCGACGCCGTGGGCGGCCCCAGCTTCGCTCTCCAGAAGAAAGGGGATCGCGGCAGTTACATCTATAAGGCGCTGGACAACGATGGGCCGGACGTGTGGCGCCGCGCCGTCTATCGCTTTGTCGTGCGGGGCGGCGAACGCATCATGCTCGACAGCTTCGATTGCCCTGACCCGGCGGTGGCCACGCCCCAGCGCACGGTTTCCAACACCGCCGTGCAGGCGCTCACGCTGTTTAATAACGAATTCGTGCTCAAGCAATCGGCACTGCTGGCCCGGCGAGTTGAAAGCGTTCACGCGGCGAGTCCCGTCGATGGCGCCTACGGGCTGCTCTTTGGCCGACCGCCCTCGCCGCGCGAACGCGAATTGGGCCGCCAGTTTCTGCGCGCCAATCCGCTGGAGCTCTACTGCCGCGTGCTGATCAATTCCAATGAGTTTGTCTATGTCCCCTAAATACACGCGTCGTCAAATGCTCTGGGAGGCCGGCGGCGGACTCGCCGGAATTGCTCTGGCCGGAATGCTGGCGCGAGATCAGGCCCGCGCCGCCACGTCATCGTCATTGCGCCAGCCCAGCCGCGATTTTGCCCCGAAGGCCAAGAGCGTCATCATGGTGTTCCTGCCCGGCGGCATCAGCCACGTGGACACGTTTGACCGCAAGCCCGCGCTGGAAAAACATCACGGCCAGGAAACGCGTGGAGCCAATACGATCACGCCGTTTTTTGGGCGGCGCGGCACAGTGATGAAGTCGCCCTTCGAGTTCAAACCGTATGGCCAAACCGGCCATTGGGTGTCGGAGATTCTGCCCAATCTTGGCGGCGTTGTCGATGACCTCACCTTCGTCCACTCGATGGTGGCGCGCTCGAACGCGCACGGACCGGCGCTGTTCCAGATGTCGACCGGTTTCATCTTCCAGGGCTTTCCGGCCATCGGCTCCTGGGTGAGTTACGGCCTCGGCAGCGAGAACGAAAACCTGCCCAGCTTCGTCGTGCTGCCCGATCGGCGCGGCCTTCCACCCTGCGGCGCGGCGCTCTGGGGCAATGGATTTCTGCCAGCTTCGCATCAGGGCGTGATTCTCGGCGGCGCCGAAATGCCGATTGCCGATCTGGCTCCGCCACGCAGCATCTCCGGCTCACAACAGACGGCCAGCTACGATCTGCTGGGCGCGCTCAACCATGAGCACCTGAAGCTGCATGAAGGCGAAGACGCACTCGCGGCGCGCATCAAAGCCTATGAGCTTGCCGCCCGCGTGCAAATCTCGGCGCCCGCCGTCACCGACATCTCCCGCGAATCGCAAGCTACGCGCGAGATGTATGGGATTGACGATCCGGTGACTCGCGACTTTGGCTGGAATTGCCTCATGGCCCGGCGTCTGGTGGAGAAGGGCGTGCGCTGCGTCCAGATGTATAACGGCGGCCACTTCGGCGAGCCGCGCGTCAATTGGGATGGCCATGAAGACCTGCGCGCCAATCACACCAAGAACGCGCGCATCCTCGACAAGCCCCTAGCCGCGCTGCTGCGCGATCTGAAACAGCGCGGCATGCTGGAGGAGACGTTGGTGGTTTTCACGACGGAATTCGGCCGCCTGCCGATTAGCGAAGGACTGGGCGAAGGCGGGCGCGACCATAATCCCGAAGGCTTCACCAGCTTCCTCGCCGGCCCCGGGCTCAAGAAGGGTTTTCGCTATGGCTCAACTGACGAATTGGGTTACAAGGCCGTCGAGAATCCGGTGACCGTCTACGATCTCCACGCCACCATCCTGCAACTGCTGGGCCTCGAGCACACGCAATTGACCTGGTATCACAACGGGGTGCGCCGGAAACTGACCGATGTGCATGGCCATGTGGTGAAGGATTTGCTCGCGTAGTAGCTTTGCTCGCCCTCCGCATAGAATATAGAAGTGGAGCGAATCCGGACCGAAGGGCCACCGCTTTACCCACGAGCCACCTCGTTCACCCCGGCCTGCGGCGCGTCGAGTCGACCGGGGCCGAACAACGCTGAGATCATGAGCTTGCCGCAAGAATGGGAAACTAGATAATCAGGAGGATGGTCTTCGAATTCACGCTGGCAAGCGGCGCATCACGGATGAAGGGCAGTCCCCCGGACGCTGCGCTCGCTCCATCGCTGAGAGACAATAGCGATTGCCCATGGTATTGATGAGGAGAAATTTTGATGGCTGCTGCTGAGAACCCTCTTCCGCGCGCGTTACCTACGATCAGCAACGAAGATTCGAGAGGATTAGTCCTCAAACGTGCAGCCAATGAACTGGTTTTTGCTGTTGTTGGCCATGTCGGAAGCGGAACCTCCGAAATCGCGAAGGCGCTGAACGAGAGTCTTGCTGATCAAAGTCTTCCCGGCGGTGCTTTTGAGGTTCACATCCTGAAAGCCAGCGTGGTCATAAATGACTGGGCATCCGGAAGAGGAGAAACAGTCCCCGCAAGAAACACCGCCGGCCTTGAGTACAGCACGAGGCTGCAGGATTTCGGCGACAGAATGCGGGCGGAAAAGACGACGAGCGGAGATCCAGACTACTCAGCGGTAGCACGCCGGTTGATACTGAAGATTAAGGACTCCCGAGCGGGAGGCATCGGCATGCCAAAGGGAGGTGCCGAACCGGTTCCCCCCGACGGCAATCGCAGAGCCTACATACTCCACTCCCTCCGTCATCCCGCCGAAGTTCACTTGCTCCGCCACGTTTATCAGGATGCGTTCGTCCTGATAGGAGTGGTTTGCGAGGAAACGAAGCGCCTGGCAAGACTCCTTAATAAGTACAAGGACGCCGGGCAGAAGCCATTGTCCGACTTTATGAAGCGCGACGCGGAAGCGCAGGAGAAGCACGGACAAAAAGTTGCCGACACCTTCCACCTCTCAGATTTCTTCGTCGACAACACAACGGATCGGTGGTTGGAGCACAAAGAATTCAATCCAGATTGGGACACCCACGAAAAACTTGGCCGCCTCGTTAAAATCCTTACCCATTCCGGCATCGTAAGGCCCGAGATGTCGGAAATCGCAATGCATCATGCATATGGGGCGATGATGCAGAGCGCCTGCCTTTCGCGCCAGGTTGGCGCGGCACTTGTCGATGAAGTAGGCAATGTCGTCGCGACTGGCACGAATGAGGTGCCCAAGGCGGGTGGCGGCGTGTATGGGGAGGAGTTATCTCCACCCAAAGCACGCAGTGGAGCACTTGGCGGGTTACCGGCACCGTCAGCGCTGGATGACCGGTGTGCGTTTCGCCGGCCTGGCCAGGACCCGTTCTGTAGCAACACGAAGGAGCAGAATCGGATCATCGAAGAATTAGTGGCTGAAGTCCCGGAACTGGAATCCCTGCCGCAGGCACGAAAGAGTAAACTCCTGCTCGAATTACGCAAGACCAGAATCGGCTCTTTGCTCGAATTCAGCCGTGCGGTCCATGCCGAGATGGATGCTCTTCTTTCCGCGGCCAGGCAGGGGATCTCCCCAGTCGGTACGCGACTCTACGTCACCACTTATCCTTGTCACTACTGTGCAAGGCACCTTGTCACTGCGGGAATTGACGAGGTGCAATACGTTGAGCCTTATCCGAAGAGCCAAGCGCTGGACCTTCATGACGACGCAATTCAAATCACCGCCAAAGATTGGGTGCCACCAAGTCGGGGAGGAAAGAAGGTCCTGTTTCGCCCATTTTCCGGTGTTGCTCCCAGGCTCTACGACCGAGCATTTCTCAAAGACCGGGATCTCAAGGACAAACAGACGGGACTCATTAATATAGGTGACCCGGAATGGGGTACGCCGTGGCATCTTCGTAGCGCAAGCTACCTGGAACTTGAGGCGGTTTTAGCGAAGGTCGACCAATGAACGACGAAGAACGCAGAGCCAAATTTCAACTAATCCGGAAACCCCGGCGAGTCCCGCTAAAGGAAGAGCAGCTTACGGGTCCAGCCAGCCAAGGGTTGCTGTTTCCAATGCCGAGGCGAGACCTTCTCATATTTCTCGTTTTCCCATTTGTGACCGAAGATGAATTCACGAAAACGTTGGAACTTACGAAGCCTGCCGCGATCCTTGAACTGCGGCGTTCGCCGAGGTTTGATATTGGCCAACTGAATAGACAACAAGCCTTCCGATGGTTCGAGGCGATGCATTCCAGGTACTATGACTTGTCGTCTTTGCTACCTTCAGACGAGCAGTACGCCGCCGATCCCGTTCAGCTTGTGGGGACATTTCTCAGCCGTACCGGCAACCAGGTTGCTGGACCAGTCATGATCCTGATCAGTCAGGCAAATGCTGAAGGGAACGCCGAAGAGGATAGCGTTTCCACCCGAATTGCCCGGCTGTTCGCGTCTGTTTCAAAACATCCTTGGGAGACAGTCGAAATTCCGCAGTTTGCGTGATTCGCTTTCCGCAGCTCCTGCCATCGTCCGTTCCCCCTCCCTACTCCGCCTTACCCACCAGAATCACCGAAATCTTAGCCTCGCCTACCGCCGCCTGCAGCCCCCAGTCATGCTCGCCCGCCTGGCTCAAGCCCGGCTCAAAGTTGCTCTCCACCAGCCACATGCTCAGCACCGCCGGATGTGCCGCGCCAGACACCTTGCGGCTAAAGGCCATCAACTCCTCAAACTTCGCCAGCGGCCCGGGCGTCTGATCCATCGCCGCCTGCGACATCACCAGGAAATCGCGCTGCGGCGCCACGCCGAGGTGATCGCCATTGATCGGATAGTTGCCATACCGGAGCGTGTAGACGCCGGGCTTGATCTGCTGGCCGCGGCGATCGTTAGCTTGCGCGGGCCAGCGAATGGCGCCCACCACCGAGAGCGGGATCATCGTCTTCCACGTCACCTCGGCTTCGGACGTCACCGGGCCCTTGGGTGCGGTCTTCACAAACCAAAGCTCACACCACACCTTGCCGTCGGCCGACAGCACGCGGTGGCCCTTCTCTTGCAACGTGGCCGCGATGGCCGGAGCCAGTTCAGCCGGCGGCGCACCGGCGGCTTCGTACTTATACTGCTCGGCCGCCGAGGCTGTTGCCGCTGCGGCGCTTATCACCAGAACGATCGAGGCAAGGGAACGAATCATTGATCTCTGCGACACTCCTTCAGTCCGGACATTTCCGATGGTAGCAATCCCACCTCTAATGCATCATAATCTCCTGATGCGGGCAATCCCGTCGTGAGGGGGTATTCACGCGGGGCGAACGACAACCAAGCCTCAACATATGCAAACCATCCTTGTCATAGACGACGACGCGGAGCTGCAGGATACAATTGCTGTCATGCTGGAGCAAGAGGGCTATAAGGTTGTCCAAACTCTGGATGGCCGGAGCGGCTACGAAAAAGCTCTGGTCCTCAAGCCTGACCTGATGCTCGTGGACCTGCGGCTGCCTGGCATGACCGGCATGGAGATCTGTAAGCAGCTTCGTTCCAGTCAGATACAGACGCCCATCATCGTGCTCAGCGCGGTGGGCGAGGAGGTAGACAAGGTCCTATTGCTGGAAATCGGCGCCGACGATTACGTCACCAAACCCTTTGGCCGCCGCGAACTGCTGGCCCGCATCCGCGCCGTTCTGCGCCGGGCTTCGTCTGACGCCCACACCGTCCTGCGCTTTTCCGACGTCGAGATAGACGTGGACCGCCGCGTAGTGATGCGTGCCGGGCAGGACATCAAGGTCACGCCGGCCGAGTACAACCTGCTGGTGTATTTCCTGCAGAATCCGGACCGGCCGCTCACCCGGGACGCGATCCTGAACGCCGTTTGGGGCTACGATTCGTTTCCCAACACCCGCACCGTAGACGCGCACGTAGTGAAGCTACGCCAGAAACTGGAGCCCGATGCCAACATCCCGCGTCACTTCCTGACCGTTCATGGCGTGGGGTACCGATTCCTGCCGCAATGAAGTTAACACCAGAAAACCGGCATCGTGGGGAACAATAGGAGCAGCGAGGTCTCGGACTCCAGCATGCCCAATTCTTCCCCAGCATCATCAACACGCACCGTACTCATTGTGGACGACTCTCCGCAGATGGCCATCAACCTCGAGATCGCGCTCACCAGCGGTCCGGAGTTTGAGGTGCAGATCGTCACGTCGGCCAAGGAAGCGCTCGCCGTACTGAGTCAGACTGGTTGCACGGTGGCCGCCATCATTACCGACCTTGAAATGCCCCGTATGAATGGCTATGAACTGATCGAGATTCTGCGCCAGAATCCCAAGTGGGCCTCTACTCCGATCATCGTCTCCAGTGGCGCCGTGGATCCGGAAGCGCCGGCGCGAGCCCGGCATCTGGGAGCCGATGCCTATTTTGCCAAGCCCTATTCACCATTACAGCTGCGGAAGACTTTGGCCAACCTGCTGGAAGGAATCAAGACATGAGACCATGTTTGCCGCTCATCGCCCTGGCGGCGGTGAGCGCACTTTCGGCCCAGGCGCCGGCCACGCTGGAACAGGTGCTGGAGCGGTTAGCTCGCCTGGAAGCAGAAAATCGTACGCTGCGCGAGGAAGTGCGCGGGCTTCGCCAGGAGGTTTCGGCGCTTAAGCCTGCTACCGCCGCAGCAGCCTCAACCGAGACTGTACCGCCCGTGCAACAACTCGAAGAGCGCATGGTGATTCAGGAGCGCCGCACCGAAGAGCAAGCGCAGACCAAGGTGGAAGCCGCCCAACGGTTCCCCATCCGCTTGAGCGGCATGGTGCTCCTCAACGCCTTTCACAACGGGCGCATGGCTGGCGGCGCCGACACTCCCACAACAGCCGCGCGCGTGTTTGGCCGTCAAACCGGCGGGCTGACTTTCCGCCAATCGATCGTCGGCCTCGAATACACTGGCTCCCATACCTTTCTCGGGGCTAAGGCACGAGGCTCGGCGTTCGTCGATTTCTACGAGGGAAATACCGAGAACACTAACTTTTACACGCCGCGGTTCCGCACCGGAGGGTTTCACCTGGACTGGGCCTCGCGCACTCTGTCCTTCATTCAGGAAAAGCCGCTCTTCTCTCAGCGCGACCCCGATTCGTTCTCCTTTGTCGGCGTCTCGCCGCTCACCTCGGCGGGCAACTTGTGGCGCTGGCAGCCGCAGGTTCGCTTTGAGCAGCGCCTCGATGGCGGAGCGGTGCAGGGCCGTGCGCAGGTGGCCGTTCTGCAAACGAATGAAGACTCGGGCTTCGATTTTGCCGGGAATCGCCTGACGAATGAACGTCGCCGTCCGGGTCTGGAAGGGCGGTTTGAACTGGCGGCCGGCACGGTGGGTGAGCGTCGAATCGAGATCGCCCCGGGATTTCACTTGAGCGAGTCCAACGTCTCAGGGCGGCGGTACCGGTCTAACTTGATTTCGATGGACTGGTTGGTCTCGCCTCACCCGAAACTGAAGTGGACCGGCCTCGCCTGGACCGGCCAGAACGTCCATCACTTTGGATCGATGCGGCAAAGCTTCGGCCTAATCAACGGCGTGCTCCGCCCCGTGCGCGCTCGCGGCGGCTGGACGCAGGTCAGCGTGCCGGTCACCGACAAATTCTCGCTGACTGTCTTTGGCGGTCTGCATGACGATCGCAATCAGGACCTTGGCTCCACGGCTATCGCGGTCAATCGCAATGGCGCCGTTAACGTGATGTACCGTCTGGCGCCCCACATTGTCTTAGGGCTCGAGGCAATGAAGCAGCGTACTACGTACCGCGACCTTGGGAACAGGAGCAACAATCGATATGATCTTTCGATTGCCTACCTGTTCTAAACCCATTTCTGAGCCGCGCGCGCCAGCAAGCGGTTTACTAACAGCGCTGCTTCTGCTTCCCCTGCTATGGCAGCCTGCCTCCCACGCCGCGTCACTCAAAGGCGCCGTGAGGATCGAAGGTCGAGCCAACCGCTCTGCCGAAGGGGTAGTAGTCTGGCTGGTGCCGGCTCAAGGCAAAGCGCCCGCGCCGGAGCCGCAGGTTCACCGCGTCGTCCAAAAAGGCAAGCGATTCGTCCCGCATGTTTCGGTGATCGGCGTGGGCTCTACCGTCGATTGGCCGAACCGCGATCCCATCTTTCACAACGCGTTTTCCAATTTTGCCGGCCAGCCCTTTGACACCGGACTCTATCCCCCGGGGGGCACGCAAAAGATCCGCTTCATGCGCGAGGGCGTGGTGCGCGTGTTTTGCAACATTCATTCGTCCATGAGCGCAGTCATCCTGGTGGTGCCCACTCCCTGGTTCACGTCTACCGGGCCCGGCGGCGCGTTCCTGCTAGGCAATGTGCCACCGGGCGACTACATCCTGAAGGTTTGGAATGAGCGCTCTGCCGAGGGCGCGCTCCGCGTCGCCGAACGGCGGGTCACTCTCAGCGGCGATACTGCCCTGGACCCGATCGCCATTTCCGAGACCGGCTTCGTCGCGCCGCCTCCACATAAGAACAAGCTGGGCCAGGACTATCCGCCCGAACCGCCCTCCCGTGCCGGCTATGAGCAAGCGCCGCCCAGCGGCAGCAGGAGCCGAGCCAAATGATGCGCCTGTCTTTGCTGCAGAAAATCTGGTTGTCCACCTCCGTGGCTTTGGCGCTGCTGTTCGGTGCGCTGGGCTGGTTCCTGCAGCGGCACATGGTGGCCACCACGGCTGAAACGCTGGAAGAGGAGGTGCGCGCCAGTTTTCTTGGCTATGAGGCGCTTTGGCGTCAGCGGCTCGATGCGCTGGGGTCGGTGGCCGCGATCCTCAGCAGTATGCCGAATGTCAGGTCTGCCTTTCATACCAACCACGCGCCCACCATTCGCGATTCGGCCAACGAGCTCTGGCAAAAGGTTTCCGACCAACTCAAGGAAACTGCCCTCTTCGTCGTGGCCGATCCGGACGGGCGCACTGTGGTTCCGCTCGATAGCGCGCTTCCCATCGCGCTGCCCAAAAGCTGGCCCATGATTCCGGCGGCGCGCGATCGATTCCCCAAGCAGGCTTCCGGCTTTTCGGTGATGAACGGCCAGTTGTTTCAATTGGTGCTTACGCCGGTTTATATTGACGCCAGTCAAGGCTCGGCGCTGGCCAAGGTGCTGGTCACCGGCTATCTGGTCAATCATCTGGTGGCGCAGCGTCTTAAAGAAGCCACCGGAGGCGCGCAGGGCAGCGAGTTCATGTTCCTCTCCGGTAGCCAGATTTTTGCGTCAACGCTGAACGATCGCGCCACCGGCGTTTTGCGCCAGGAGTTGTCGCTGCAAAACCTGCCCGAGCGCATCTCCGATGGAGTGACCGAGTATGCCTTTGTCCGGCGAGACTTGATAGACCTCCAGGGTCATCCGGTTGGCCAGCTTTGCATCCTGCGTTCGTTCGATCAGGTTCAAAAGCGGGTGCGCTCCCTGCAAACCCTGGTGGCCATATCGTGGCTCGGTGCGGTGCTCATCGGGCTCGGCCTCAGCTACCAACTGGCCAAGCGCATTGTGCAGCCGCTGAAGATTCTCGATATGGCCGCGGCCGAAGTGGGCCGGCAGAACTACGGGTTCCGCGTGCCGGTGGGCTTTCCGCCGTTTGGCGACGATGAGCTGGGCAGGCTAGGGGCGACGTTCAATTCCATGTGCGGCTCCATCCAATCGGCCCGGCAGGAGCTAATCCGGCAAGAGCGGATCTCCACCATCGGACGCATGGCCTCATCCATCGTGCATGACCTGCGCAACCCGCTGGCGGCCATCTACGGCGGCGCTGAGATGATGGTGGATACGGACTTGTCGCCGGCTCAGGTGAAGCGCGTGGCAGCCAATATTTACAAGTCCAGCCGCCGAATTCAGGAGATGCTCCAAGACCTACTGCAAACGACGCGTGGCAATCAGGGCCGGAAAGAGCTCTGTAGCTTGGCCGAGGTGATCGAAGGCGGGTTGGAGCCCTTCCAGGCCGTCGCCGCGAGTCAAGGCGTGACCATCCGCCAGGAACTGGCTCCCAACCTGGAACTCGCACTGGAGCGGGCCCGCATGGAGCGCGTCTTCATGAATCTGATCGGCAACGCGCTTGAGGTAATGCCCAACGGCGGAGAAATATTGATCCGCGCCACGCAACGGGGTAATGACGATATCGAAGTCGAGATCGCCGACAGTGGCCCCGGCATTCCGGTCGAACTCCGGCCCCAACTCTTCCAGCCGTTTGCCACCTTCGGCAACAAAAACGGCTCTGGCCTCGGCTTGGCTCTCTCCCGTCAGGCCGTGCTCGATCACGGCGGCGATATCTGGGCCGAAGACAAGGCCCCGCCGGGCGCCACTTTCCGCATCCGGCTCCCCAAGACCTTCGCGCCTCCGCCGGCGAGTCTGGCGGCGCAGTCAACCGTTATTTGACGCCGGTCACCCAAACGCGCTATGTTCGCATTTGGTTGTCGTCTTTCGCGTGGCGCGGTAGCCAAGTGGTAAGGCAGAGGTCTGCAAAACCTTCACCACCGGTTCGACTCCGGTTCGCGCCTCCAACAGAGATGCTTTCTCGCCGTTTCCGCCGGCCGTCGGCGCGGTAGCCAAGTGGTAAGGCAGAGGTCTGCAAAACCTTTATTCGCGGGTTCGATTCCCGCCCGCGCCTCCATCCACCCCCATCTGGGAAATTAGTTTACTTGACTAGTATCTGCATAGCAAGTACTCTAAGAAAATGTTGGAGTTGGGTGTAAGGCCCGAGGGATTGTTAGGTACTTTACTTATTGACTTGCCGGAGCAAGAGTTGGTGGAGCGCCCTGATGACCCCACTATACCGTTTTTGTTGCTGGACGACTCTGCCGAGGCCGACCTGCGAGCCCGTGGTGACTGTCGCACTGCCTATCTGATGAAGCGGCAGAAGCGGCATCTATACAGCGTGTGGCTGAAAGCACTGAGCAGGGTAAAGTTCGAAATCAACGACGCCAGACTGAGTTCGCACCAAGTTCCATTTGAAAAGGTAATGCTCTTCGAGTTCAGTATTACCCGGAGTTTACTGCTGTTGCGCTTGACCGGCTTCCTGCACTTTTCGGGAGTCAGCAAGCGCCTGGACAGCCAAGCCGTGGAGATCACCCGGCGGATGGCGAACTTGGTCAGCGGCTATTGACCGACGGTCCGTTCCAGTTGCCTGGCACGCCGATCAGCTTCGTTCAGCGCTTCGTCTGACGGCGGTGATTTCCGAATCGACGGTTGCGAGTATATCCAGAGCCAAGCCGCCAGGCATCCACACCAAACTGCCGCCAGAATCCCATCGAGCAAGGGAGCGCGCTGTTTCCCTAGGCCCACGATGCCCCAGTAGCCAACTGAGTGAAATGCGAGATAGGCGATAAACACCCAGGTGTGCGGCCATACGTGGCTGGCCACCGGGATCGGAAATCGGCGGTAAAACCAGACCACGGCCCCCAGTGCTACGGTGAGGAACGTTAACAGTGCCCGTTTCAATCCGATGGCAACCGCGATTCTGGCGCTCCACTGCTCTGAGGAATCGGTTCCGGTCGTGAGGGTAACGCCCAACCCCAGTCCGATCGCCACCAACCCAACTACCTTCCCCACCGAACCCAATTCGTAAATCTCGCGGGTGATCATCACGTAGCCCTCTACAGCCGCCAAGATCAGGAGCGCAAGCATCAACGCTTCGCTGTAGAGCCAGACTCGAAGGTAGTCTTTCGATCCAAATCGGACGAATGATAGCCCGGCATATTGCAGCAGCCTGAACGACAGATAAGCGGTGAATAGAGGGGGGCGGTAGGGGAGGCGGGCCAATCGCGCTAACAGCAAAACCAACAGCGTGATCGGCAGATACCAGAGCAGCTTCAATGGAGTGTAGAGGAGTCCCGGAAGTACCGGAACTCCTCAACGAGTTTATCGGAATCCTTACTGATTGAAAAGTGGAAGTCAGCTACCGCACGTCCGGGCAAGGGTCACAGAGCGGCACTGGCGGGTCAGCCTTCACCGGAGCGGTGCTCATCACGGCCATCGCAGCCAACATCATCAGTGCAATACGGATCGTCTTTTTCATCTTAGTATTCTCCCTTATTTTTCTGGCCTATTGAGTACTACAAGCACTATATCTTTGTACTGTATTTTCCCGTATTTCGAAAGAACTATCCCGCTTTATTGGGAAAAATGAACCGTCCGCGTCTATAGTACTAATGGGACTACATTGGTGTCGTGGCGAGAAAAACTATCTGACCCGCTCACGCCACCTGACTCGTTGCGTGCAAATCAATAGCCAATCGACGGTAGTTACGTCTTGACGACAGGTTGCGTCGTAGTAGAATCGGGAGATCCCAGCCGGCCACCCGGCGGGCAAACCGTGTCTGTTGAACAAAGGAGACTGGAACTTGAAAAAACTGTTGATCGCCTCCGCCGCTTTGGTGGCTATGCTGGGCGTTGCGATGGCCGGTGAAAAGCCGTCCGAAGAGCACGTCAAATGGATGAAGAACATCGGGGCCAACTTTGGCGCGATTCGCAAGGGCGTGGACGTTGAAAAGAACGCCAACGCCATGGCTGAAGAAATGAAAGCGATTGGCGGCTTCTGGAAGGGCCGCTCGTCTGAAGTGGCTATGACCAGTTGTGGCAATACCCGCAAAGGCGCCTTGGCGGTAGCTGCTGCCGCAGCGGCTAGCGACGCCGCTGGCGTGGCTGCGGGCATCAAGATGATCGGCGCCGGCTGCAAGGGTTGCCACGACGCTCACCGCGAGAAGATCTCGGACACCGAAAGCCTCATCAAGTAGTCGAGTTCGATTTCCCCCTCAAAGATGCCAGACACGCTCCGCCGATGCGGGTGCTTGTCTGGCATTTTCTACATGGCCCCGATGACAATTTTCCACCTAATCCGATACGTTTCGCTATTTACAGCCGTGGCTCTGGCAGCGGAACGGCCTGCCTATGAATCCGAGCTTCTGTTTGCCAAGGAGCAGATGCACAATCATTCCTCCATGGTGGTGGAACTCCCCGAGGGCGGCGGGCTCTTTGCCGTCTGGTATCGGGGCTCGGGCGAGCGCCAGGCGGACGACGTGCAAATCATGTACGCCCGCAAGCCCCTCGGTGGCAATTGGAGCAGGCCGGCGGTCCTGGCCGATACTCCGGGCTTCCCCGATTGCAATCCCACCGTTATGATTGATTCGCGCCGCCGCCTCTGGCTGTTCTGGCCCGTGATTCTGGCCAACGAGTGGCACACGGCGCTCCTCAAGTATAGGGTGTCTTCAAACTACGCCGATGCCTCTAAGCCGCCAGTCTGGGATGCCGCCGACGACGTGCTGTTTGTGCCGCGCAACTTCGCCGCCAAATCACTGGCCGTGCTCGAACCGATGCGCCTCGCCGCCACGCCCGATTCGCGCCAAGCCAAGTGGGCCGACACCATGATGGCGAGGGCCAAGGATAAATACTTCTCCCGGATGGGCTGGATGCCGCGCGCGCATCCGATTGAGTTGCCATCCGGCCGTATCATTCTGCCGCTCTATTCAGATGGCTATGACTATTCGCTGATGGCCATCACCGACGATGGGGGCAAGAGCTGGACTTCGAGCGAACCGATCGTGGCCTTTGGGGCGATTCAGCCTTCCATTGCACGCAAGCGCGACGGCACGCTGGTCACCTACATGCGCGATAACGGCCCTCCGCCCAAGCGCCTGCACGTCTCTGAATCGAAGGATGACGGCATCACGTGGTCTGCCGTGCGCGACTCCGATCTGCCCAATCCCGGCTCTGGCGCCGAGGTGATTACGCTCTCCGGCGGCCGCTGGGCCCTCGTCTACAACGACACCGAGAAGGGCCGTCACTCACTGACGGTGGCTATCTCTGACGACGAAGGCGTCACGTGGAAATGGCAGCGGCATCTTGAACTGGAAGCGGGCAACAACTACGGCTACCCGTCAATCATCCAGGCGCGAGACGGTTCGCTTCACGCCACCTATACACACGCCACAAAGGCCGGAAAAGCGATCAAGCACGCCCACTTCAATCTGGCGTGGGTGGAAGCCGGCGACGGCAGCAAGTAAGGGCCTCGTTCGGGCTGTTGCTACTCTCCGACGCGCTTGCCTGGCATCGAACGCCCGCCTTGGTGCAGGATCAGGCTCTCTACCTTGCCCTCTGCAGTGCGGTTTACTTCATGTCTCGATCGCACGTGGCTCATCAGCACAAAGCGCTGGACGCGCGCCAGGCAGGGCAGACCATCTGGCTATTGGACCAGCGCGGTGCAGAAGTTTGGGCCGCACTGGAATTAACGGGCCACGGGAGCAAAAAAACAAATCGCGCTAGTGGCAAGTCCGGCCTGCGAGTCGAGTCGAGTTCACAGACCGGTCGTAATATGCGGCACGTGAATCAATTGGCTTACAGACGCGCCAGCGTGGCGGTTTCGAGCGCGCGGAGACTCCAACGGTGAAGTTAACGCTGGGTGATCCTGTCAGCCGCACACCAGCGGGTATCGTCTAAGATCGTCTAATACTGGTGGACCAAGGACTGAGCCATATCTTTGAGTTGTAGGCGTTGGCCGCGTTCTATCCGAGCCTTCTTCAAAGCGCCTAGCTTAGCTCGGAGTAATAACGAATCCGCTTCGCCCTCTTCGAGACCCCCGACCAAACCAAAATCATAGTCACCGGGAGGTAAGCCGTTCACTTCAAAGCGACAATTGTCGCGATCAATGGAACGTGTCGATGCAATTGCACGAGGCTCGTTTTCTGGGTACACAACTAGAGAGACATCAACACACGAATGACGTTCTGGTTCGACGACATCTAGGGAACCGCCATCCCCTTGAATTCGGGCTTCGACAGACATGGGTGCGCCGCCTGTCAAGTCCGCTACGCCTCCCTTGAGGTGTCTTCCATCAATACGGAGTTCGACATAGGCGGATGGGTCGAGCCCATTAAACAACCAGCGATAGCGGCCTGGTTTGACTTGTTCGAAGATTACGAAATCTCCTTTTACGGTGCCGATCCGCGGAGAGTTGGTCATGTCTTGCTCCGGAAGCATAATCGCCGTGAACTTTGTACTGTCCTGCGAAGTGCTACCACCGGCCGCGACAGGCCGCACCAGGCGAGCTGCGAGATCGAACTTCCCCGATAGAACCAAATCAATGGCTTCGGTCTTGCCTGAAAGGAGATCGACCATCGCCGATCCTTCCTGCTCGACGCCGTCTGTAGTACCAATAACCTTAAAAACAAAACGACCCGTTGGTACGTCACTCAATTTCGCTTTGTTGTCGACCAGTTTCAGCTTGGCGCAACACCCTTCAGAGTACTGCAGGCGAGTAAGATCGTCAATTCCCCTCATTACCGTCACCGCGTCATCATCAAGTCGCCCTGCGACGGGCAGAACTCTCAAAATGAGGTCCACAGCCTCTGCCTCTTCGACTTCGATAGTGAGGCCTGTGATCGATGTTCCAGCCGACAGCGTCAGCGGCTGCCCCCCCTGGTCGACGCCCCTTGGAAAAGTCGTTGTCTGTAGTCTCCTGGCGCCTTTGACGGATGAGATTCGTAAAGCATAAAGACCAGGGAGTAAGCTTGGCATCGCGAACGATCCATCGGGCCCAGAAGTCGTTTCAGCAGCGAAGAGAAATGCCGGAGCACCGCTTTTCAAGGTTCGCCAAAGGGCTGTCACAGTTAGGTTCGCAAGCGGTTTGCGCGCCGAATCACGCACGACACCGCCCAAGCTGCTCCTCGCCTTCATCCGTAGTTCACATTCCGGGATCTTCTCAGCTGCTTTGATTACCAGCACTTGCGTTCCATCGAAAGGGTAGTAGGCATCGATCCGAATCGGCACAAAGCCTGGATGTTCTGCGGTGACGCGAAAGCGGCCTGCTGATGGGGGACCTATGACGGCTTGGGCTACCCCGGCCTCGCCGGTTTTCGCTTCGGCCACAACACCCGCCTCGCTTGTGAACAGGACTTGGGCTCCGGCGATAGGGTGATGATCATTGAAGTCCACCACCCTACACCGCAGAGCCGGCCGGTCCTGCGCTACGCACAACTCCGCTACGGCTAGCCCACAAAGGGCTCCCTTCAGTAGCCACGACATTTTGATTCTGTGAAACACATCCACCCTTTTCTGAGCGTCAACTCTAGCCTAGCCTAATGCCACACGCATTTCCTGCACTCACAGTTCGTTCCAGGCTGGCCCAGGTCGCCGCAGTAGCAAGGGCCGTATTGAGCACAAGAGCATGGCGTCATTGTGCACGTGCTGCCACTGACCGAACAATTCGTTGGGCTCTTACTATCGGGGTCGCACTGGAGAGCAGCGAGAACCAGATATGGATTGGTCGAAGCGATTAGCCGGGGCTCTTTTGGGCACGGCGCGGGGGTTCCGCTGGAGGCACTTGCAACTCCCGGAAAATGGAGCATCGTCGGAGCTTGCGACTTCCATTCGATGCCATCGTCGAATTGGACGCGTACTACGCCAAGTTCTGCCGAAGTTGTCGCCGCTCGTATGGCATCCAGACCTGCCGAAAAGGCTGGGAACTCATCGGCAACATTTCCCAGTTCAACGGTTTCAGACCGTTCGATGGAGTGCCTGATCCGGACACTTTTTACCAGAATGCGATCCCGGCCTGACAACCCTGACGACGAATCCATTGGGGCGAGGAGAATCCCAAGCGTGACACTGGAGACCACCTTGCCTGAAGTGTTCTGGAGGCTCACCGTTTGAAATGGGAATGCATCGCCAGCCGAAGTCTTCACGATCGCTAATGGAGAGCCGGCCTGATATGCGGCAATGCCAAGATGAAGGGACCCTCTACTCTTTTCGGCGGAGGATGTGCCGGACCAAAATACCAATCCAAGGATTGCTACAAGTCCTGTGCCAATAGCTTTCTGCATATAGTTATGTGTCCTTTCGTTGTGCCAAGTGTCTGCTGTTGTTTGTGAATAATAGTGTTCCCATTAGCTTATGGAAACTTATGGAACCCAAACGCATTTCTTGCACTGGCAATTACCAGTATCGCCACAGACGCAGTTGCCGTATTGAGCGCACGAACATGCGCTCATGGTACAGGAGCGGCCGCTGCCGGGGGTGCAGTTGGTTTTGCTCTTGCTGTCGAACTGACATTCGAGCACTGCCAGAACCAGATATGGGCTAGTAGAAGCGATTAGCCGTGGCTCCTTTGGACAAGGCGCGGGGAGCCCGCTGGAGGCATTTGCAATTCCGGGGAACTGGAGCATCGTGGGAGCTTGTGACTTCCATTCGGTGCCATCGTCGAACTGGACGCGGACTACGCCAAGTTCTGCCGAAGCTGTCGCCGCTTGTATCGCATCCAGGCCTGCCGAAAAAGCCGGAAACTCATCGGAAACATTTCCCAGTTCAGCGGTTTCTGACCTTTCGATGGGGTGCTTAATCCGAACACTCTTCACCAAAATGCGGTCTCGGCCAGGCAGCCCCGACGACGAATCCATTGTGGCAAAGAGTATCCCCAGCGTGACACCTGAATTATGCACACAACGGCGTCTCGAACGCGGGTTCAAGTCGGCTGAGGCAATTCGTGGATGAGTAATTTGATTCGATTTGTTGCTACTGTTTCTCCTCGCTGAATTCCAAAACCCCACCGAGCCTCCGCTGAAGTTCCTGGTTTCATTGCGTTTGCAGTCCCGTGCATAAATTTCCATGCACAACCGCCGAAAGGCTGGCGGGACGGGGGTTCAGCAAAGGGCTGGTTGAATCACCGGCCCATAAACGGATCCGCGGGGCA
>JAYTKJ010000629.1:0-3728 GCA_043730365.1 Acidobacteriota bacterium | reverse complement strand
CGATCTGGAAATCGGCTGGATGGAAGCGCCGGCCCATCCGCGCGATCTGGCCGCCTGGCGCTGGCATCCGCTGCGCAAGGTGGGCTGGATTATGTCAATCCTCACGCTCGACATGGATGCCGACGGGGACCAGGACATCCTGTTCTCCGACCGCAGAGGCGAGAGGTGCGGCATCTACTGGCTCGAAAACCCCGGGCGCGCCGCGCCAGCGGATCAGCCGTGGACCGAGCATACCATCGGCGCCGTTGGCCGCGAGTTGATGTTCCTTGACGTGGCAGACTTTGACGGCGACGGCCTTCATGATGTGATCGCTTCGGTCAAGCCTCGCGACGTACAAGTGCACCGGAGACTCGGGCGCGACGGGCTGAAGTGGGCGAGCCAGACCCTCACATTTCCGGCCACCGTTGGAACCGCCAAGGCCGTTCGCGTGGCCGATGTGAACAACGACGGACGCGTGGACATCGTCTATTCGGCCGAGCAGGCTACGGGCGAGCTGCGCGGGGTCGCGTGGATGAACGTCGCCGACCGCACCGTTCACGACATCAGCGGCGCGCCCGGGACAAAATACGATCTCCTGGAGTTGTACGACTTT
Source organism: Acidobacteriota bacterium (assembly GCA_043730365.1). Classification (GTDB taxonomy): domain Bacteria; phylum Acidobacteriota; class Terriglobia; order Bryobacterales; family Bryobacteraceae; genus VFZP01. Next base: position 3,136 of record JAYTKJ010000629.1, on the reverse strand, counting down.
GACGCCGACGGCGACCTCGACCTCCTGACCACCGAGGAGGTGGACGGTCTCGGCGTGATCTGGTACGAAAATCCGTTGCAATGAGAAGCGGGCTATTTTGCGAGAATCAGCAAGAGACAGACCGCTATTGGACCGCGATTGTCGGCAATGACGGACAAGAAAGCCAATGCGCGGGTGCAAGGACAAGTGGGGTGTCTCCTGACACATCACGCCGCGTGATGCGATGATGCACATGAAGAAGATCGACGTCGCCAAGATTGAGGCGGCCGGTGTGCGTTATAGTACAGAACATGTCGATCCAACGAATGGAGCACGTCGGCATCGTGGTTGACGACCTCAAGGCCGCAACCAACTTCTTCGTCGAACTCGGCCTCGAGCTTCAGGGCGATGGGCCGGTAGAGGGCCGCTGGGTGGACAGCATCGTCGGGCTCGAGGGAGTCCGGGCAGAGATCGCGATGCTTCAAACCCCGGACGGCCATGGGCGACTCGAGTTGACGAAATTCCACACGCCGTCGAGTCGGGGCGGCGACCAGCACGCGTCGGCAAACACGCCGGGCATCCGCCATGTCGCATTTGCCGTTAAAGACATCGACGCCGTCGTGGCGGGCCTGCGAGCCCGTGGTTCTGAACTCGTCGGCGAGTTGGGGCGATACGAGGACAGCTACCGGCTCTGCTACGTCCGTGGCCCCGAAGGGATCATCGTCGAGCTGGCAGAACGGATTGGATGACGGCTGGATCAAAACGGAGCGGCCAATCTGTGTGCTCCGAAATTTTCAGCGTACGCGATCTGAAATCACCGGATTGGCTCGGTTTCTTTCCATTTAGACGGTCCAATCTCTGAACGCGGACTAACGCTCCACATTCTGAACGAGTTAAACGCCGCCCGGTCAAACGATTGGCCCGATAGACGGCGCAGCGTAGAGTTTCAACGCCGCATCGGTTACGCGAGCCCCAATGTTGAGCCCCGTCCAGGCGTAAATTCCCCTTACCGCGCAATTCTGACCAGTGATGGAGTGACCCATCAACGGCGCGCCCAGACGGAACGTCGCGGCATGAATCACCCCCCTCAGGAAAGGGACAGCCGTGCGGATCGAACTGCGGGATGCCGCTGTGTGGTGGCGCAGTCGGGCGAACACGTGCCCTGAAGCCGCCAACCGGCTCGCTCACGCTTCGCGGCTCGGTTACATTTCGCACCTCGACCCGATCTCAAGGATTCCCGGCCTCACTGCGATATACTTAGAGTAAAGAGGAGACCGGTGGCGAAGAACCAGCCGGCACCGCATTATTCGCTCACGATGCTGGAGTTAGGGAGGATGACGGAGGCCTCCCGCCGTCTGAAATGGAAACCGATAACGGGTCCTCGCCGGAGAAGGTGGAGAGGCCAAAGCCGCGCTGGGTGCGCCTACTGGGCGGCTCGCAACGACAGGTTATTCCCGGCGTTTCACTGATGAGCGACGCCGCGTCGATGCTTGGCTCGAGCGGTGGCGATCTCCAGGAACCGGAACCCTGGATCAACTGGAAGTGGCCTTCCCCGCCGAAACTAGCGGCTTCCACGGTGAAGATGACCGTCGCCGCCTTGGTCATAGGCGTGATCGTGTATGAGTCCCGAACGAGCCGATTTCAATCGCGCATTTTCACCGTCATCGCCAAGAAGATGACTTACTCGCTGCAGCCCGGCCCTTCGCCGTTGCACTACTCTACTTCCGGACCCTATGATGAGCGGCTGGGCTACTCGCGCGTGCCGGCCCTTTCAAGAAAGCTGGTGGCCGGTCCGTATCAAATCGACGCCCAGGCTCGGATGTCACCGTGGATGAGCAAACTGACCTCGCTCGGTATCTTTCCGATCTATCGCGAGAAGAGCGCGGCGGGCCTGCGTATTCTAGACCGGGCCGGAGACCCTTTGTTTGACGCGCGCTACCCGAGTCGAGTCTACACCGCGTTTGAAGACATTCCTCCGCTGGTGGTGCAGAGCCTGCTGTATGTGGAGAACCGCGAAATCCTGGACGCCACCACACCGTATCGCAATCCGGCGGTTGAGTGGGACCGGCTGGGCAAAGCCTTCTTCGACATGGGCCGCAAGCAACTGGCCGCGGGCGGTGGGACCAGCGGCGGCTCCACACTGGCGACTCAACTGGAAAAGATTCGCCACTCTCCGGAGGGCCGGACCGGTTCGGTGCGGGACAAGCTCAAACAAATGATGTCGGCCTCACTCCGGGCCTATCAGCAGGGTGAGGAGACCACCAACGCGCGCCGGCAGATCACGAGCGACTACATCAATTCCCTGCCCCTCTCATCCTTCCCCGGCTACGGCGAAGTGCTGGGCTTGGGCGACGGAATGTGGGTTTGGTTCAGCGCCGATTTTGCCGAAGCCAACCGCTTGATCGGCATGACCGATGAAGAAGTGGCCCGGAACCCCACGCTGGTGCGAGCACGCGCGATGGCCTATCGCCAAGTGCTAAGTCTGCTGCTGGCAGTGAATCGTCCCTCGCACTATCTGCAGCGCTCCCGCGCGGACTTGCACGGGCGAGCCAGCCTGTATTTAAAGGCTCTGGCCGACTCCGGCTTCATCTCCACACAACTTCGAGACGCGGCGCTGCCGTTGCTCCCGGCTTTCCGGGAGAAGATGCCGGACCCGCCGCCGTCGTCGTTTGCCGAGCGCAAGTCGACCGACGCCATCCGCTCCGGGCTACTCAATCTATTGGACCTGGAAACGGTCTATCAACTGGACCGCATGGACCTGACGGTGAACGCGACGGTCGATCAGGACGCTTCGCGAGCGGCTACGCAGGCGCTGCGGAATCTGGCGCAGTTCGACTATGCCACCAAGGCCGGCGTGGTGGGCTTCCAGATGCTGCCGCCCGACGCGCTGAAGTCGGTAATCTACAGCTTCACCATGTACGAGGTGGGCCAGGGCACCAATTTTCTGCGGGTGCAGGCGGACAACTACGATCGGCCGCTCAACATCAATCAGGGTACGCAGCTCGAACTGGGCTCCACCGCGAAACTCCGAACGCTCGCCAGCTACCTGGACGTGATGGCGCAGCTACATGAAGACGGCGCCAAGGATCCTTCACGCATCACGGGGCAGGACCCACTGTCCGCGTGGGCTAAAGATTGGCTGACGACGGCTCCAGAC
>JAYTKJ010000628.1:0-3570 GCA_043730365.1 Acidobacteriota bacterium | reverse complement strand
ACCGAAAGCTCTTGCGGTAGTTGGCCACCATATTGGGGTGGACCGGGTACAACACCAGGTTGGGGTACTTCATCAATTGGAACAGCAGCGGACCGCGCGCTTGCTCCAACGCGACGGCGACCGGCCGGTCGCCGAAGGCTGCCCGCACTTGGGCGACCCAGGCGTGGATCGCTTCGGGGGTATGGGCAAACTGGCCGGTCCGCTTCGGGCCGCCGTCGGTTGGTTGCCAGGCCCAATCGTGTTTTTGATCGGCCCAGTCGATGCTCATGTAGGCGGCGAACTCCGGTTCGGGGTTGTCGCCAGGATGGTTTTCTGCCATGATTTCTCCTTGCGGGAATGATGAGGACACAGGCAGACTTTGCTTCCGCGAAGGCCTTATAGTAGAGTCTTGTTGACAATCCAGACGACATCTGAGGATTCGTTTTGGAAACAAAGCGCACCCCCGCTGCTCGAAACTCTCACGGTAGACATCGTCATGTCTGGGAGCGGTATTCGTAGCAGCGGGGTGCCTGCTCGTTCTACTATGACGAACTCTTCGCCACAGGTCTGCGAGCGTTTTCCACAGCCGCGTTTTGCGACGACTGTGGAAATCCCTTCTTTCTCATTTCCCTTTCTTGGAAACTAGGAGCGGGTGTGCCATCACCTCGGCAAAAAACTCGTCGGTCAAAGTGACGACCTTTTCCTCACCAGTGAAACTGTCGCGCTGATACCAGATGGGTCGCCTCACGGAGGAAGTTGAACCGAGACCGGGTGAACTACCCGGGTCGGCGCAGACACCGAGTCGATTCCGAAGAAGATCGTCGCGCCGAAGCCGGCATAGCGGGACTCATCCCGGGGCAAGGCGGAAGTTTTTGAATTTGCAACCTTGTTGGTTTGTGTCTACACACAGGCCCCCGCGATAGCCCATGGTCAACGGCGCCTGGCATCTGTGGAGGGGTTCCTTACCAACGGCGAGAGACTCGCATCGGCGTGCGCCGGGGCCGTGCGTACATGGCCGGTTATGCAACGAACCGGCTATCTTGCAGAATCCAAGCCTTTGAGCGTTGCGAAACTGTTACGCGGTTCGATAGGTTTCCAAAACGGGCGTGTTTCCAGGGCGCGCACGTCAGATATCTTGCGACGTTCTGACAGCCAAGGCTATTTTTTGATGCGCCCGATTTCGCCACGCCGTAATTGCCGGTACATTTCGGTGGCCTCGATCAGAATGCGCACAGCATCTTCCGGACCCATGAAATCTTCCACCACCACCTGCTTGTGCTCCAGCGTTTTGTAGTCTTCAAAGAAGCGCTTGATTTCGCGCAACTGATGCTGCGGAAGCTGGGTGTGGATCGTGTAGTCCGCCACCGCCGGGTCGTTCACCGACACCGCGATGATCTTGTCGTCCAGCCCCTTCTCGTCGCGCATCCGCATCACGCCGATTGCCCGCGCCTCCACCACCGTCATCGGGTGTACCGGCTCCTGCCCGAGCACCAACGCATCCAGCGGATCGCCATCGTCGCAGAAGGTACGAGGGATGAAACCGTAATTAGCCGGATAGTAAACGGCGCTATACAACACGCGGTCCAGCCGCATCAGACCGGACTCTTTGTCGAGCTCGTACTTGTTCTTGCTTCCCATGGGCACTTCAATGACCACGGGGAAGACTTTAGAAATGAGATGGTCGTCGACATAGATGTCGTGCCAGGGATGCATACCCTTCTATCGTACCGTGCGGCTCGACACTTCGGCCGATTAGCGAGCAGCGTGGTCCTAAGGCAAAGACCTTAATGGAGTTAAGACAGTATTCTATTTCTCTCGGAAATGGTATTTTCCGGTCCTTATACTGGAATTGGAACTCTCGGATCATAACCGAAGCCCTTTATTATCAGTCGTACTAGGACTTGGCAGCGAACTTGCAGATAATATAGGCAGCCAACCATCTTACGAGGAAGTTATGAACAGACTGATTCAAATCGTTTTCTTGTTTGCCCTGACGGCCCTCGCGGCATTCGGGCAGATCACCGGTGAAGTTCGCGGCCTGGTGCTCGATGCGTCGGGCGCTGCCATGTCGGGAGCCAAAGTCCAGGTAATCAACATCGCCACGGGCGAAACCAGGTCTCTTAGCACAGGCGCGGAGGGGCGCTTTATTGCGCCGCTGCTCTCGATCGGCGAGTATGACGTCAAGGCCGAAGCCGGCGGCTTCCGCGCCATGAGCACGCGCGCCACGGTGAAGACGGGTGAAATCGCCAGTATCGTCTTCAAAATGGAGGTCGGGCAGGTGACCGAGAGCGTGACGGTGAGCGGCGCGGTGAGCCAGCTCGACACCGAAAATGCCCAGATCCAGACCTCGATCGTCGGCGAGAAGATCCAGGAGATCCCCGTCAACCGCAACCCGAACCTGTTTGCGCTGACGTCGCCCGGGATAGCGCCCGTCTCGGCCAACAATCCGTTTCTAGGCTCCGGTAGTTTCAACTCCAACGGCGGACGGGGGCGCGGCAACAACATTACAGTGGACGGAATCTCGGCGACGGACGTGTCGGTAACCGGCACGGGCGGTCCGTTGGGTCCGTTGAACTTCAGCTCGATCGCCGAGGTGAAGGTGATCACCAACAACTTCAGTGCCGAGTACGGCCGCAATTCCAGTGCGCAGATGATGTACATCACAAAGAGTGGCAGCAATGGTTTGCACGGCGAGCTCTATGAGTACTTGCAGAACGACAAGCTGAACGCGCGTCCGTTCTTTGACCGCACCGGCAAGACCAATATCGTCCGGCAGAACTCGTACGGATACTCCCTGGGCGGTCCGGTTTACATCCCGAAGCTGCTGGACGCCCGCAACAAGGTGTTTTGGTTTACCGACTACGAAGGCTTCAAGCTCCGTGGGGCGGGCGCGGCCAGGATTGCGCAGGTTCCGACGGCGGACCAACTGGCGTTGGTAACCGATCCCACCTCGAAGGCCCTGCTGGATCAGTACAAGTTGCCGGCCGCCCAATCAACCGCCGGAGGCATCGGGACGGTGCAACAGCAGGCCGGCACCCTGACCAACTCGTATCAGTTGGCTGTCCGGGGCGATTGGAACATCAGTGACCGCGATAAGCTGTGGGTGCGTTACTCCAGGTTCAACCAAAGCTCGGCGAGCTCAGGCCTGACGTTCATTGGGACTAACTTGGCCAACTTCGGAGCGGTCTCCACCAACTCCCCGCGTCAGGCGACGTTGGCGCAGACTCACACAATCGGCACATCGGCGGTGAACGAATTCCGTTTCGGCTTCGGACGCAGCCTGCCAAACTTCACGATCGACAGCACCGTGCCGCTGGGACCGAGAATCGGCTTCAACGACGGTTCGATCGCCTCCTTTGGTGTGTGGGAAGGACTGCCACAGGGCCGCGAACAAAACACGTACCAGTTCACCGACAACTTTAGCTTCACCAAGGGCCGCCACAATCTGAAGATGGGTTTTGAGTACTTCCATCTCGCGGCGGACAGCGTGTTTGACGCCTTGCAGCGGCCGCTGTTCGGGTTTAACAACTGGAGTGACTTTGCCACCGGCCAACCGTTTTCGGTGCAGCAACGCTTCGGCAGTTCGGTGCG
>JAYTKJ010000627.1:0-3311 GCA_043730365.1 Acidobacteriota bacterium | reverse complement strand
AGTGCGGGCCGGGTTCGGTCTCCGCGTGCAGCATGTTGGCCAGCGCCACCGAGCCGAAGCCGCCACTCAGGCACCGCAGCAGCGTTCGTCGATCCATCGTGTTCTGCATATTCATTGCTTCCTCACTGCCGGTACAGGAATTCGTTGGAACTGAAGATCGCCTGCGCCAGACTCGACAGTGGCTCGCCGGATGCGAGATACTCTTGTCCCCATCGTAGTTCTTCTGTGGAAGGCTGGCGATTCAGCGCCAGGCGGTACGCTTGCTTCACGCCTGCGGCCGGCCCGCTCCCGGCTAATTCCTTTACCCGATCGGCGAACGCCCTCGACTGATTCATCACGAACTTACTGTTCAGCAGGTAAAGCCGCTGCAACGGCGTGTTCGTTAGAATCCGCTGCTCCGACGAATCGTTCGCATTCGGGAAATCAAACGTCGCCAGCGTTGCATCCAGTTTGCGGCGGCTCACGAAGCTATAGATCGTGCGGCGGCGGTTATTCTCGTCGTTGATCGGAGTGGGTGGGCCGCCTACCGCCGGATCCAGCGTGCCCGCGACGGCCAGCACGGAATCGCGCAGCGCCTCCACGTCCAGGCGCCGAACGTTCGCACGCCAGACCAGCCGGTTCTCGGCGTCGACCTTCAAATTCGCCTCGACCGGCAGCGCGCTCAATGCGTACGCCGACGACAGCACGATCTCGCGATGGATCGCTTTCACCGACCATCCGCTTTCCACAAATCGCGCCGCCAGGTAGTCGAGCAGTTCCGGGTTCGACGGGCGATCGCCCAATTGGCCGAAGTTGCTCGGCGTGCGCACGATGCCGGAGCCGAAGTGCTGCGCCCAGATGCGGTTCACCATCACTCGCGCGGTGAGCGGATTCTTCGGCGATGCGATTGCTTCCGCCAACTCGAGTCGTCCGCTTCCCTTGGTGAACGGAGCGGGGGATTCAGGACTCAAAATCGAAAGGAACGCGCGGGGCGCCTCTTCGCCAAGACTGTCCGCGTTGCCGCGAATATGCACCTGCATGTTCTTCGGCTTCTCGACGTCTTCGACGATGTGCAGGAACGGATACTTCGTGGGCAATTCCTTTTTCTTCGCTTCGAGCTTCGCCTTCAACTCCTGCGAATACTCTTTCCACAGGCCGTGGAGGAAGCGATCCAGATCGTCGCCGGCATATTGCAGCACGCGGACGTCCTTGCGGTTCGTGAAGCCTGTGCGGGAATCGCCGAACAGGCCAGCCCAGAACACATACTTGTCGCGCGGATACGGCAGCAGCACGATCTTGGCCAGCGCGGGGTTGCCCTCGGCGCCGCCCAGTGTGGCGAGATTCTTTTCCTCGACCCCGCGAATTTCGGTATGGAGGGTGAGCACCTCGGCCTGGAGTGCTTCGCCCACATTGCGCGCGTCGCCGCCGTCGGCCAGCAATGTCTGCCAGGCCTTCAGATAGTCGCCCTCGTGATCCATGCGGCCGAGATAGTCGACCCAGCGCTGCAGGACGCCTTCATCTAAACCGGCGGCCTTCGCCACGTTTGCTACCATGCTCTTCCGCGGGCCCATCACTTGATACGCGGCCGGAATGTACTTCTCGATGCGCGCGGCCAGAATCTCGGCCAGCAGGCGGGACTGGCTCTGCCGGAAGCGATCGAGTTCCTTCTGCAACTCCTCGACTTCCTTCTCCTTCTTGTGATACCCGGCCACCGTGGGCTCGTTGGCCAGCGGATATTCCTTCAGCCGTGTATTCGTGAAGATGCCCAGCCAGGAATAGTAATCCTTGGTCGGAATCGGATCGAACTTGTGGTCGTGGCATTGCGCGCAGCCCACGGTCATCCCAAGGAAAGCCTTGCCGGTCACGTCGGGGCGATCTTCCTGATACTGCGCGCTCATGCCGTAGAATCCCAACCCAGGCAGCAGCGGCTCGCGGTCCTTCATCGGCAACAGATCGCCGGCTAACTGCGCTTTGATAAACAGGTCGTACGGCATGTCGTCGTTGAACGCCTTCACGACCCAGTCGCGGAACCGGAATGAATTCGCATAGGGCTCGTCCGCCACGATGTTCAATTTGTCGTCTGTGTAACGGGCGACGTCCAGCCAGTGCCGCGCCCATCGTTCGCCGTAACGTTGCGAGGACAACAGCGTCTCGACGACCGACCTGAGTGCGTTCGGAGATGCGTCCCGCTCGAATGCATCCGCCTCCGCCGGAGTGGCCGGAATACCGACCAGATCCAGATACAAGCGCCGCAACAAAACATGCTTCGGCGCCGGAGTCGTGGGGCGGATGCCTTTCGCCTCCATCGCCTTCAACAGGAAGGCATCCACAGGCGACTTCACCCAGTGCGCGTCCTTCACCGCAGGCACAGCCGGTTTCTTCACTGGTTGGAATGACCAGAACGCCCGTTGATCGACGGTGATTTGGTAACCCGCGCCCGGCTTCGGTTTGGGTACGCTTGTTTCCGGCCACACAGCACCATCGGCGATCCACTGCTTCAGCGCTCCGATCTCCGCATCGCTCAGCTTGCCCGACGGCGGCATCTTCAGCCGCGCGTGGGTGTGCGAGACCACCTGGATCAGAAGGCTCTCATCCGGCTTGCCCGGCATGATCGCAGGCCCGGAATTGCCGCCTTTCCGCAGCGCCTCCCCCGACGTCATCGAAAGGTTCCCGAGAGCCGTCGCCGTATGGCATGCGGAACAATTCTTGGCGAGAACCGGCCTAACCTCTTTTTCAAAGAAGTCGCTCGCCTCGTCGGCGAAGAGCGCGTGCGCGGCGAGAAGGAAAATCAGCAGTCTCATGACACGATCGCCTTCACCACGTTGCCCTCGACGTCGGTCAGCCGGAAGTCGCGCCCGCCATACCGATAAGTGAGGCGCGTGTGATCGAAGCCGAGCTGATGCAGCACCGTGGCATGTAGATCATGCACGTGGACCGGATTCTCCACGGCGCGATAGCCGAAGTCATCCGTCGCGCCGTACGCCATGCCGCCCTTGATACCGCCGCCCATCAAAACCGTGCTAAAGCCGAGGCTATTATGATCGCGGCCATTCTGCACCTTGACCACTGCACTGATCTCCGCCGCCGGAGTGCGCCCGAATTCGCCGCCGAGGATCACCAGCGTCTCATCGAGCAGCCCCGACGTCTTCAGATCGCGGATCAGCGAAGAAATGGCCGGGTCGGCGTCCTTGCAAAGCTTCTTATGATCCATGATGTCGTCGTGGCTATCCCACGGTTGGCCCGGACCAGTGAAGATCTGGACCATTCGTACACCACGCTCCACCAGGCGGCGGGCGAGCAGACATCCGCGGCCGAAATGGCTATCGCCGTAC
>JAYTKJ010000626.1:0-18622 GCA_043730365.1 Acidobacteriota bacterium | reverse complement strand
AGCAACCTGAGGCTCAGCGTTCCGGTGGGCGGCGTCTTCACGCCAGGCACGACGAATGCCCCGGTGCGCGGCACGATTCTCTTCGATGCGGTTTATCTGGCGGCGAGCGAACAGCTCAAGGGCGAAGTGGGGCGCAAAGTGCTGATCCTCATTACCGATGGCATGGACTACGGCTCGCGCATCAAGGTGCAAGGCGCGATCGAGGCGGCGCAGAAAGCCGACGCCATCATCTACTCGATCTACTACACAGACCCGCGCTACTCGATGTTCGGCGGCGGCAGCGATGGCGACCTGAGGAAGATGTCGACAGAAACCGGCGGGCGAGTTTTCGAGGTGGGCCGCCATCGCACGCTCCAGCAGATCTTCACCGAGCTCGACGAAGAGATGCGCAGCCAGTATGCGATTGGCTATTCGGCCAGCGCCTCCGAAAAGGATGGGGCGTTCCACCGTCTGGAGATCCGGACGGATAACAAGGATCACCGCGTCGCGGCTCGCAAGGGTTATTACGCACGCGGCGGGAAGTAGCCCGTTCGCCCTGCCCAGCCGCAATCATCAGTACCCGGAATCCGTGTACCCTGGAACGATATGCTCACCAGGCGTCGTTTTCTTGAATCGGCCGCCGGCATGGCGCTCGCTGAGCGTCTGTTTGCCGCCGCGCCCGCGGGTTCCCGGGTCCCCAATGCGGAACTTGAGAATCTGGGCGCCGTAGCCTTGCGCGAGGCCAAGAAACTCAAGGCCACTTACTGCGACATCCGCATCACCCGCTATCGCCGGCAGTTTGTTACAGTACGGCTCAATCCCGAGCGCGGCACCGGCAAGATTCTGGAAGTGCCCAATGTGGCCGACTCAGCCAGCTTCGGGTTCGGTGTGCGCGTCATCGCCGGCGGCGCCTGGGGCTTTGCCGCTTCGCCAATCGTGAACAAGGATGAGATCGTCCGGATCACGCGCGAGGCCGTGGGGGTAGCTAAGGCCAACGCGGTGCTGCAAGCCAAGCCCGTGCAACTGGCGCCGGTGGGCAAGTATCGCGATCGCTGGCAGACTCCGCACGAGCGCGATCCGTTCGCTGTGCCGATCGAAGAAAAACTGGAATTGATTCGCGCGGCGGCCGCGGAGGCCAAGAAACAGCGCCAGGTTTTCGCTTCCGGTTGCACGCTGTCTTTCCGCAGCGAAGACAAGTACCTGGCCACCTCCGAGGGCTCCTCCATCCAGCAATTAAATCTGCAAACCTATGCGCAGGTGAACGCCACGGCGGTGGACGTGAGCCGTGCGCTTTCCAAGACCCGCCGCTATCAGCCGCCCCAGGTTACCGCCGGTTACGAATATGTCCCTGTCATGAACCTGGTGGAGAACGCCCGGCGGATTCGAGAGGAAGTCATTGAACATCTGAAAGCGCCGCCGGTGACGGCGGGCAAGAAAGACCTGATTCTGTTGCCCAGCCATCTCTGGCTTACGATTCACGAAAGTATCGGCCATTCAACCGAGCTCGATCGCGCACTAGGTTATGAAGCCAATTACGCCGGTACAAGTTTTCTGACGCCAGACAAACTCGGCAAAGAGCGCGTGGGCTCGGAGATCATGAATATCTGGGGAGACCGCACCAATGAACGCGGCCTGGCTACGACGGCCTATGACGATGACGGCGTGAAGACGACGAAGTTCCCCATCATCGAGAAAGGCATCTTCAAGCACTACCAGACGATTCGCGACCAGGCGCACCTGGTGGGCGAGACCGAATCGCGCGGCTGCTGCTATGCCGATGACTGGGCCAGCGTGCCCTTCCAGCGCATGCCCAACGTGTGGCTTGAGCCCGGGCCGCGGACCACGACACTCGACGATCTGCTGGCCGGCGTGGACGACGGCATTCTTATCGACGGCGACGGTAGCTTTTCGATCGACCAGCAACGCTACAACTTCCAGTTCGGCGGCGATGCGTTCTGGGCCGTCAAGAACGGCAAGAAACAAGGCATGATTTCGCAGGTTGCCTACCAGAGCCGAACCACTGATTTCTGGCAGAATTGCGCGGCGATAGCCGGCCCGAGTTACTGGCAGCAGTGGGGCGCGGCGAACGACGGCAAAGGTGAGCCCGGGCAGATCAACTCGGTGAGCCACGGCTGCTCGCCCGCGCTGTTCAAGCAAATCAACGTGATCGTGACGGACTAACTCAACATGCTGACCAGAGAACAAGCCAAAAAATTGGTGGAGAAGGCGCTGAGCTATTCCACCTTTCCAGAATGCGAGATCCGGCTGACCAGCTCCGAAGATGCCTCGATTCGATTCGCGCTAAACGGCGTCACCACGTCCGGGTTCACGATCGACCAAACCATGTCGATCACGTCGGCCAAAGACGGGCAGTCCGGCAGCACGTCGGTCACCGAGTTCGACGACGCCTCACTGCGACAGGCCTTACAACGCAGTGAGCAACTGGCGCGGATTTCGCCTCCAAATCCGGAGCGAAACCCGCCGCTGCCGCCGCAGAAGTATGCGGCCGAAGAGAACTACGCCGAGTCCACGTCTAAGGCGAGGAACGAGGCGATGATTCCTCACGTGCGCGCCATCATCGAAGGGGCCAAGGCCAATAAACTGGTGGCGGCGGGTTTTTTCCAACGGTCCGCTAACGCGGCGGCGCTGGCCAACAAGGCCGGCAACTTCGGCTTCGGCCGTACCACGGATGCGCGGCTTTCCACCACGGTGCGCGCGCCGGACGGTTCCAGTTCCGGTTGGGCGTCACACCCCGCCGCACGGATCGAAGAAATCGATGGGGCGCGTGTGGGAAAGACTGCGATTGAGAAATGCTTGCGATGGAAGAACCCGAAAGCTCTTGAACCAGGAAAGTACACCGTCGTGCTTGAGCCAACCGCAGTGGCCGATCTGGTCCAGTTATTGGGCTTCGCCTTTCAGGCGCGCGGGGCTGAAGAGGGCCGAAGCTTTCTGAGTAAGAAGGGCGGCGGCACGCTGCTGGGCGACAAACTGTTTCCCGACTGGGTCACCCTGCGCAGCGATCCGTTCAACAGGCAGTTCTCCTCCCTGCCGTGGACCGGCTTTGGCAGCGGCTTGCCGGCCGCGCCGATTAGCTGGATTGAAAAAGGCGTGGTCAAGAATATGTTCTATGACCGCTACTGGGCTGGTAAGGCCGGTAAGCAGCCGACGGCGGCACCGGTGAATCTACTGCTCGAAGGCGGCAACAAGAGCCTGGAGGAATTGATCGGTTCGGTTGAACGTGGCCTGCTGGTGACACGCTTCTGGTACATTCGCTTTGTCAATCCGCAGACCGTGCAACTCACCGGGCTAACACGCGATGGTCTGTTCCTCATCGAGAACGGCAAAGTGACGACGCCGGCCGTGAACTTCCGCTTCAACGAAAGTCCCGTTCGCCTGCTGCAGAACGTGGTCGCCGCGGGCCGCCCGGAGCGCGTGCAAGGTGGCGAGGGCGATGGCATGATCGCGCCGCCGCTGGTGGTGAAAGATTTTCCGTTCACCAGCATCTCCGATGCAATCTGAAGAGTGGGAGTAGTAGACTCGACTCTATATGGTTCGCCGTAATTTTGTAAAAGCGTCTGCCTTGACCGCGTTGTCGGCTTCGCGAGTGAAGGGAGCCAACGATCGGGTCAACATCGCCTTGATCGGCTGCGGTGGCCGCGGAAAGTACGTGGCCCAACTAATGCGGGACAACCCCAATGTGGCCTATACCGCCGTGGCCGACGTCTTCAAACCCAACGCCGAGCAAGCGCGGGTGTGGGCGGGCCCGGACGCCAAGTTGTTTGCCGATTTCCGTCAGTTGCTGGACCTCAAAGAAGTGGACGCCGTACACATCGCCACGCCAGACCACTGGCACGCGATTGCTTCGAACCTGGCTTGTCAAGCGGGCAAGGATGTGTACGTGGAGAAGCCGACTTCTCTGACAATTCGCGAGGGCCGCGTGATGGTGAACGCCGCGCGCAAGTACAACCGGATCGTGCAAGTGGGTTCCCAGCACCGCTCGGCCCCGCACTTTGCCAAGATCGCCGAGATGATCCAGCGCGGCGACATCGGCGAGGTGAAGTTTGTGCGCGTGTGGAACTACTCCAATCACACGCCGAATGGCTTTGGCATGAAGCCCGATGGACCGCCGCCGGAAGGGCTCGATTGGGAAATGTATCTGGGGCCCTCGCCCAAAGTGCCGTTCAATCCCAATCGGTTTCTTGGCACGTATCGCTACTTCTGGGACTATTCGGGCGGCTACATCACCGACTTCGGCAACCATCGCCTCGATACCATGCAGCAGATCATGGGCGTCACGGCGCCGAAAACGATCTCGGCTTCGGGCGGGCTCTATCTTGTGAAAGACGGCCGCGAGGTTCCAGACCTCATGCACGTCACCTACGAGTACGACAACTTCATTGCCACCTACGAAGGCTCCAATATCAATTCGCACGGTGTGGGTGGGCGTACGCCTGGCCATCGCTATTACAACGCACTCGGGGAATCTGACCAGCCCAACGGCATCGCCTTCCATGGCACTGAAGCGACTATTTATGCCGAGCGCATCGGCTGGGAGATTTTCCCGGAGCCGGAGCCGCCTGCCTATCGGCGAAGGTTGGCCGACGGAGGCGAAGCGCCCAAGCGCGTACTCAAAGTGAAACGCATGTGGGAGAACGTCGAAGAGCCGACGCGGGCTCATACGACTAACTTCGTCGAGTGCGTGCGCTCGCGCAAGACGCCGAACGCGGATATCGAGGTCGGGCATCGCGGGACTTCAGTGGCGCTGCTCGGCAACATCGCGATGAAGACCGGCAAGAAGCTGCATTGGGATGCGAAGAAGGAAGAGTTCACCGGTGCGGCCTCCGACGCCAACGCCATGGTCACTCGCACGTATCGCAAGCCTTGGGATCTGATCAAGCTGTAACAGGAGAGCATCACCAAATGGAAAGAATGAAGGCCTCGGATTTTCCCCAAGAGCTGCTGAGCCTATTTGACCGTTACGTGCACGGCGAGATTGACCGCCGGGCGTTTCTCGATGGTGCCCGGAATTTCACCGTAGGCGGGCTCACCGCCGCCGGGATCCTTGAGGCGTTGCGCCCCAACTATGCCTGGGCTCAGCAGGTACCCAAAGAAGACAAGCGCATTAAGACCGAGTGGGCCACCGTCGAATCGCCGCAAGGCAACGGCACCATCAAGGGCTATCTGGTGAAACCGGCCCGCGCGAAGGGTAAGCTTCCGGCCGTACTGGTGGTGCATGAGAATCGCGGACTCAATCCCTATATCGAGGACGTCGCGCGCCGGCTGGGCACTTCCAATTTCATCGCGTTCGCGCCCGATGGGCTTACGAGCGTCGGTGGATTTCCCGGCGATAACGAACAGGGCGGCAAGCTCTTCGCCACGGTGGACCGCGCCAAGATGGCAGAAGATTTCGTGGCGGCGGCGCGTTGGTTGAAGGCGCGGCCGGATTGCACCGGCAAAATCGGCGCGGTCGGATTCTGTTTCGGCGGCGGCATCGTCAACATGCTGGCTGTGCGGCTGGGTGCGGACCTCTCGGCTGGCGTTCCGTTTTATGGCGGGCAGCCGCAAGCGGCGGACGTGGCCAAGATCAAAGCGCCGCTCCTGGTGCAGTACGCCTCGCTGGATGAGCGCATCAACAAGGGCTGGCCAGCGTATGAAGCGGCGTTGAAGGAAAACCACGCCAGCTACACGATGCACATGTACGAAGGCGCCAATCACGGCTTCCACAACGACACGACGCCGCGCTATGACGAAGCGGCGGCCAAGCTAGCCTGGGAGCGCACGCTGGCGCACTTCAACAAGTATTTGCGGGGTTAGTCCACGTAGGCGATGCAGTCTACTTGCATCAACTGGCCCTTTCGGCGAAAGCCGGTGGCGCCCCAGTAGGACCGCGCCGGTTTGTTCTTGGTGAAGAACTCGTCGTAGGCCTGATTCATCGGCTCCCAGTTGGCTTCCGGGTCCACGAGCGCCACGCTGACCTTGAGCACATTGTCCATCGACGAGCCCGCCTTCTCGAGCGCTGCCTTCATGGTCTCGAGCACGCTGCGCATCTGCACCTTGGCGTCGCCCGCTTCCTTGCGCTTCTCCGGATACCAGCCGCCGATGCCGCTGAGGAAAAGCAAGTGGCCTGACCGGATGGGCCCGCCCGCCGAAGCTTTTTTCGGCGTCCAATCGCCGGCGGCGGCCTGAGCCGCACTCGCACCGGCGAGCCCCAGGGCGGCCGCTTGAAACATGGATCGTCTGCTGTTCTTTTTCATAGGTACCCAGACAAGGATATGATGAAACGCTGATGCGATGCATTCTCCTTTTGCTGCTAACGGGCTCGCTGCTGCTGGCCCAACCTCGAGGGCGCCAACGTTTGCAGCCCAATCTGGCGGACGCGCGTGCTGGCCGTGCCATCTACAACCGCTCCTGCACCATGTGCCACGGCCTTGACGGCGAGAGCGGCGATCGTGCGCCCGCCCTCGGCTCGCAAAGACGATATCTCCGTTCGTCGGCCGAGGAGCTATTTGACGCAATCAAGAATGGGATCAAGGGAACCGCGATGCCGGCGTCGTCCCTGTCCGCTGCCGACGTCAACAAGATCATCGCCTATATCCACAGTTTGCGCGCCACCGCGGTGGACGTGGAAGTGGCCGGCGTCGCGGCGCGCGGTGAACTGGTTTTTCACGGCAAGGGCGGGTGCGTGCAATGTCACATGGTGCGCGGGCGAGGCGGGATCCTTGGTCCGGACCTGAGCAGCATTGGCGCCGAACGCAAGCTCGAGGATCTGCGCGCCGCCCTCACCGTGGCCAAGCCCGTGCCCCCGCGCGGCTACGTGCCTGTGACCATTACCACCAAGGCCGGAGCGCGCATTGACGGGGTGGCGCGCAACGAGAACAACTACTCGATGCAAGTGCTGGGCCGCGACGACAAGCTGCACCTGCTGCTGCAAGAGGAAATCCAGGAGGTCCAGCGCGGGGCTAAATCATTGATGCCGGACGACGCCGCGCGCCGCTTGACCAAGGACGAATTGCAAGACCTGCTGGCGTTCCTCGCCCAGCAAGCCAAGAGGAGACCTGAATGAAACTCGCGCTGGCAATCATGATCGCCGCGGGCGCGTTGACGCAGGCGCAGGTGACCTACGAGCAACTCCGCCATCCTGACCCGAGGAACTGGCTGCACTACAGCGGGCAGTACCATTCGCAGCGGCATAGCGAGCTGAAGCAGATTGACGCGACCACGGTCAAGGATCTGGTCTCAGCCTGGATGTATCACGTACCGAATGCGCGGCGGCTGGAGTCAGTGCCAATCGTAGTGGACGGCGTGATGTATGTGGCGTACCCGAATTCGGTTTACGCGCTGGACGCCCGCACGGGCCGGCAGATCTGGGAGTACCAGCATGAGCCAGCCTTGCAGAAGGGACCCAATCGCGGCGTGGCGGTCTACGGCAACAAAGTCTACTTCGGTACGCCTGACGCACACTTGGTGGCGCTCGATGCGCGCACAGGCAGCCAGCTCTGGGCCACCAAAATTGCCGAGGCAAAGGATGGCTACTGGTCTCCGGGCGCGCCGCTGGTGATCAAGGGCAAAGTGATTCAGGGCATCGCGCCGGGCGATCACGGACTCAACGGATTCCTGGACGCCTATGACGCCGAGACCGGCGAGCGGCTCTGGCGCTGGAAGTCGATTCCCGAGCCCGGCGAGCCAGGCCACGAGACCTGGGCGGGCGACTCATGGAAGACCGCCGGCGGCAATACGTGGCTGTCCGGCTCCTACGATCCTGAGCTCAACTTGATCTATCAGGGCATCGGCAACCCGGCGCCGGACTTCGATGGTGACGTGCGCAAGGGCGACAACCTCTACACCGAATCGATGGTGGCGCTTGACGCCGACACTGGCAAATTGAAGTGGTATTTCCAGTTCACGCCACATGACGTGCACGATTGGGATGCCGTCGAGATCCCGGTGCTGGTGGACGCGCCGTATCAAGGCAAGCCCCGCAAGCTGCTGGTGCAGGCCAATCGCAACGGCTTCTACTATGTGCTGGACCGCGTGACCGGCGAGTTTCTCCACGGCACGCCCTTCATCAGGAATCTGAATTGGGCCACCGGCCTCACCAAAGAGGGCCGCCCGATTCGTGTGCCCGGCATCGAGCCTTCGCTGAAAGGCACCAAGACGTGTCCGGCTACGTCGGGCGCCACCAACTGGATGTCGCCGGCATTCAACCCTGAAACAGGATGGTTCTATTTCGTGGCGCAGGAAGGCTGCGGCATCAACACCAAATCGCGCGATACCTTTCGGCCCGGGGGCAACTCATTCGCGGCGACCGGCTATATAGAGAGTCCCGAAGAGCCGTGGCAAATGTATGTGCGAGCGCTCGACCTGACCACCGGCAAGCTCATGTGGGAGCACCAGCAGATCAACTCACGCCGCTATGGGGCGGGCGTGCTGTCCACGGCCGGCGGGCTGATTTTCGCTACCGACGATCAAGGGTTTCTGACGGCGCTGGACGCACGCACCGGCAAGCCGCTGTGGCACTTCAACACGGGCGAACAGATCTCGGCATCGCCACTCACCTATGCGGTGAACGGCCAGCAATATGTGGCGATCGCGGCGGGATCGAATGTGGTGGCGTTCAAGCTGCACCATCGGCAGTGATATTGTGACGGGTTACTCCATGCGGTTCATCTTCCTGCTGCTGCTCCCCCTCGCTTGCCTGGCGCAGACCACGCGATCCGAAGTGACGCTCCACGTCAAGACGCCGATGCCGCCACCGGCCTGGGCACTGCTCGAGCGTGAAGTGCTGCGCTACAACTCGCTCGCGGTGGAAGAGTTCTCGCGCAAGTTCGTCGACGAACGCGGCTATCTGCTCCATACACCTCGCTGGGGCACGCTGGACGGCCCGGACGACGCGATTGAGACCTTCTGGAACTGGACTGTATTGCACGCGCTGGGCGGGTCTGATCGAGTGCTGGCGCTATTCAAGAAAGCGCAGGAGGGCCACCTCAACCAGTACAACGAACTACGTACGAAGCTCACCAAGATCGCCGCCAACGGAGCCTACTCAAAAGAGTTCATCACGCAATCGGACTGGTTCCACACTGGCGAAGGCATGCGCGGTTTCCTGCTGCAAGGCCTCTCCGATCCCAACAACGAACAATATCGCCAGCGCATGCGCCGTTTTGCCGCGATGTATATGGGAGACGATCCGGAGGCGCCCAACTACGACAAGGAGCACAAGATTCTCCGCAGCATGTGGACCGGCAGCAAGGGTCCGATGCTGCACAAGGCTACGACGTATGACTGGGTGGGCGATCCGGTCCCAGGCACCTTCCATCTGCTTCACAATCCCGCCGGCCGCGGTAAGATGCTGGACCTTGAGTCGCACTACAAGAAGATGCTGGCCCACTGCGACGAGTATCTGGATAGCGAAGGCGACAACTTCCTCAATCTCGCGTCGACGATTCTGGGCATGAATGCCTACATGCTGACCGGCGAGGACAAGTATCGGCAATGGGTGCTGGACTATGTCGGCGCCTGGAAGCAGCGAGCGGCTGAGACCGGCGGCATGATTCCGAGTAACATTGGACTCGACGGCAAACTGGGCGGCGCGCACAACGGCCAGTGGTGGAAGGGCACTTACGGCTGGAACTTCACGATCTTCGATGGCGAACTGGAGAAGATCGCGCACCGCAATTACTTCACCGACGGAACGTGGCCTGGCTTCGGGAACGCGTTGATTCTTTCCGGCGATCAGTCGTTCGTCGACACGCTGCGCAAGCAGATGGATCTGATCTACGCGCAGAAAAAAGTGGAGAATGGCCGGACGCTGCTGCCGCAGATGTATGGAGATCCGAAGGGCTACAAGTACAACGGCGCGCCCAGCTGGTATCAGTACGGTGAGCAGCTTCACACAGACCGGCTGACCGAGCTTTACTTCTGGTCCATGGACCGCAAGGATCTGGCACGCGTGCCGATCGCCAGCATGTTCACGCCAAGTACCAGACGGGACGACTACAGCGAGCCTGACCGCGGCGACGCATGGCTCGGCTATCTGGAAGGCAAGCTGCCCGACTACCCGGAACAGGTGCTCCGCGACGATCTGGCGCGGATTCGCCGCCGCGTAGAGTTGATCCACAACGATCAGACCACCGCCGATTCGCGGCTGGCGGACTATCTGCTCGATCTGAATCCGGCCACTACCAACGGTCTCACCAACGTCAGCCTGGGCGGGTATTTCTCACGCGGACGCATCTGGGTGCTGCACTCGCGTTTCCGATATTTCGATCCGGTCAAGCGCCGGGCCGGGCTGCCGGAAGACGTGGCGGCGCTGGTGGAAAAGCTGGGTCCGGATTCGGCCACGCTGACGCTGGTGAATACGAATCCTATCGCGGCGCGCGATATCGTCGTGCAGGCCGGCGGCTACGGCGAACACCGATTTGAATCGGTCACTTTGGGCGGCGCCACCACGCAGATCGGCGGGCCAGTGGTGACGGTTCGACTCGAACCAGGCGCCGGTACGCGGGTGGAATTCAAGATGACTCGATACGCCACGCGGCCCTCGTTCGCCTTTCCTTGGGACCGAGGATGGTACGGCGTCGCGGCGGCCAATCGGCCCTGAGTTTGCCCTAATACTCTAATTTATTGGCGGCCAGTGCCGATAAAACAGGTAGGTGTCTTCGCCCATCTGGGCACGGACCGAGGGCTGGTGGTTTCCTCCGATGCCGCCGGCCCTTCAACTCTCCAATCGCCTGCCGCGAACCTGCTAGCCTTTTGGATGATGCCCAGTTCTGTGCTTGCCCGTATGGCTCGGCGGCGCTTCACGCCGGAGGAATACTTGGCCCTGGAAGTGGATGCACCGGAGAAAAACGAATACTACGATGGCGAGATTTTCGCCATGCCCGGCAGCACGGCTGCGCACTGTTTGATTGCCACGAATATCGGCGCCGCTCTGCATGGGCGGCTCAAAGCGCGAAATTGCCGCACCTACTCGAGTGACATGAAGATCGGGGTCACCCCGCAGGGGCCCTTCTTTTACCCGGACGTTTCGGCCGCGTGTGGAAAACCGTCGCTCCACTCATCAGATCACGTGCTACTCAACCCCGTCCTGGTCGTGGAAGTTCTATCCAAATCTACGGCTGCCTTTGATCGCGGTCTGAAGCTGAAGAGCTACAAACAGATTGCGAGCCTGCAGGCTGTGTTGCTGGTTTCGCAGGATCGTCACTCCGTGATCCTCCACTTTCGATCCGGTCGAGGTTGGCAGGAACGGTCGATATCCGGCTTGGACAAAGTCATCGACATCCCGTCGCCTGCCTGTGTCGTGGCTTTGGCCGATATCTACGACGGCGTCGCGATGCCTGCGGCCCGGTAGTACCCTAAGGACATGCCAAGTTCGGTCCTGGCCAAGAAACCTCGAAAGCGTTTTACGCCCGAGGAATACATCCGGTTGGAGCGCGCCGCTCTCGAAAAGAGCGAGTACTACGAGGGTGAGATCTTCGCGATGGCCGGAGCTCAGGAGAACCACAACGTTGTGGCGCTAAACTTCGCAGCCTTATTGTTGGCTGCCCTGCGCAAACAGGGCTGTCAACCTTTCACCAGCGACATGAAGATCGCGATCACGCCACAAGGCCCGTTCTTCTATCCGGATGTGTCGGTGGCGTGTGGCGAACGGAAGTTCTTACGTGGACGCCGGGACATCCTCCTCAATCCCGTAATCATCGTAGAGGTGCTGTCGAAGTCCACGCAGCGCTATGACCGCGAGATTAAGCTCCAGGAATATCAGCGGATTTCCAGTGTCGATGCTGTGTTACTCGCTTCTTCGGACCGCCCCGCCGTTGACGTCCACACTCGCGCGGGCCGAGTTTGGAAGCATCACAACGTCAGCGGGCTCGACAAATTGATCGAGCTTCCGTCGCCGAAATGCGTGCTCGCACTCGCCGATATCTACGAGGGCGTGGACTTCGCGGGCGCGGCTCAACCCAAAGCGATCCGGTAGAGCAGCGCGTCACCTCGCCAGCCGGTTGGCGCAGCCACCAGTCGCAGGCGTTGGGCGAGAAGAACGGCTCGCCGTTGGCATAGGTCTACGGCGCGGGCGCGGTCCAATGCCGCCCTCCGCCAGATGAAAACGAGTGCCATCGATAGGAGGGCAGGGCCGGCCGCTTGTCGTTCGAGCCCCGCATCACCAGCAGAATTTGGCTGCCGGCGAGTTCGGCAGAGATGGCCGGACAAGTCGCACGGTGTAGACCTTACCGGTTACACGCCGCGACGTCGTACCAGATGCCCCGTCCTCCGCCGGCCTCGCGGTTACTTGTCGCCAAGGGCCAGGCTTTGTGCCCAATCCGCGTCGCCCCAGATCACGTTATCACCCCAGATCACGTTGTCGCCCCAGATTACGTTGAACGCGGCGGATCCGGCGCTACCCCACGGGGCCAGCGAAGGTTTCCACAGTGTGGACGAATTCAGCAGCGCGCTGGTTCCCCACACGGCGGTCGGCGTAAAGGCCGCCTGAGCCCAGATGTCCAAAGACGGGACGATGTCGACCTTGACGGACGACGAGGCCGCATCCCAGTGTGTCGGTGGTGAGAACGCTTCGCCCGTGGCTGTGTCGGTGCTGTTGATTGCCGCGTTCGCATCGAGATATAGCCGGCGCCCACTGTGAAAGCATCGTTGACGATGTTGAAGGTGGTCCCGTTGTAGAGGTTCAATCCGGCGTTAGCCAAGCTCTTGGAGGCGGTCTTCATCAACCGCGCCTTCACCACATCGGGCGTCAGGGTGGAGGTCTTCTGCAGCATCAGCGCCACCGTGCCGCTCACCACTGGCGTGGACATGCTAGTGCCGCTCAGCCAAGAGTAGGCGCCTTTGGCAGTCGTACCCGCCGTCAAATAGTAACTTGTCGGCAGAGCCGTGGCCGGGTAAAGAGTATCGATGGTTCCTCCCGTAGCGCGCAGGCTCGCAATCAGGTTGCCCGGAGCGAGGATGTCCGGCTTCAGGTATTGGTCGATCAGCGTCGGTCCCTTGGACGAGTAAGTCGTCACCGAGTCGTCAGCGCGCGACGTGCTCAACATGGTCCGCACTGCTCCTACCGTGATAATGTAGGGGTCGTTACCGGGCGACGCGATCATTCCGTAGCCCTGGTTGCCGGCTGAGCTATTTCGCCCCTGATTGCCCGCCGAAACCACCACTACGATCCCCGACGCATAGGCGCGCTCGACGGCCCAGTCCAGCGGGTCATTCCAACTGGAGTCAAACACGGCCCGGCCGAGCGAGAGATTAATCACGCGAATGTTGTAAGTCGCCTTCAAGGTAATGGCTCGATCAATGGCCGCTACCACCCAGGCGTCGTTGCCTTGGCCGTTCTTGTCCAGCGCTTTGAGATTGATGATCTTGGCCGCCGGGGCCACACCCTTGATGCTCTTCTTGGCTCCGGTGCTCGAAGCTGCACCGTTCCCGGCAATGACGCCGGCCACGTGCGTGCCGTGGCCGAACTGATCGTTGACAGTACCGCTGCCCGTGAAGTCCTGACTGTAAACCACCCGCGAGGTAGTGCTGCCTGCCACTTGCAAATCCGCGGAGAGGTTCACCCCGCTATCGATCACCGCCACTCCGATGTTGGCGCCCGTGTAACCCGACGCTTGCACCGTTCCCGCCCCTACCGAGGGCAGCGTCCAATCCATGTGCGAACCCAGAGTGCGAACCGGGGCTACGGCCAGCACGCGCGGATCGGCTTCCAGACTGGCTAGATCCTTTCCGTCCACCACGAAGTGCGCCGCGCCCACTCCGTTGAACCGTCCGAGGGTTCGGCCACCTCTGCCCCTGACTTTGCCCTCGTCGTCATCGGTGGGCGCCGACGCGTATCGCACCAGCACTTCTACGGACTTGCCCGCCGGAGCCTTTCGTAGCTCAGAAGATAGCTTGGTCTTGATTCGCTTCTCAGGCCGGGCGGCTCCAGCGGATGAGGCTAGCAGAGCTCCTAGGAGCATCATTCCAATTCGTTTCATGGACTGTCAGATAGCATACAGATGGCCAAGGGCTCTGGTCGTTTGATTGCAACGTCATGCGCCATCGGGGAGCAAATATTCTCGAACCGCTGTCTGCTTCGCCGACAGATTGTCCGGCAAGGTGTCCGATCAAGCTACACTATTTCTTATGTCCAAACAATACCCGGCGCCGCCGCCTATGCGGATTGATATCGCCAAGAAATACGCGGCCACGCTGACCACCTCACGCGGTGCGATTACGGTTGAACTGTTCGCTAAAGACGCACCCATCACGGTGAACAACTTCGTCTTCCTCGCCAAAGATGAGTTCTACAATGGCACCATCTTCCATCGCGTGATTAATGACTTCATGGTGCAGGGCGGCGATCCCACTGGCACCGGCCGCGGCGGCCCCGGCTACACCTTCGAGGATGAAACCCGAGGCAACCCCAACAGCCACGCGCGCGGCGTGCTGTCCATGGCCAACGCTGGCCCCGGCACCAACGGCAGCCAGTTCTTCATCACCCATGTGCCCTGCGATTGGCTCAACGGCAAGCATACGGTCTTCGGCAAGGTGCTGACCGGTCAGGATGTCGTCGACACGATCAAGCAGGGCGATAAGCTGATGAGCGTAGCCATTACTGAGAGCTAGAAGACGATCATTGCGGGAATTCGCTAACGCGTCTAGTCCCGGCGCCTTGCTGTATGATGAGGCTTGAGGCGCCGTGCAAAACCTGGAACAGCTCATTGTCGATCTGAAAGGCAGCTTGGAGCGGGAGTTGGCCGGCGTAAGGCACGATATTCAACAAGTATCCGCCCAACTCAACGGCCGCTTTGACACCCAGGCAGCGCGATTGGAACGTCACGCTGGCTTGTGGCAAACGGGTGCGCGATGGAGCAGCCGCATGGACGCGTGGGCGGAAAAGGTAGATACTGCGCTCGAAGCGAAAGACCGCGAAATCGCAGAGCTGCGCGACCGTTTGCAGCGGCTAGAACGCAGATCAGCATAGCCGGAGTTAAGGCTCCAACCAATCGGTCAACCTAAAGGCGCCCGCCCGGTAGACATTGCCAATCCAGTTGCGCACATCCCGGCGCCACCCGGGCTTTCGGTCCTGATGAGGACCGTAGGGCAGCGCCACCGGCGCCAGCATTCTGATCGTCTGAAATCCGCGCACGCCGCGCGTCTGTGAGACTCCGGTCAAGGCCCGCAGAGTCTCGAGCGGGGGCGCATTCGCCAAGCCACCCATGAAGCCGGCGCCTTCATCCAAGTGGTGCGCCATGAACTCCGTGGCTTGGCGCGATCCAAGGTACCGGATTCCCCGCGCGGCCTCCGCTCGCGAGCCGTTATCCCACTGCCACATCAGCTTTTCCCAACGGCCATCTTCGGCAGGCAGGATTCGCAGATTCACGACGTTCGAGACCACCTCAGGGCCAACCCAGCCCGCCCGGAAAGACCGCACAAAAAACCGATACCGCCCGGGCGTCCGGAAACGGATCCACTCGTTGAGAAAGGTATCGATCACGTGTGGCCCTGTTGCGATGTCGATGTTGCCGCAGTACGTTCCCGGGGCGGCAGCCACTTCGAGTGCTCCTTCCATGGCGTCGCTGAAGGCAGCGCCATCCAGTGACTCCGCCACCACCCAATCCCAGTCCACGTTATCCGGACGGGTCGGCTCTCGAAACCACTGTGCATCTCCAAACTCGAGGCGCATCGGAATCGCCTCACCCAGTCGATACGTGTCTCGCCCATTTCCCAACTTCACCTCGAACCGGCGCCCGGCCAGTTGCTCGGCCCGGCTCCGGGCAAGCCGCGCATCAAACGTCTCCTGGTCGCCGCTGGCCATGATCGCGTGCGCCGCGCCGACCGCTCCGGCTATTAAGAAAATCATCGCCGCCAAGATGCGTCTCATCCTGCTGGATTGGACACTCCCGGCCTCGCGAAAGTTCCCACTGTCGGGTTCGCGTTGAACTAAGATAGGGAATAGACTTGCGATGGCTAGCCTGCTTTCACCGATACCATCGACCCCGCTGGACCCCCTCTGGCGATTTACCGTCGACCAGTATCACCTCATGATCGACGCAGGCATCCTTCCGTCCGGCAGTCCCGTAGAGCTTGTGGAAGGGGTCTTGCTACAGAAGATGTCCAAAAAAGCTCCCCACCGCATTTCCACTCGAGCCGCTCGCAGAGAGCTGGAGGCGGTCGTGCCCGCCGGCTGGTTCGTGGATGAGCAGGAACCCATCACCCTCGCCGATAGCGAACCGGAACCCGATGTGATGGTGGCCCGGGGAGACTCGTCGGACTATCCGGATCGCCATCCGGGCGCAGCCGATGTTGCATTGGTCGTGGAGATCGCCGACACCACCATCGCCCGCGACCGAGGCGTGAAAACGCGGATGTATGCTCGCGCTGGTATCGCCGTCTATTGGATCGTCGATCTGAACACCGGTCGCGTGGAAGTGCGGATCGATCCACATGGCGACAGCTATCGAAGCCTCACCCTATTGTCTCGAAGCGATTCCATCTCCGTCACGATCGACGGCATGGAAGTGGGGACGATCCCCGTCTCCCGAATCCTGCCTAAATCTTGAACCGGCAGACCAGCCCCACGTCGTCGCAGTACCACATCCACCCGTCCAAAATCGTCATCCCATGCGGCAGCGGGTCGTTATCAGCCAGTTGAATCTTTTCCACCATGGCCCCCGTCTCCGGGTCATGCTTGAAGAACGCATTCAAATTTGAATCCGTCACCCAGAGATACCTCCCTTCCCAGCCAATCCCATGCGGCCGATTCCCCGCGGTCGGAAACTTCGTCTCCACCACCCAGCTCTTCGGATCGATCCGATAAACCTCGCGCGACGGCGGCACGCAGAACCAAAGCTTCCCATCGCGCCACTCCTGACCATGCGCCCCCGTGCCTGGCGCACGCGAATCCACCTGCCCCATTTGGAAGCCGCCGACGCGCTTGGGAGCCTCCGCCGGCCGCGCCGCCTTCTTCTGCCGCAGATTCTCCGGCACCGGGCTTGACCGCGCCGGCGCGTCGCCCGCCATCTTGTAGATCACCCCCGCGCCCGGCGTGAAGTGCCGCTCGATGGCCTTGCCCGTCCGGTCGTCACACCGCACAATCTCGCGGCTGTACGTCGATCCGATCCACAAGGCCTGCCCATCATGCGTGATGCCGCTTGAGCTCTCGGTCTCGGTCTCAAAGCCGCGAATCACGGCGCCCTTCTGGTAGTCCACCAAGTGCGCGCGATTGCCGGGACCTTGATCGATAATCCACAGCCCGTCCTTGGTGGCCTGTAGCCCATTCGGTTGTTGACCCGGAGAATTGAAAACAATCTCTACCTTGCCGACCTTGCGCACCGGAATGCGGTGGAGCTTGAGAGGAGGAGCGGCCGAGGCAGCCGGACCGGCCGCGGCGGCGAGAGCAAAAAAGTGTCGACGTTGCATGGAAGGATCATACACCCAACTCCGTGTGCTGTGCTAAATTAACATCCGATGTTTCGCCGAATCCTGCTCCGCATTTTGGGGCTGATCGCCCTGATCGTCACCGGCGCACTAGCCTTTCTCACCCTCCGCTCACCGAACATGCGGCCCGCGCCGTCGATTCGGGTAGACCTCACGCCCGAGCGCGTCGCCCGCGGCCGGTATCTCTTCGCGGTCGATGGCTGCATCGCTTGCCACTCGATCTCCGATCAAACCCGCTTCGGATTTCCCGTCGTCGCAGGCGGCCTGGGTAAGGGGCAAGTCATGCCCGGCCCCGGCACCATCGTCGCTCACAACCTCACCAGTGACCCCGACACCGGGGTCGCCCGCTTCACCGACGGCCAACTGATTCGCGCCATCCGCGAAGGCATTGGCCACGACGATCGCGTCCTATTCCCGATGATGCCTTACACCGAATACCGTGAGATGAGCGACGATGACGTGCAGTCACTGGTAGCGTTCATTCGCACCCTTCCGCCGATTCACAATCCACTGCCACAGACGAAGGTCATGTTCCCCGTCAACCTGTTTATCAAATCGGTTCCCAAGGTTGTCGAGTCCGTGCCGACCGTCGATCGCACCGACCCCAAAAAATATGGCGCGTACCTCGCCAAGGTCAGCGGCTGCTATTTCTGCCACACGCCGTTTGAAAACGACCAGACGGTGGCGAGCAAAGCCTTCTCTGGCGGCCACGTCTTTGAACTCGGCAATCACGCCCGCGTAGTCACTGCCAACCTCACGCCCGACCTGGAAACCGGCTTGGGCAAGTGGACCGAAGAGCAGTTCCTTGCCAAGTTCGCCGAGTACAAGGAGTACGCTGAAAAAGGTCCGCCGAAGATCGATCTGGCGCACAACACCACCATGCCCTGGCTTGAACTGACGCAGGCTCCCGTTGAAGATCTCAAAGCGATCTTCGCCTACCTGCGCACCGTGCCCGCCATCTCTCATGCCGTCGTCCTGCATCCCGACGCCCCGGAAGAAAAGAAGAAGTAGTCGACGTGCGCCTCCAGTGGTAGCGTAAGTGAAGCTCATGCTCCGTCTCTTCCTCCTTCTCTCTGCCGCCCTCGCCCTCGTTGCTCAAACGCGAGAGGAGCAAATCGCCAAACGCGCCGACGCCCTGAAAGCCTCCCTCATCGCTCAACGCCGCGACTTCCATATGAACCCCGAGCTCTCCAACCGCGAGGAGCGCACCGGCCGCGTGATC
>JAYTKJ010000625.1:0-8548 GCA_043730365.1 Acidobacteriota bacterium | reverse complement strand
CGCGGCAAGGCATAAATCGTCGCAAACGACTGATAGTTAGGGTGTTATGAGATCGGACAAAGTACTTTACCGGACACTAGTGACTCGAGAAGATCACCGGCGAACGCTGGCCTTGCTGACCTGACAGAGATACGCCGCGGGGCGGACGGCCGTAACGCCGATGCACCCAACGCCGCCAACTACGATGAATCGAAGGCGAATCCGTATCCGGACTTGCCAGACCCGCTCAAACTAAAGAATGGCAAGAAAGTGACCAAGCCATCTGTACGGCCCGATGCCCAAGGCTACTCCAAAAGTAAATTGGGAAGTGACAAGTAGAGCCGAGGAAGTCAATGGTGATGTGCCAGTAAAGGTGAAGAAACTCGTTGGGCACGTCGACAATTCCAGTTACCCGCAAGTTGCTGTCGATATCCAGTTGTCGTTCACGACGCCGGCGAATGCACCGGGCCCCGTGCCGGTGATCATGGAGTTCGGGTTTACCGGTTTCCCGCGCCATGGCCGCCAGGCAAGGCCCGCCGCCCGGACCAACCTGGCAGCAGCAAGTGCTGGCCAAGGGCTGGGGCTACGCCGTGCTGCTCCCTACCAGCGTACAGGCAGACAATGGGCAGGGACTTACGCAAGGCATCATCGGTCTGGTCAACCAGGGTCAGCCGCGTAAGTTGGATGATTGGGGCGCGCTGCGGGCTTGGGCCTGGGGAGCCAGTCGTTTGAGTTGAGCGTGAGCCGCCCCCCTTGGCTCCGATGTAGTGCCCCGGGGCGTCGGGGAGTGTTCCCTCTACCTCACGCCGTTAAGCGGCCAGGGCGAACGCATCGCTTTGAGGGACGAGCAGGGCCTAACGGTCGAAGTTCTCGAAACCTAGAGCGCCTAACAAAAGACCCTTTTGAGTGTGTGTTCTCTGCCAGTCTGAAACAATCCGAAGGGAGCCTCGGGAGTTGCTTTGTCGGAGAGCGGAGGGATGTCGGAGAAGTCGATCTCCGCATCAGGCTTCTTGGCTAGGCGGTTGAGGGTAGGGCGCTTCTGTTTGGTGAGCGGCATGTTCAAAATATGCTCGGCGTTCACGCGCACATGCTTTCCTGACCGAGATGATCCGGATGATTTCTTCGACATCGATTACCAGCGCTGCTCGCCCTGCTGAGCACGAGATGCGGGTCCACGAACACAAGGGCGGCAGTGGCAAAATCGATACCGAGCTTTGCGGGGTTGACACGATTCTTGTCTGTATCCCATTGGAACCGCATCCTGTTAGACGTGGGTGGCCCCTTGACTCAGCTAACCGCAAGTTCTTGTGGTGGAGCGTTTCCAAAAACGCCAGATGCAACGCCATGCAGCCCCGAAGCTGAATCAAGAAATACCCAATGTAATGGTATATACAATTTAGGTTGGGTGCAAGGGACTTTCCCGAGTACAGCGCGCCGGACAAACTGTTCAAGACCTGGTGTAACCTGGTATTGGAAGAACCTCGCCAAGGCGTTCGAGGCTCCTACTAAGGTCACCCGCTCGGCGAGTTGCCTCCGCTACTCCGGCGCAACCTCAAACAGCGCAGCGTTAATAAATCGCACCATCGCCATCGTCACGGCGGGCGCATAGAACGCGGTGCGGTCAATGCGGCCTCCCGTCAGGATTCCCACCGCGCCCTCGCCGTGCTTGGAGTTGACGCGCCCAAACACCACATCGTTGGCGTCTCCCAGCTCCATTCCGTCGCGCAAGATCAACTGGGCTATGCGCGGCGGCAGCTCGCAGCGACCGGTGGACGCGAGGCCAAGCCGCCCGGCCCGGTCCACCATCGCGCACCAGGCAAAGCAATAGAGAGCGCCGCCGATCTCAGCAACGCCGCCCTCCAAACCCACGCCCCACTCAGCCTCGGCGGGCCCGGCCGCCAACGCCGAGCGAGCCCGATTCACCGCCCCGCGTATCGTCTCCTCATCGCCCAACGGCTGCGCCGGCACTCCGGAAGCCACGTCGAAGCCAACAACCTCCCGCCCATCCAAGGCGTCGCGCACTGCCGCCAACTTCACCGGATTCCGCGAACCAACCGCCACCATCTATGAGTCCGTCCTCATCCGCATCGAAACCATCCCCGCCGTCCAAGCAATCGCCATCGCGAACGCCACCGCCACAAAAGGGCCCGTAAACGAGTGAGTCCACTGCGTCACCACGCCGACCAATCCCATCAGAATCGCCCCCGCCAAGGACCCGGTCCCGCCCAACAACCCCATTGCCGTCGACACCGCCGTCTTGGAAATCTCCTGTGTCAAAGTCAAATAGGTAGACATCCACATCCCGAGCCCAAAGTTTGAAGCCACGAGCAAAGCCACCATCTGCGATCGGTCCCCTGCCCAAGGTACCAACGCCGCCAACGCTACCAGCAGCGTAGCTGTCGAGAAGATGAGGGTCCGAGGCAACCGCATCGCCGCCAACCCAAAGGCCAGATACCCAAGGTCAAGGCCCAAGTAGATCACTGTGAGTATCCATTTCATCTCACCGGACCCGGCCGCCATCCCGCGCTCTTGATTGAAGTAAGTGGGCAGCCAGTTCACGTTGAAATAGAGAATGGGATTCACGGTACTCGTGATCGCCACCACGCACCAGAACTTAG
Source organism: Acidobacteriota bacterium (assembly GCA_043730365.1). Taxonomy (GTDB): domain Bacteria; phylum Acidobacteriota; class Terriglobia; order Bryobacterales; family Bryobacteraceae; genus VFZP01. Next base: position 5,951 of record JAYTKJ010000625.1, on the reverse strand, counting down.
GCGACCGCAGCACCTCGGCATAACCTTGCCCGACGGGCGTCGTTTCGCTGCCGCCGCTACCCTGCCACACCGGAGCAAACTCCCGCCGCCGCGTGAAGATTGCCCAAGCCACAAACCAGATCGCACCAATCGCCCCCACCGCCGCAAACCCTGCCCGCCATCCGGCCCACGTTGCGGTCGTCAGGATAATCGCCGGCGCCGTCAGCGCGCCAATACTCTGCCCGCTCGTGAAAATCCCGTTCCCCAGCGGACGCTCCCGCTCCGGCAAAGCGCGCTGCACAATCTTCAGAGCACCCGGCCAGTTCGGCGACTCCGTGATCCCCAGCAAAACCCGAAACGCCGCCAAACTCCAAAACCCCACCGAGAACGACGTGAGAAACCCAACCGCTGACCAAGCCAGCACCGCCCCACCGTAAGCCCACCGCAAATGCGCGCGATCCAGCCACCCGCCCACGGCAAACTGTGCGCACATGTAGGAGTAGTAGAAAACCGAGAACAACAACCCGAGCCGCGCGTTGTCCAGCCCCAACTCATCCCGCATCAACGGAGCCATCAGGCTTAGCGTCTGCCGGTCAAGGTAGTTGATGCTCGTCCCGCCCAGCAGCATCACGCAAAGCACCCAACGCGACCGGGTTTCAAGCATCCGTCGATTATGCCACGCCGTGGCGTCAAATCGACTGGCGGGAACGGAATGACCACTTGCGCCTGCGGCCCTGGCAGCAAAAGAGCTCGAACCGTTCTGGGCGACTCAACATTGTTCCCTGCCCAGGAACGGTCCGAGCTTGCGCGTCGTTTACTTAGGAAATGATCCTATGAAAACTCACCAGTTGAGTGGAACTTACGACTTGCGGAGTCTCTTTCGAGAGACCAAGCCGAAGATCGTTAGGCCGGAGCCTAGCAGTATCAAACTCGCTGGTTCCGGCACTGGCGACCCGCCGCCCCCGCCAGGCAACGTGAAGGTTGTCGTGATCGAACTCGCCACGATAGTGAAGAGCTGTCCACCGGCGCCGGGAGCGACGGACAACGTGATCAAACTTGAGCCAATAATGCAGAAGCCGCCGGTGTGCCAGCAGGCGTAATCCTGGGGCGAAGTGTAATTGTAGTTGGCGGTCGCAAATGGAGCCGTCAACGAGTGGCCCGCCAGGAAGAAGTAGCAGTTGTCGGACGCCAATGATCCTGCCGTGATCGTGCCTAGGGCCGCGTCCACCGTGACTGTCAAGTTCTGGGTAGTAGTGTTGGGAAAGAACTCCTTACACGTAACCGACGTGTTGGTGTAGGTAACAGGAGTTGCTAAGCAAACGCCTGCGAAAGCAAGTGAGATTAGTAGTTTGAGATGCCTCATAGGTTCCCTAGCTTAGTCCGTCCCGGGAAGCCCGGACAATAGTACGACGGCTCCTGGACGTCCTATTAGTACAATTCGGGGAATCGCAGCGCCGTACGGCAGTCCGGGTTTGGCAGGGAGCCCAGCTAAGCAACTGCTTTCTTATCAAGGAAACAGTAGTGAATCGGTGGAAATGGCGGCTAAAAGGTACCGGGTATGAAGGGGCACTGGGGCAGTACGTAAGCACCAGAAAACCGCCCATAAGTCCTGGTATGAATTGGCAGTACTAACTAACATCTACGTCCCGTAAGATTCCATGCGGAGCAGTAAGTGCCAATCGCGCCATGGCGAGCGCGGCCACGATCAGAATGTCCGCCACTGCGAACGTGATCCTCAGGCCGGCCGCCACAGCCTCGGGGCGCGCTGTGACAATGTCGGCCGTCGCCGCCCCGAGCGCGAATACCGCGCCCATCACCGAAGCACCGGTAATGAGCCCCAGATTGCGTGACAGGCTCAGCATGCCCGAGATGACGCCACGTTGATCCGGGCGGACGTCCATCATGATTGCGGTGTTGTTGGCCGCCTGGAATAGCGCGTAGCTGGCGGTGATGCAAACTATGGGGGAGATGTATCCGGCTAGGCCGAAGGTCGGTGGCGCAACGGACAGAACCAGGCAACCGGCCGCTATCCCGGCCAGCCCGGCGATGGTCATTCGTGGTGCGCCAAAGCGGCCCACCATTCGGCCCGCCGGGACGCCGGACAACGCGGCGACCAACGGGCCAGCCGATAAGACGAGTCCAACCACCGCGGCTTCGAGCCCCAGCGCACGAGAGAGATAGAACGGCCCGACCACCAGGGTCGACATCATCACCGTCGAGGCCAGGGTGCTCATGGCTAGGCTTGCACTCAGCACTGGATTGCGGAACGTGGCCAAGCGGATCAAAGGTGATGCGGCCCTTGCCTCGGCTCCCACGAAGAGGGCCACGCCGCAGCTGGCTGCGAGCAGGAGAGTTACGTTGATTGCACCGAATCCGCCTCGTCCGATGGTCATGGCCATTGCATAGGCGGCGAGCGTAAGTGCAAGCACGAGCATGCCCAGATTGTCGAAGCCCGCCCGATCCGCGTTCGGTTGTTTCTGGTGATCAACGGGCAGGTAGCGATGCGCGAGAAGAAAATTCAGGACGCCCAGCGGAGCGTTGACAAGGAAGATCGCGCGCCAACCGGGTCCGGCAATTAGGAGTCCGCCGAGCGATGGACCTAAGGTGGTGCCAATCGCGGACATCGTTCCGAGCAAGCCCATAGTGCTGCCGGTCTCGTCTTGGGGAACCGTCTCACTGACCACGGCCATCGTGAGGGCCATCATGATGGCTGCTCCCAGACCCTGCGCCGCCCGGGCGGCAATGAGTAACCAGAGCGTGGGCGCCAAACCGCACAGTGCCGAGGCGATGGTGAACAGGAAGATTCCGGCCAGGAGCAGCCGGCGGCGGCCAATGATGTCACCGAACCGCCCGACGCTGACGATCAGCGTGGTGATGGCCAGGAGATAAGCGAGGACGATCCATTGGACTGCCTGGAACGAGGCAGCGAACGCTTGTGCCAACGCCGGCAACCCGGCATTGGCGATGCTGGTATCGAGCGATGGCATCAACATGGATAGAGAGAGGCTGGCCAGCGCCCATCGAGCCGAAGGATTGGTGCGTTCCGCGGTAATTGACTTCAAGATGTGCTCCTAGCCCAACCATACGCTCGTATGTGACATGGCGGAAGACGCACCATTTGCACTGTATTCGTGCGTTTGACGCCATATCAGGAGCAATCTGCTCTAAGATCAAGGCATGTCGTCGACCCCGGATTTCAACTTGCTTGTCACGCTTGATGCGGTGCTCGCCGAAGGGAGCGTGGCGCGCGCAGCCCGACGTTTGCGGCTGAGCCCGTCGGCGATGAGCCGCGCGCTGGCGCGATTGCGAGAGACGACAGGCGATCCACTCTTAGTCAGAGCCGGGCGAGGTCTCGTGCCCACTCCCCGGGCGCTCGCACTCCGCGAGCGGGTCAGTCAGCTCGTTGAGGATGCAAAAGTGGTTCTCCGCCCTGCCGAGAAGCTCAACCTCAAACAGCTCGTCAGGACGTTCACGCTTCGTACCCGAGAAGGCTTTGTTGAGAACTTCGGACCCGATCTCATTGCTCGCGCGGGCGAAGAGGCTCCTGGCGTCCGGCTCTGCTTCGTGCAGAAACCAGACAAAGAGAGCACGTCTCTTCGCGAAGGGTCCGTCGATCTGGAGACTGGCGTGGTGGGGAAGACGACGGGTCCGGAGGTTCGCGCGCAAGCTCTATTCCGCGATCGTTTCATTGGCGTCGTCCGGCTGGGGCACGCGCTGAGCCGGGGCAAAATCACACCGGCCCGCTATGCGAAGGGCCAGCACATCGGTGTTTCGCGGCGGGGTCTCGACAAGGGACCGATTGATGAGGCCCTACAGCCGTTCGGGTTGGAACGGGAGATAGTCACGATCGTCGGTGGCTTTTCCACCGCGCTGGCCCTGGCTCGGGCCTCCGAACTGATCGCCACTGTGCCCGAACGGCAAACCGGAAACCTGCGCGTTGGAATGTATGGTTTTCCCCTGCCGGTACCCGCGCCGGAGGTCACGATTTCATTGCTCTGGCACCCGCGGCTCGATGCCGATCCAGCGCATCGCTGGTTACGAAGCCTCGTTCTGGATACCTGCGCGGCCGCCCGCCGCCCATCCGGCTAGCACATCAACGCGACGGAGGCGGCGTCTTCTTCAACACCGCGACATCAAGCGCCCAACGGCGGAGAATCTGGTATGGACGATCCGTGGGGTTAAATCTTTTGCCGCCCTGGTGCCCGTCTTCCTGGCCCGTTTGAACGTTGAGCGGTTTGCGCAGTAACTTACTCTGTTCGACGTTTGCCTCGTTGACTCGCTCCACTAACTTCCGGTAATTCGAGTACAGATCGGCGGCCTTGACATAACCGCGATCGTCGGCGGCCGCCAGCTCAAGTGATGGCACGCGGCCCGCCACGCCGTGGCAGCTCAAACAAGCCTGCTGGTCATCACGGTTGGGTCGCGTCATCTCGGGGGCGAGATGGTCGCGGAAATATTCCCAGTTGCGCCGCCACGCCGGCGACATCGCAGTGACCTCGGGCGGATCAGCCTCGAAATAGGCCGGCAGCGCCTGCTTGACGGCCGGACCGGTAACCGGATGACGCCGGATGTTCACGTCCCCCGCCATGTTGAGAGCTTGTGAACGCAAGCGTGCGTCCACGTTCCCGCTGAGCGCCTTCACGTAGAGGTTGGCGATGCGTTGTTGCGGTGCCCCATTCGGCAGCGGCGCAGGCTGGCCCACTTCCGGCATCGGCGCGCCTAACTGCAGGAGCCAACGCAGCGAAGCCAGCCAATACACTTCTTCCATCGGCGTTCGAAAATGCTCAGGCACAAGGCTAGCGGCGAACGGTATTTGTAAGTCAGGATTGACGTGGACAATTCCGGCCAGCGAACGCGCGATGTACCAATCGTAGGACTCCTTGTCCATCTGTAGCAGCTTACGCGTGTTCTCTTCCAGCTTGCCGCGCTCCTCCGGAAAATCCGGAATGAGGAGCTTGTAGAAGATCCGGTTCTGCTCTTCGCTGGCCGGCAGATTCCAACGTGAACGCGAGAAGAGCCGGATCAGTGGTTGAGCCAGTTCGGTGCGGCGTTCGGGTTCCTGTGCGCCGCGGTAGAACTGCTGGATGAGCGGCTCGACAAATTCCTGCGCGGCATTGAGCGTGATCAGACGCGGGTCTGAGATGGACGTGGAAGCAATCGTGCGAAGCTCTTCCGGTCCGGTGGACGAGTACTCGACGAGCTTCTTTTGCAGCGGCTCATAGACGATGTTGGCCGCCGATTCGACCGCCAGCCGGAGCGCGGTTGGATCCTTGGATTCTTCGGCGCGCTGCCAGGATGCCATCACCGCCTTACCCATCATGTCCGAAGCGCCCGCGGTGATGTAGCCCATCTGGCCCGGCCCGCCATCGCCGCCCGCCTGGCTGTAGTAGGTTCCGGCAATCGCGGCCAACCGGTCTTGCATGCGAGTTGAAACCCCGGCATCAAGGCGCTTGCCGATGGCGGCGAATAGTTGCGCCAGTTCCGGGTACTGATGCTCCGCGCTCGGATTGGCGCGCTGGCCATTGGCGATGAACAGCGCTTGCAACTGATAGCGCATGGCGTTCTCGGTGAGCCGGTTCGGCTCGTCGCGATCAAGCGCCCGTATCACGCTCGCGTTGATGGACTGGCGCACCGGCGGATTCCAGATCCACCAATTCCAGGCTGCGCGGAGGGCCCAGGCTCGCACGGCCGGATGGGGGTCCGAATTCATCAGGCGCTCCAGCGCCGCGCCGAGACGTGCGAAGCCGACGCCGGACCGGGGCATCACCGCATCGGCGCGCATGATCAGAGCCGACGCGATTTGCTCCCGCACCAGATCGCCAGCCGCTGCGCTGGCCGGGAACAGTTTGTCCCAGCCTTTGTCGTCCAGCAACGTTTGGCGCATGCCCCAGCGCGCGGCCTCGCGAACCATCTTCACCGGATCACCCAGGCCCGCCAGCAGCGCATCCACCGCGCGCTCGTCATGCGCGGCC
>JAYTKJ010000624.1:0-2940 GCA_043730365.1 Acidobacteriota bacterium | reverse complement strand
TGCTGACTGGCCTCATCTTCGGCCTCGCGCCCGCGCTGCGCGCCAGCCGGCCTGACTTGTGGAGCACCTTGAAAGATGTGGTGGGATCGGTTTCCGGCGCAGGTAGCGCAGTCTTCATGCGCAAGGGGCTAGTCACCGTGCAGGTGGCGCTGAGTTTCCTGCTCCTGTTCGGCGCAGGCCTGTTCGTGCGCAGCCTGCAGAATCTGAAAGGAACCGATACGGGCTTTGACCAGATCGACAATCTGGTGACGTTCCGGCTGGCCCCGGCCATGAACGGTTACTCAGATGAGCGCGTGAGCCAGTTCTACACCAGCCTGCTGGAGAGTGTGCGCGCGCTGCCGGGTGTCAAGCAAGCGGGGTCGGCCTCGGTGGCGATCCTCAGCGGAGACGAGTGGGATAGCACGATGTCGGTGGAAGGCCACAAGTCCAAGGACGGCGAAGACATGCAGGCTTTCATGAATTCCGTCATGCCCGGATACTTCGAAGCCATGGGCGTGCCGTTGATTGCGGGCCGCCAGTTTGATCGCCGCGACATCAGGAAGGATGCCAAGGTCGCCATCGTCAACCAGAAATTTGCCCAGCACTTTTTTGGAGCGCGCAGCGCGGTGGGCCGCCGCCTGGGCTGGGGCGATGGGCCCAAGACCAAGCTGGAGATTGAGATCGTCGGCGTCGTGGAGGATTCGCTCTATGAGGGGCCACGTGACGGTGTTCACCGGCAAGTGTTCATTCCCACCTGGGGCAACAACGGCGCGGCTTTCTATGTGCGGGCCCGGCGCGATTCACGCGGGCTTTTCAATGATCTGCGCCGCGAAGTGAAACGGCTCGATGCGGCGATGCCGGTGTACGACATGAAAACAGTGGCTGCGCAGCTCGACGAGACGCTGCTCAGTGAGCGGCTGATCGCGCTGCTTTCGGCGGGCTTCGGGCTGCTGGCGACGCTGCTGGCCGCGATCGGGCTCTACGGCGTGATGGGCTTCGTGGTCGCGCGGCGCACCAAGGAACTCGGGCTGCGCATGGCGCTCGGCGCACAACCCGGATCGGTGATGTGGCTCGTGATGCGCGAAGTGTTGATCCTCGTGGCTATCGGTTTGGCTATCGGTCTGCCTGCCGCGATGGCCCTGGCGCGTCTGGTATCGACGCAGCTCTACGGCGTCAAGCCGAACGATCCTATGATGGCGGCCCTGTCGATCCTGATGCTCGTAGCTGTCGCCGGCGCCGCAGGCCTCATTCCCGCCCGCCGAGCCGCCAGGTTGGACCCGATCATAGCCCTTCGGCAGGACTAGGGGTTACCGGGCCGTGACCGCAAGGGAACGGTTCTTGATCTTATAGAAGACCAGCCGCAAAGCCATCTGAATGGTCCGCGGGCCGTTGCCCGGCGCGGTGCCGGTTACGCGGCCAAAGTTGGTGGTGCCGAAGTTCGTATCGGCCCGTCCGAACTGCACGCGGTTCAGCGCGTTGTACATCTCGGCGCGATACTGGAGCTTCATCCATTCGAAGATGCGGAAGTTCTTCGCCAGCGACATGTCCCAGTTGTTGGTCCCCGAGTAGCGAATTTCGTCGATGTAGCGCGGGGCGTTGCCGTAGGTGTAGGGCGCCGGTTGCTCGAAGGCGTCCTTGTTGAACCAGCGCTCGATGGTGCGCGTGCCGTCGTTGAACGCCGCGCCCGCTTTCACGTTCGGCTGCTGCCACTCGCTGTAGTTAAACAGATTGTTGGGAGCCGAGAAGATCAGCGGCAATCCGGAATCCATCTTCCAGATGGCGCTCATCTGCCAGCCACCGGCGATGAGATCAAGCGCCTTCGGCATGGAACTGCCGAACTTTCGGCCTTTGCCGATGGGCAGCTCATAGACGTAGGTGAGCGCAAAGCTCTGGGGCACGTCGTGCGAACTGACGCTGCGCTCGGCGGCGAAGTTGTTCACGTTGCGGATGCGGTCATTCACTTCCCAGCCCTGGTTCTCGGACGAGTTGTCGCGGGCCTTCGAGTATTGATAGGAGGCCATCACGGTCATGCCGTTGCCGAAACGCTTGTTGACGCGCGCCAGGAATGCGTTGAAGCTGGACGACGCACCAGGCATGTCGAGGATGCTCACGTTCTGGAACTGCGGATAGGGGCGCAGCAGTTGCCGGCGCAGCACGGTGGCGCCCGATAATGGGCCGCTGGTGATGATGCCGCGGAACGGATTGGGCACCTGATCGTTCAGCGCCGCGCCCAGCGATAGGGCCGAGTCCGGCAGCTGATTGATGTTGGTTCCGGCCGAATAGCCGTTGTAGCCGAATGCCAATTTCCGTCCCTGGCTGCCGGCGTAACCGACTTCGGTCAGCCAGCCGTTGCCGATTTCAAACTGCACGTCGGTGGAGAACTGCTGCATGTACGCCGTGGGCCGCTCATGTTGGAAGCTGCGAACGTTGAAGCCGAGGGCGGTGTTCAGGCCCGCCGTGCGCCCCGTGGCCACGGCCAGCCCTTGCGGGAACGGGTTCCGCAGATAGTTGGTTGGGGTGCGGCCGTTGTCGAGCGAATTTACCCAGCTATTGTCGAGCGAATAGCCGTCGTTGCCCACCGGCTGAGTGTTCACCGTGGGCGAGAAATAAATACCGTAGCCACCGCGGAAGACGATCTTATCGGTGATCTTGTAGGCCAGCCCGATGCGCGGCGCAAAGTCGCGATGCGGCGCGTTCCACTGGAAGCGATTCTTGTCGTCCACCCAGCGGAGGCCGCCCTTGAGGTTTGAGATGCCTGTTTGTTGCGCCAGCGGGCTGGCCACATCGAAGTCGAAGTAGTTGAGCTGGTTGTAGCGCTCGGTGCGGCCGCGTTGCAGTTCCCAGCGCAAGCCGATGTTGAGAGTCAGGCGGCGATTGACGTTCCAGGCGTCCTGGAAATAGACGTTCCAGTGGGTGTGGGTCGAAGTCGGCCGCACGTTGCGCGGCGCGTTGCCGCCCGAA
>JAYTKJ010000623.1:0-8289 GCA_043730365.1 Acidobacteriota bacterium | reverse complement strand
GATCCCCTGACGAAAAGAATTTGAAGTCGTCCGCAACGAGCGTTTGCACAGATAGTGAGGCGGCAACAAGACTCAACGCTGAGGTTGCGAGCAGGGCTTGCGAAAGTCTCATCACCGGATGCCTCTTACGCTGCTGTCAAAATACCCGAGCGCCAAGCATATACCACTCCTTGGCAAGCCGTCAAATCCTCTGCCCAACTTCCAACTTGCTATACTCACCCGAAGTCAAGCTAAAATCATGAAGGGCAACAAGAAAGTCATCGAGTATCTGAACGAAGTCCTGCGTGGCGAGTTGACGGCGATCAACCAGTATTTCCTGCATGCCGAAATGCTCAACAACTGGGGCTACCAGCGCCTCTACCAGTACACACGGAAAGAATCGATCGAAGAGATGATGCACGCCGAATCGCTCGTTGAGCGCATTCTCTTTCTGGACGGGACGCCGGTCATGACTGAGACGTTCGCCTTGCGAATCGGCAAGTCCGTCAAGGAGCAGTTTGAGAATGACCTCAAACTGGAACTTGAAGCGCTTCCTCGCCTGAACGACGCCATCAAAGCGGCCACCGAAGCCAAGGACAATGGTTCACGAGATCTGTTTGAAAAGATCCTGGTGGACGAAGAAGAGCATGTCGATTGGCTTGAGGCACAACTGCACATGGTCCGCGAAGTTGGCATCGAGAACTACCTCGCCACGCAAATCCACGCCGATAAGAAGGCTTGAAGCTGGTGCGGCGGCGAACTTTTCTCCTTACACCGCTCGCCGCGTCGCGGCCGCAGTATGAGGAGAGCCGCGGCGAGACGCCCTGGGTTCCTTCACCGGACGAAGTCATTGAGACGATGCTGCGGCTGGCCAAGGTGAACACTCGCGACGTTGTCTATGACCTCGGCTGCGGCGACGGACGAATTGTGATCGCCGCTGCCCAACACTTCGGCGCCCGTGCCGTGGGCATCGATATCGAGCCTGTGCGTGTCGCCGAGGCCACGGCGGCGGCCAAGGCCGCAGGTGTCTCCGGACGCGTCCGTTTCGTCGAACAGGACTTCCATCAGACAGACCTCGCTCCTGCCACCGTCATTGCGCTCTACCTGTACACCCGCGAGATGACCAAGCTGAAGCCGCGCATCCTGGCTCAGCTGAAACCCGGCTCGCGCGTGGTGGCATATCAGTTCAATGGCATGGGCGATTGGAAACCGAAAAAGGTGAACCGCCGGCATCAGTACCCGGTCTATCTCTGGATTGTGCCGGATCGATAGCCCGCTTCTGGTATCCTTCCACGATGAGCCAACTGTTCCGCACCAAGAACATAGACCAGCTCATCGCCGATTCGAACGATCCCGGCCGCCGCCTCGCCAAGACGCTCGGTCCGTGGTCGCTGGCGGCGTTGGGCATCGGAGCGGTGATCGGCTCCGGCATCTTCATCCTAACCGGCACCGCCGCGGCGGGCGAAGTGCGAAGTTTCGAGTCCATCTTCCACGCGCCGCTCCTCGATATCTTCCTCAACGGCTCGGACTCGCTGGCGCGCATCGGCCGCCCTGGCGCCGGCCCAGGCATCGCGCTCTCGTTCATCCTCGTCGCCATCGCCTGCAGCTTCGCCGCTCTCTGCTACGCCGAGTTGGCCAGCATGATCCCGATCGCCGGCAGCGCCTACACGTATGCCTACGCCACGCTCGGCGAGATCTTCGCCTGGATTATCGGTTGGGATCTGATCCTGGAATACGCGGTCTCCAACATGGCCGTGGCCGTGGGATTTTCCGCATACTTCAATGATTTGCTGCACGTGCTTTTCGGCGTCACGCTCCCGCCCCAACTATCGCAGCCAATGGTGGCCGGCGGGCAACTCACCGGCAGTTGGTTTAATCTTCCGGCGGCGCTGATTCTAGGCGTGCTCACGATGCTCCTGGTGCGCGGTGTGCGCGAATCGGCGGGAGCCAACAACATCATGGTGATCCTCAAGATCGCCGCGATCCTCATCTTCGTCGTGGGCGCCGCACCGGCCATCAAAACCGAAAACTGGCATCCGTTCATGCCTAACGGCTTCCCCGGCGTGCTCACTGGCGCAGCGATCGTCTTCTTCACTTATATCGGCTTCGATTCAGTTTCCACGGCCGCCGAAGAATGCAAGACACCGCAACGCGATCTACCGTTCGGAATCATCGTTTCTCTCATCGTTTGCACTTTACTTTACGTTAGCGTCGCGCTCACGCTCACCGGCATCGCCAACTGGAAGACCCTGAACAATGCCGCACCGGTGGCGAACGCGCTCAAGGTGCTCGGTTATGATTCCATCCGTAAGTGGGTCGACCTGGGCGCGCTCATTGGCATGATCAGCTCACTGCTCGTGTTCCAGTACGGACAGGCGCGCGTCTGGTTCGCCATGTCGCGAGACCGCCTCCTGCCGGATACGTTCTCGAGGATACATCCGCGTTTCCAAACCCCGCACATCTCCACCATCGCCGCAGGCATCGCCGTGGGCATTCCCGCCGGCATCTGGGACATCGGAACCTTTGCCGACCTCTCCAACATCGGCACGCTCTTTGCCTTCATCATCGTCTCGGCCGGAGTGCTGAGACTGCGCAAGACCCAACCCGACCGCCCACGCGGCTTCCGCGTTCCCCTGGTGCCGTACCTGCCGGTCTTCTCGATCGTCTGCTGTCTGATCCTGATGACGAGCCTGCCTCTGGAAACCTGGGTTCGCTTTTTCGTCTGGCTGATCATCGGGCTCGCGGTTTACTATTTCTACGGACGCCATCGCACGAAAGGTCTCGTATGAACCTGCCCCTGATCGGCTTGTTGTTGTCACAGGTTTCGACTGAGCACCAGCACCACCCGCCGCGCTCAGCCGATGAATACGCCAAAGTGCTGGAAGATCCCTCGCGCGACGCCTGGCAGAAGCCGCACGAAGTCATCAAGGCGCTGGCCTTGCGCAAGGATGAAGCCGTAGCCGATATCGGCGCCGGCTCAGGATACTTCACGCGCCGCCTGGCGCGGCACGCCGGCAAGGTCTACGCGGTGGATATCGACGCCAAGCTGCTTGAGAAAACTCGGAGTTCCTCGCCGGCCAACGTCGAGACCGTGCTGGCATCCCCGGACGATCCCAGGCTGCCGCCTGCCTCAGTCGACACCATTTTCATTTGTGACGTGCTGCATCATATCGAATCGCGTCCTGCCTATTACGCGAAACTTCAACTGGCTCTCAAGCCCGGCGGCCGCATTGTCATCATAGACTTCTACAAGCGCAAACTTCCCATAGGCCCGCCGCCAGCCATGAAGCTCACGCCCCAGCAGGTGAAAGCGGAGTTCACCTCAGCTGGATTTGCGCTGTCGAAATCTCACAAGTTTCTCCCGCACCAGTATTTCCTCGAGTTCAAGGCAAGGTAGAACAAACCGGCCCTTGGGAACATTCTTGTCGCGCCGGGTGTCCAATATATGGCCATGCCCCGTGCCTCACGCCGCGTTGCGATCGCGCTCGCAATGTTGTGGCTCGCCCCCACTGCCTTGTTGATTCGCCGCAATTCGGTCTGGGCGTCGATTGCCACCGTAGGATTCGTAGTGAGCGTAGCGGAGTGTTGGCGGCGCCCCAGCCACAGCGCCATTGCTCCCACACCGCCAGTTGATCCCGGGATTCTTTCGCCGCCGCCTGAGCCGCCGTCGCGCCGGCCACTGCTCCATCTCGCCTGCGCCGGCGCGCTGATCAATCTCACGCTACTGGCTGCGGGGACGCAGCGCCAGGTTGCGGCCGGATTGTTTATCGCCTTCGCCGCGGCAATCATCCTCGCTCACTCGTCGCCGGACCAACGAGACCACGCCATCGCTCGTCACCGCCGCCTGAGCGTCCCGCTGGCGTTGGTATTGGCGCTCCTCGGTCTCCTCCGATGGGGCGCGGGCCGTTGGATGACCGACACTGAGGAGGAATACTGGGCCAGGGTGGAGGCTGCCTCCGCCGAGCGGCGCCGGGATGATCTGGCGTTTCGCGGCGTGATCCTTTTCGTCGACAAGCCCGAGCAAAAGGTTGTGCCTCCGTCGCCAGTCACACTCAAGTCCAATTTCTTCGATCCGAACCGCGAGCCGCTCGTCATTCCCTTCTCCGGCGTCTACTGGTTTCTTCGTGCGCCTGATCGCCTGCCGCCGGCGACATCGTTGATCAGGCACGGCTCACCCGATGAGCTTTTCTTCCGGTCCGCCGATCGCCGCCCGCTCACCATGGAGGCGCACCAGCATCTGGGCCGGCAGGTGAGTCTGGATTGCCGCTCCGGTCTGGACGTCGAACTCGCCAGCGTCGATCGCTTCCCAGGCACGATTCACGTTGAGGTGATCCTGGCGAACACCGCCAACGGCGCCCTCCCGGTTCAGAGTCTGGGAACGCAGCCAATGGGCGTCGAGACCAAACGCGAGGAGACGTTACGCTTCCCCATCGCGCGGGATGGCCTCAGCAGCTTTGACGAAATTACGGTGCGCTTCCGGCTAGCCTGGGTGCGCAACACCTCCAGCGCGCGTATCGCCATCCGCCAGTTTACGCTGAGGCCACGCCAAGGGGCCTGAGGGTCCGGCTATTCCTTCTTTGTAAGTGATCTCGCGGTCTTGACCCATCATTTCGAACTTTAGCTTCATCTCGCCGCCCGCCACTTTGCCCTTGTAGTTGATTTTGCGCTCTTCGCCCCCGAAGTTGCGCACCACGGTGAGGCTACGTCGTCGCCCTTGACTGAGCCTTCAGAAATCGGCGCTTCACCGTTGCGGCCCGGCATCGATCCGGTCAGTTTATTTGCCCGTTACATCGGCGGCCAAGGCGGTGACGGCGAGCACGGCCGACAGGGCGAACGCTCGCGCGAATAGATCAAGTTTACTCGTTTCTCCTTGCACTAGGTGCTCCGTTGCGCGCCGAACGCGCCGGCACGGGTACATGGACGCTGCCAGGACGTGGCGAGGCTACCCGCGTCTTCGGGACGCCCCAATCTGAGCGGTCAGATCTCGTACTCAGGGGCTTTGGGACGGCCGAACGGGATGTGGTTCCAAAGCCGCTCGTGCAGGAAGTATAAGACGATCTTCACCACAGAGTCGGCCGCCGCCGCGCCCATCGATTTCGCATAGCTGCCCGTAAAGAAGAAGACCAGAGCTCCGGTAGAGAGCGAACCTAACACACGATAGCTCAACGCTTTGGCGATGCTGCGGGCGTTCGACTCCATCCGCCCACAGAATAACACGGGAATCTCGATCAAACAAGTAGAGATTGAGAGTTTGCTACTATGAGTCTTGCCCCACAAGGTGACCATCCTCCCAATAGGCGTGACCGTCGACTACGACCCCGGCGTCATGCCCTATTCCGAGCACGGACTCAAGGGATCGCTGCTCGACATTTGCCTCAGCCACGGCCTGCACCTCGAGCATGCCTGCGGCGGGAGCTGCGCCTGCACAACCTGCCACATCATCGTCAAACAGGGCGACGCCAACTTGAGCGAGGCAAGCGACGACGAGATGGACCGTGTGGATCAGGCGGCCGGCGTGACACTGCACTCGCGGCTCGGCTGTCAGGCGGTAGTGTCGGGAGACGTGACCGTCGAAATTCCAGGCTGGAACCGCAACTACGTGAGCGAAGGCGGCGGCTCGATGAACCTGGGCGACGCGATTCCCCCGCCCAAGAAATAGGCGCGCGGGTTTCCCCCAAGGTTCGGATATAAATTAACGACCGCGCGAAGTGGCCCACCCCGCGCGGTTGTGTTTCAGGACCGGTCCCAGGCAGATTATGAGAACAGATAGAGAGGTGTACCCACCGCCGGAGTCGCCGCCGGTTGGTCCTCACTCGCTCCCACGCCTACCGGAGTCTCCACTTCCTTGTTGATCTGACGGAAGTAGATTCCGCCATCACCCAAGTAAACTTCGAGTTCGCTCGGCCGCGGCAATGTGCCCTGGATAAGCGCCTCGGCCATCGGGTCTTCGATATACTTCTGCAGGGCCCTGCGCAGCGGGCGCGCGCCGTAGCTGCGGTCCTGGCAGGTTTTCTCCAGGATGTATTTGGCCGCGTCAGGGGCCAGCGTGATTTTGATCTGCTTGGCCGCCAGATTCAGATTCACCTGATCGGTCAACAGGAAGACAATCTTCATCAGGTCTTCTTCCAGCAACGAAGTGAACAGGATCACTTCGTCCAGGCGATTGAGGAACTCGGGATTGAACGCCCGCTTCACCTCTTGCATCACCATGTCTTCGACCTTCGGCGCCACGCCGGTAGCCGACAGCGAGCCGAAGCCCATGGCCGACTTCTTCTCCAGGTGACGCGCCCCCAGATTGGACGTCATGATAATGATCGTATTCTTGAAGTCCACCGAGTTGCCGAGTCCGTCGGTCAATTGGCCATCTTCAAACACCTGCAGCAGGATGTTATAGATGTCCGGATGCGCCTTCTCGATTTCATCAAGCAGGATCACCGAGTACGGCGACCGCTTGACGCGCTCGGTCAACTGCCCACCCTCCTCGTAGCCCACATAGCCGGGAGGCGAACCGATGAGTTTGGAGACCGAATGCTTCTCCATGAACTCGGACATGTCGAACCGGATCAGCGATTTTTCACTGCCAAACAGGAACTCGCTCAGCGCGCGCGCCACTTCGGTCTTGCCCACGCCCGTCGGCCCGAGGAACAGGAACGAACC
Organism: Acidobacteriota bacterium; assembly: GCA_043730365.1. Classification (GTDB taxonomy): domain Bacteria; phylum Acidobacteriota; class Terriglobia; order Bryobacterales; family Bryobacteraceae; genus VFZP01. The sequence continues at coordinate 1,653 of JAYTKJ010000623.1, read as the reverse complement.
GGCCGGCCGCTTGGGGTTCTTCAGGCCGGCGCGCGAACGCCGGATCGCCCGCGCCAATGCGCTGATGGCTTTCTCCTGGCTGATCACCCGCTTGTGCAATTCTTCTTCGATGCGCACCAGTTTGGCGATCTCTTCTTCCTTGATCGCCGTCATCGGCACGCCGGTCCACCGCGCCACTACGTCCTCGATGTCGTCCTTGGTCACCACGCCGGTCGAGGTGTCGTCGAGGTTGTACTTCTCGCGCAGCAACCGCAGGTTCTCTCGCTCCTTACGCTCTTCGTCCGAATAGAACCGCGCCTTCTCAAACTCGTGGTTGGCAATGGCGTTCTCCATGCGGTGCACGATGAACTTGATGCGCTTCTGAATGTCTGAGATATCGGACGGCAGCGTGGTCTGCCGCAGTTTCACGCGCGCCCCGGCTTCGTCAATCAGATCGATCGCCTTGTCGGGCAGGAAGCGATCCGGGATGAAGCGGCTGGAGGCCGACACGGCTACCTCGATCGAGTCATCCGTATAAGCCACGGCATGAAATTTCTCGTACCGTTCCTTGATGCCGAACAGAATTTTCACCGCGTCGCTCTCGGTCGGCGGCGGCACCTTGACGGCCTGGAAGCGCCGCTCAAGCGAGCGGTCTTTTTCAATCGACTTGCGGAACTCGGCCGGCGTCGTGGCGCCAATACACTGAATCTCGCCGCGCGACAGCGCCGGTTTCAAGATGTTGGCCGCGTCAAGCGATCCTTCGGCCGACCCGGCCCCCACCAGCGTATGCAGCTCATCGATGAAGATGACGGCGTTCTGATTTTCCATCAGTTCTTTCATGATGGTCTTCAGGCGTTCTTCAAACTGCCCGCGATACTTGGTGCCGGCGACGATTAGCGAAAGGTCAAGCGCCAGAATCCGTTTGTCGGCCAGGAAGCTTGGCACGTCGCCATCGGCGATACGCTGAGCCAGCCCTTCGACAATCGCCGTCTTGCCCACGCCAGGCTCGCCAATCAGCACCGGATTGTTCTTGGTGCGGCGGCAGAGAATCTGCACCACGCGCTCGAGCTCACCGTCGCGGCCGATCAACGGATCAAGCGAGCCGTCAATGGCGCACTGCGTCAGGTCACGGCTGAATTCGTTCAGCAGCGAAGTTTCCTTAGGCCGGCTGGAGGACGTCTTCTCAGACGAAGAGCGGGCAATCTCTTCGCGCACCTGTGACAACCGCAAACCCCGCTCATGCAGGATCTCGGCCGCAAAGCACTTCTCCTCACGCAGCAGCCCCAGCAATAAATGCTCGGTGCCAATATGCTTGTGGTTGAGCCGCTCGGCTTCCTCGGCCGCGTAGGCCAGCACGCGCTTGCACTCGTGCGACAAAGGCAGATCGACCGAGGTCGAGACCTTCTCCCGCATCGTCGTGTGCGCCTCTATCTGCTTGCGAATCGATTCCAGCGCCGCCTGCGAGCGCAGGAAGCGGTTGGCCATAGTCTTGTCTTCCCGCAGCAGCCCGAGCAGCAGATGCTCGGTCTCGATGTAGGGGCTGCCGAACTGGCTGGCCTCGTAGCGCGCAAAGAAAATCACGCGCCGGGCTTTTTCCGTGTATCGTTCAAACATACGGTTGACGCTCCCTCGCAACTCCCTGATGTCGCGGGTCCGGATTCTTTTTCAACGGAA
>JAYTKJ010000622.1:0-6197 GCA_043730365.1 Acidobacteriota bacterium | reverse complement strand
ACTTGCTGCGATCCGGAGTAACCAGTGTGCCCGAGGCATTGCGGATGGTGCCTGGCGTCCAAGTAGCGCGGATTGACTCCAACAAGTGGGCAGTGACGGCGCGAGGCTTCAACGGGCGTTTCGCCAACAAGATGCTGGTGCTCATAGACGGGCGGAGCATCTATACCAATCTCTATTCCGGCGTGTACTGGGAGCAGTACGACGTAATGATGGAAGACGTCGAGCGGATTGAGGTGGTGCGCGGGCCAGGGGCCACGATGTGGGGAGCCAACGCCGTGAATGGTGTGATCAACATCATCACGCGCCAAGCCAAGGATACGCAAGGTGGACTGCTCGTGGCGGGTACGGGCAACGAGGATCTGGCCAACACGGCGCTCCGCTACGGGGGCCGGATTGGGGAGCTGGTTCATTACCGGACGTTCGGCAAGTTCGTCAATCGCAACCAGATGCTGACGGCCGATGGGGATGGCGCAGGCGACAGCTGGAACACGATGCGTGCCGGGGGCCGCGTGGATATCGAGCTGTCCCAGCGTGACTCGATCACGGTGATGGGCGATATCAGTTCGGGTCTGGCGCGCAGCACCCTCTACTCCGGTTTTCCTTTGCCGCAAAAGGGCGCGCTTGTTTCCGAGCGTGTGAGCTACAACGGCGGGTTTGGACTGGGGCGCTGGACGCGGAAGCATTCAGACCGGTCCGAATTCAGCTTGCAGGTCTACCTCAACAAAGAAAGGCGTGCGGAATACTTCGGCGAGGCGAAATTCCAAACCATTGACCTGGACTTCCAACATCGGGTGAACCTCAGCCGGCGGCATGACCTGGTGTGGGGTTTGGGCTACCGCATGTTGAAAGACAGCGCACGTGGTGGCACCTCCGCCGTGGTGTTTGAACCGGTGTGCTGGAGCGGCGCCCTGGCCAGTTCGTTTGTTCAAGACGACGTCACGCTGGTATCGGGTCGGCTGGTGGCCACGTTCGGGTCGAAGTTCCTGGACAACTACTACACCGGGTTCGAAATTCAGCCCACGGCCCGGCTCATGTGGACTCCCAACCGGAACCAATCGGTGTGGGGCGCGGTTTCGCGGGCGGTGCGGACACCGGCGCGCTACAACCGCGACGTGCGGGTCCCGTTTTCGCTGGGTTCGGTGAACGGCATTCCGGTCCATGGAGAGCTGATGGGCAGCCACGATTTCGGTTCCGAGACCGTCCGGGCCTATGAAGCCGGGTACCGGCATCAGCTGTCTCGCTGGGCGGCTTTGGACTTGGCGCTGTTTCAGAACGAATATGGCAATCTGAACGGATTCGTCCTGGGGGAGCCGCATTTTTCGCTGATCCCTTCTCCGCGAGTCGACGTGCCTGTGCTGTTTGCCAACACGTCGGGAGCCCGGTCGCGCGGCGCCGAGCTCGCCACCTCCTGGACGCCGGTGAAGCGCTGGAAAATGCAAGCCAATTACACCTGGATGCTGTTGAAGTACCGGCAGGGCGGATTTGAGCCCTTTCCGGGAGGCAACACCGCCGGCGGCTCGACGCCTCGCCACAGTGTTCAACTGCACTCGGGTCTCGATCTATCCAAGCGCATCAGGTGGGACGTCCAGATGTTCCAGGTTGGAGCGCTGCCGAGCCTGGGCGTGCCGGGATACACGCGGCTCGATACGCGCCTGGGCCTCAAGGTGGGGGAGGGGTTTGAGCTAAGCGGCGGTGGACGCAACCTGCTTGACGCGCGGCACCTGGAATTTACGCCGGAAGACTCGGTCCGGGCCGCTCAGATCCGGCGGACCCTCTACTTGCAACTAACGAGAAGGTTCTGACAAGCGAACTCACAATTCGGGACGGCCTGCGGTGGCGAAAGCCACTGGCCGCGGTGCTAGCGGCGGTGCTGTGGCTGGCCTCTCCTGCGCCGCCGCTGACGGCCGCCACGGCTGACTCAGCGCTCGAGTACGAAGTGAAGTCGGCGATGCTCGCCAATTTCGCTAAGTTTGTCGAGTGGCCCGAGACCGCCTTTGCCAGCGCCCAGGCGCCGGTGGTGATTGCGGTGGTGGGCCGGGATCCGTTTGGACGGCTGCTCGACGACGGCGTGCGCGACAAGACAGCCGGTGGGCGTCCGATCATTGTGCGCCGATGGGACAAACTGCCTGCCAAAGAGCCCGTGCATATGGTTTTCCTGGCGCGGAGCGAAGGCAAGCGGCTGACCGAGGTGCTGGAGGCGACGGCGGGACGCGCGGCGCTTACGGTGAGCGATCTGGACGGGTCCGCCAAGTCCGGCGTCATGATCGAGCTGCGATTGCAAGATCAGCGGGTGGGATTTGAGGTTAACTTGCCGGCGGCGCAACGCGCGGGGTTGCGCATCAGCTCGCGGCTCCTTAAGTTGGCCTGGACGCCGGCGTCTGAACCCGGCGGCGGGGTTTCCAAATGAAGCGATTCCAGCGGCTGTCGATCAAGGGTAAACTGATTGCCATTATCACGCTGGCTTCCAGTGTGAGCCTGCTGGTGACGGTGGGACTGTTTACGCTGTACGAGTCGCTGATGTATCGCGAGGCGGTGGCGCGCGAGATGCAGATGATCGCGCAGATTCTTTCCGAGAGCACCTCGGCGGCGCTGGTGTTTCAGGATGCCCGTGCGGCTCGTGAAACGCTGGCGGTGTTGCGCGGCGAGCCTCGGGTGGTGGGGGCGACGCTGTATTCGCGCAACGGCAAGGCGCTGGCCGAGTACCGCCGCGCCAGTGGTGGCGCCCCGTCACAGGGTGTCCTGCCGGGGCCGGCTGTGGATCAGTTTCTCATGGGGCGCGGTGACGCAACGCTCAACCACACGGTGCGGCTGGACGGTGAGAAGGTGGGTACGCTTTATCTGCGCCGGGATCTGGATGACATGTGGTCACGTCTGACGCAGTATGGTTCGATTCTGGCCGGCATGCTCGTCTTGTCGGTGCTGGCGGCGCTGCTGGTCTCGTCGTCGGTGCAAGGCGTGATCTCGCGGCCGATTTTGCACCTGGCGCAAACCGCCGAGCGGGTAAGGAGCGACAACAACTACTCGATCCGCGCCGTCAAGGAGACCGAGGATGAACTGGGCCTGCTGGTGGACCGGTTCAACGAGATGATGGAACGGATCCTGCAGCGGGACCGTGAACTTCAGCAGGCTCAGGATGGACTGGAGTTGCGGGTGGATGAGCGTACGCTGGAGCTGAAGCAGGAAGTGGCCGAGCGCCGGCGGATTGAGCGCGATCTGATTGCGGCCAAACAGACGGCCGAGGAATCGTCCCGGTCGAAGAGCGCGTTTCTGGCCAACATGAGCCACGAATTGCGAACCCCGCTGAACGCCATCATCGGCTACAGCGAAATGCTGGCCGAAGAGGCGGTAGAAAAAGGCCAGGCGCCGCTGGTGGCCGATTTGGGCAAGATCCGCTCGTCGGGCAAGCATCTGCTCGACCTCATCAACGACGTGCTGGATCTATCCAAGATCGAAGCCGGCCGGGTGGAGGTCAGAAAAGAGTGGGTGAGCATCTCAGACGTCATTCGCGAGGCTGTTTCCACCGCTCAACCGCTGGCTCGCCGCGCCAATAATCGATTGGTGGTGGAGAGGGAATGGACCGGCGAGCAGTTCTATACCGATGCCGTGAAGTTTCGTCAGAGCCTGCTCAATCTGTTGAGCAACGCCTGCAAGTTCAGTGAAAACGGCACGGTGACACTCGGGGTGCGGGACGAGGTGGAGGGGGGGCGGCGCTGGCTGCTCTGGAGCGTCACCGACACCGGCATTGGGATTTCGCCGGAAGGCATCCGCAAGCTGTTCCAGTCCTTCTCTCAAGTGGACTCGTCGGCCACGCGCAAGTACGGCGGCACCGGCCTGGGGCTGGCGATCAGCAAACGGCTGTGTCAACTGATGGGCGGCGACATTACGGTGGAGAGCCAGCCAGGCGTAGGATCGACTTTCACGATCCGGGTCGAAGAGAAAGAGATAACCGCCGCACGCTTCAATGAATCGCTGGTGGGCTGAAGCAAGTCAAATGGCGACGATTCTGCTGGTGGAAGACAACGAAATGAACCGGGACATGTTGTCTCGGCGGCTGCAGCGTCTGGGCTATGAAGTATTGATGGCCGTCGATGGACTGGAAGGGCTCGCGATGGCTCGGCAAATTGAAGCGGACTTGATTCTGATGGACATGAGTTTGCCGGGTATGGACGGCTGGGAAGTAACCAGGCAGTTGAAGGCCGACGCCGCGACGCGGTCGGTCCCGGTGATTGCCCTTACCGCGCACGCGATGGTGACGGACCGGGATCAGGCGATGGCCGCCGGTTGTGATGACTATGACACCAAGCCAGTGGAGCTCGCACGGCTGCTGGTCAAAATTGAGGCGCTGCTATCGCGGCCGGTTGACGGGTTGGGTCCACGAGGAAAAGAGGAAACCAAATGACAGGCGGAGACCGGCACAGACTACTGGTGGTGGACGACGAGCTGTTTAACCGGGACCTGCTGGCCCGGAGGTTGGAACGCGCCGGCTATGCGGTGGAGACGGCGGCTAGCGCGCCTGAAGCGATGCAGATGATCGAAACGGGCGACTTTGAGTTGGTGCTGCTCGACAACATGATGCCGGAGGTGAGTGGGCTGGACATGCTGCGGCTGCTGCGGGCGACGCGCGCGGCGTCGGACCTGCCGGTGATCATGGTGACCGCGCTCAACGAAAGCGAACGTGTGGTGGAAGCGCTCGGTATGGGCGCCAATGACTATGTGACCAAACCGGTAGACTTTCCCGTGGCGTTGGCCCGGATCAAAACGCAGCTGGAGCGGCGTCAGGCGGACCAGAAGCTTCGCCAGAGCGAGGAGCGGTATTCGCTGGCCGCGCGTGGCTCAAACGATGGTCTGTGGGATTGGGACTTGCGCGCGGGCACCATGTTCTATTCACCGCGGTGGAAGGAAATGCTGGGTTGCTCGGACCTGGAGGTGGGCGACAGTCCGGATGAATGGCTATCGCGGTTGCATCCGGAAGACCGGCAGGGATTGCTCGAACAGTTGGCTTCGCATCGTTCGGCCAGCGGTCCGGCCGATTTCGTTCATGAGCACCGGTTGATGCATCGTGACGGCAGCTACCGCTGGATGTTGAGCCGGGCCGCGGTCCAACGGCAGACCGACGGGACGGCTATCCGCATGACCGGGTCTGTCACCGACGTCACGCGCACCAAGGCTTTCGACGCGCTGACCGGGTTGCCCAACCGGGTGCTGTTTCAGGAAACCGTGGCCCGTCATTTTCGACAGTGGCAGAGCGGGCAGAACCTCGGCTTTGCGATCTTGTTTATCGATCTTGACCGCTTCAAAGTGGTGAACGAGAGTTTGGGCCACTTGGCCGGTGACCGGCTGCTGGTGGAGGTGGGCCGGCGCTTGCGTGCATCGATCCGCACGCGCGGCTTGCGCAAGGATGACTTTGTGGCGCGGTTGGGTGGTGACGAATTTGCCGTGCTGGTGGCGCACGGCGCGCCTGGAAGCATGGCAACGCAGGTGGCCGCGCGGTTGATTGAGGTGCTTCGTGAGCCGGTCCGCGTGGAAGGCCGCGAAGTGTCAACCGGCGCCAGCATCGGCATCGTTGAGTCAAGCCGTGACTACGCCGAGCCGGCCGAGATGCTGCGCGATGCCGACACGGCGATGTCCCGCGCCAAGTCGCTCGGTAAAGGCCGGGCGGTGGTGTTTGAGCCTGCCATGCGGCAGATGGCGGTCGAACGCCTGCAGCTGGAGTCTGACTTGAAGCATGCCGTGACGCGCGGCCAGTTCCGGCTCTTCTATCAGCCCAAGGTTGATATGACTACCCGCCGTCTGGTGGGTTTTGAGGCACTCATCCGTTGGGAGCATCCCGAATTGGGGTTGCTGGCGCCGGACCGCTTCATCACGCTGGCCGAAGAGACCGGCATGATTGTGGCTGTGGGCGAGTGGGTGCTGCGTGAGGCCTGCGCCAAGACCAAGGAGTGGCAGGACCTGTATCCGATGCAGCCGCCGTTGGAAATCAGCGTCAACCTGAGCGTCCACCAACTCCGGCAATTGGACCTGCCGGGCCAAGTGGGGCGGGCCATCGCCGACAGCGGAATCGCGGCCAGCGCCCTGCAACTCGAGATCACCGAAAGCGTGCTGATCCAGGATTTTGACGACGCCGGCAACGTCTGCGGCGGCCTCAAGAAACTCGGCGTCGGCCTGAAGATTGACGACTTTGGCGCCGGGTACTCGTC
>JAYTKJ010000621.1:0-10242 GCA_043730365.1 Acidobacteriota bacterium | reverse complement strand
ACCGGCTGCGCCGCAACAGCCGCAACCGGCCGCTGCCACGCCGACTGACCCTGACACGCCCATCTTCAAAGTGAAGGTCGACATGGTGGTGCTCAGCTTTACGGTCACCGACAGCAAAGGCAAATACATCACCGGCCTCAAGCCGAAAGACTTCAAAGTTACCGAAGACAGCATCGCGCAGAAGATGAACACCTTCGGCGAAGGCAACAAACCGCCCGTGCAGGTAATGGAGGATGGCACCACTCGCAATCTTGCCGGCGGCCCCACGCAGGAGAATCCCGACGCGGTCGATCCCCGCACCGATTCCTTTGTCGGTACTAACGTCTTTGTGCTCTTTGACACCAGCAACTACATGTATCGCGGCTTTGTGTATGCCTCTGATGCGATCGCCGATTTCGTGCGGGGCCTCGATCGCGCCGATTCGGTGGCCGTCTACACGTTCAGCCGCAATCTGTCGAGGGCGGCCAACTTGACCAAGGACCGCAACATGGCCATCTCCGGACTGCGCAAGGCCGTCGCCGGCGACGACGCCGCTCTCTACAACGCGCTGCTGCTGGCCGTGCGCGACGCCGACAAAGTGCCCGGCCGCAAAGTGGTAATCGTGTTCTCCAACGGCCCCGACAACGCCAGCATGGTGGCTCCGGACGACGTGCGCGCGGTGGCCGAAGACGCCGGCATTCCGATCTACGTCATCTCCACCAGCGACGTGAGCAAGGACCCGATCTCGGCGAGCGTATTCCGCCGCATCTCGCAGCGCACGGGCGGCCAAGTTTATTTCGCCAAGACCTGGCAGAAGCAGGTGGAGGCGTTCGAGAATATCCGCGAGTCGCTTGGCAACTCTTACACCATCACCTACTATCCGCAATCAAATCCGAACGAAGGGTTTCGGAAGATCAACGTCGAGATCCTGTCTGACACCGCCAAGAAACTCCGGGTGAGAGCGCGCCCCGGCTACCGGCCTGGTCGAACGTTCTAACATATAGGAATGCGTTGGTTGTCGTTCCGCCTCTTTCATCAGGAGGCAGAGAAACAGGGTTTGCGTTTTGCCGTCCGCGAATCGCAAGCCGTTGAGTCCATCCCGTTTAGTGGCGTGCTCCCCGTGCCGGGTTCGGCTGAAGCCTTGCTAGGCACGCTGAACTATCACGGCAAGACTGTGCGGGTGTTTGATCTGGGCGCGGCCCTGGGCCTTGGTCCCGGATATCTTCCGCAGCGGGTCCGCTTGCTCATGGTTAGACTCTCCCGCACCAGCCTGCCGATGGCGATTGCTGTTCAGCCCGAACTCGAAGAGGCGCCCGGCGAAGAGGCTGGCGAGCTGAAGGTAGTTGACCTGCGCATGTTGAGCCGGATTCGCCCGAGCCCTCCTCCTCCTCCGGGCTGAGCAAGTTTTCGCTTGACGCAATGTACTTTTTGATGTAAAGTTTGTCCATGACCGACTCCCGCCGTTGGCTTACCTACTTCCGATCCAATCAATCTGAACCTGACGAAATTCCCTGGAGCCGGGCCGCGCCACCAGGGAGACTACTCCGCGAAATCCTGATCCCGTCACTCCAACAATTCCAGTTGGGAGAGAATGCGTCAGGCATGCATTTCCTCGCGCTGGCTCGCGAGCATGGCCGCGTCACCGGCGATCCGGATTTTCCCGAGGCTATCGCGCTTTTCATCGCCGAGGAGCAGCGTCACAGCGCCATGCTGGCTCGCTATCTGCGTCTGGCCGGCGCGCCGCTGCTGGGCGAGCATTGGATTCATTCGGTGTTCCGCCGCATCCGTCATTCGGCGGGATTGGAGAGCAAAGTCACGGTGTTGGTGACGGCCGAGATTCTGGCGGTGCCTTACTACCGCGCCTTGATGGAGACGACGCGCTGCCCGGCGTTGACCGCCATTTGCCAGCGGGTCCTCCGAGAGGAAGCGCAGCACCTGCTGTTCCAGGGAAACACGCTCAGACGACTGCAACAACGCAGGCCCGGCTGGTGGGTGGCAGCCACGCACTTAGCCCAAGAGGTGTTTCTGGCGGGAACGTGTCTGGCCACCTGGCTCGAACACCGGCGCGTCTTTGCGCTGGCCGGGGAAGGATTCCTTGACGTGTGGTTTACGTCCCGCGTTGTGCTCGCGCATGTGCAGCGCGCGGCGGCCGGACGCAACCCGCTGGCCTACGGCGCCGCGGCGCCTACCGGCACGCGAATATCGCTCAGCCAATAGTCGACGTCCTGCACGTTGACGGTAGCCTCGATCTGGAGACCCGGCTTTAGCTTGGCGAACTCGGAGCCGTCGCGCACCGGGAACTCCATCGTCATCGCCTCCATCCAGCCCTTGATCTCCTCATGCTGGATGGCGGCGAGCCGATGCTCGGGAACCAGGCGGACCACTTTGCCCTTCAGCCGATACTGCTTGACGGGCTCGGGCTTGCCGCAGCCGGCTGTCACGAGTATGGGAATTACCCAACAGAACGCGCGTCGCCTCATCACCCTTCGATTGTAACGAGGCCTTTCGGCCATCGCCGCGTTACCATAGTCATTAATTCACCTTCATGCCTGAGCTGAATACACGCTTCCTTCTCGACGCGCTCTCCATCATCCTGATCGACATCCTGCTTGCCGGTGACAATGCGGTGGTGATCGCGATGGCGGTTCGCTCTTTGTCGCCAGAGCAGCGGCGTCTGGGGATCGGCATCGGCTCGGCGTTTGCGGTGGTGCTGCGGATCGGGCTGACGTTCTTTGCCGCGCAGCTTCTGCAGACACAATTCCTCAAGCTGGCGGGCGGACTGGCCATCCTCTGGATTGCCGTCAAGCTACTGGCCGATTCCGGCATGGGCGAGGAAGGTGGGCGCGAGGCTAAGACGTTGTGGCAGGCCATGTGGTTGATTATTGTGGCCGACATCACGATGTCTGTGGATAACATTCTCGCGGTGGCCGCTGCCTCCAAGGGCCATCTTGGTTTGTTGATTTTCGGGCTCGGGCTGAGCATTCCCTTTGTCGTCTTTACCAGCCACTTCCTGTCCACGCTTATGGACAAGTACCCGATCATTATCTACATTGGTTCAGCCATCCTGGGCCGGGTGGGTGGGGAGATGATCTTCACCGATCCGTGGGTGGCAAAAACCTTTGGCGTGCCGCATTGGGGTGTGATGACGGCTGAAATCGTGTTTGCCGCCGGCGTGGTGGCCGTGGGTTGGTGGATGGTGCAGCGTCGCCGCGGGAACAAATCCCTGGCTTGAGGCGTCTGTTGTAGGTAAGTGCTAGTCCGCCTTCTCGCCATTGCGCTTGGCTGGCTGAGCCTGCTGGTTCCGGAAGCAGGTCGGCGCGCGCGTTGGCGGGCCAGGTGGGCCGATAGTCTTGAGGACTACGCGCTCTGGCTGGGAAGCCGCGGGTATCCACGGGACGAGATCCGGCGGCGCTTGACGCAATATCTGCGGGATGGCGCCGCCGAAGCATTCTCAGCGCGGTGGCCGGCCGGGCAGTTGGCTGACGCATGGCGCCGGTGTTGGCGCAGCCCCTGGGTGGCGCTCACTTTTCCGTTGGCCGTACTCGCGGTAGGTTGGTGGTGGAGTGAGGGTGTGGCCTTGCTGCGGTCCGCCTCGCGGCCGCTGGTTGCGTCAGCGGGAGACCGATTGGTGACCGCCGTGCCGGAGCACTCGTTTTTCGGCAAGAACCGCGGCTTCACTGCCAGGCAATTCAGACTTATCAAGGAACGCAGCCAGAGTTATTCGACCCTGACGGGCTACTCATGGCGGCAGTTGGAAGCCGGACCTCCCGGCGGGCCGGTTTCGCTACGGCGCGTGGCGTTCGCGATGCCGGAGCTATTTGGCGTACTGGGCTTTGAGGATGGGCAGGCCTACGTGGCCGAGCAGCTTGGCGCCGAATGGATCGGGCGCACCGTGGAGATAGCGGGGCAACGCTACCCCATCGCCGGCGTGTGGCCGAAAAACTTTCGGCCTGCGCAAGCGCGCCCCGACTTTTGGATCCCCGCGACGCCGGCCGGTTTCCACACCACCATGGTTGCGGTTCTCAAGCCCGGGGTTACTCGGCAGGAAGCGACCAAAGAACTACGCGAGATTTTGCTGTCGGCGTCGGCCAGCAATGTGAGCCCAAATGTCGTGATCCCGCTTGTCCACAGTCAGTCCGGTGTGCTCAACAGCCTGTGGGTCGGCTTCCTGCTGCTCGAAGGCGGCCTCGTCGCATTAGTTGCCTATCGCATCCTCCGCCGCCGCGCCGCCTGGCGCCTGGAGTTGTTTTTCCTGGCCGAGACGGTGCCGCTGGTAGCGGGCCTATTTGGTTGCAGCGTGGCTGGGTTTGCCATCCCGGCCTCTGGCACCGTGACGGGCCCATTCCTGGTGTGCTGGTTGACGGGCATGTGCGCTGCTCTCGGCATCTGGTGGGCCCGGCGCGATCAGCATCTGCGCTGTCCGCATTGTCTGGCGCGGATGACGATGTCTGTGCAGATCGGCACCCACGGTGCATCGCTCCTCGAAGGCGTCGGCGATGAATTTCTGTGCGAGTATGGCCACGGTTCGCTCTGGCTGCCGGGCGTGCCGGCTCAGGCGTTCGGCCCCGAAGTCTGGCGCGATCAGTAGCGCCAGCTCTGGAGATCCGCGCCAGGCGGAGCCGTCTGCTCAATGCGCTTCAGGATTTTCGGCAGGTAAAGTGTGTTGTAGCGCAGCCGGGAGATGGCGTTGGGGTTGTCCGGGTCTCCGTTCCAGCAGTGCTCGGCCCGGTCACCATACCTCACCTCGCCGTCGTAGTACGGATCGCGCGTCTTCTTGAGGAAGTCCTCGGTCAGATATACGGCATTGTTCAGATAGTAGTTGTCCATGTCGCCGCAGTAAATATGGATTTTGCCTTTTAGCTTTGGGCCTAGGGTGGCCCAGTCGCGTTCGAGGATATGGCGTAGGTCGAAATGTTCGCGCCAATAGGCCGCCACTTGCGGATCGATCTCTCCGGTCAGCTTGTCGAAGATCCGCTTGGGATAACCGTCGTCGCCGACGGGCGAGTATACCGCTTCCCAGATATCCCATTGCTGGCCCGAACGTGATTTGGCGCCCAACGCCAGCTCATACCAGTTGGCGCCTTGTTGAGTGACGCTGACATGTCCCAGGTAGTTGCGTTTGGCAGGGCGGGGCACGCGCGCGTGCGGTCCTTCGACGAAGTAGGCGTTCTTGTCTTTGTAGATATCCACCACCGTGTACTGGCGAAAGTCGATCGGGTCCGGACAAGCCGCAAAGCTTCCGTTGAATTCGTCCGGATAGAAAATTTGGACGGCCAGCGCTTCCCAGCCGCCCGTCGATCCGCCATAAGTGAAGCGCGCCCAGCCTTTGCCGATCGAGCGGAACTTCTGCTCAAGGACCGGTAGCAGTTCATACATGATCGCGTCGCCGTAGGGACCCAGGTTGGCTGAGTTCACGGCATAGGAGTCGTCGTAGTAGGGATTGGCGTGCTGGATTTCGACGACCAGAAAGCGCGGGAACCCAGGGCTGGTCCACTGCTTGTAGAAAGCGTGCGCCTCTTGCTGCTGGATGCGATTGTAGCCGCTAAGGTGGAAGCGCTCCGAATAATCCGGCTTTAAGTTGGGGTCCGGCGGCTCGGGGCGGAAGCCCTCGAAGTCGGCCGGAAAGTGGCCGTGGAAAATCATGATCGGGTAGCGCGCATCCGGGTGCTCGTCAAAGCCTTCGGGTACCAGGATATTCGCGCCCAGGTGCATGGGCCGCCCCCAGAACTTCGTCAGACGCTCGCTCTGAATCTTCACGTGGCGAATGTACTTGGTGTCCACCGGCGGCTTGATGGCCGGGATCTCCTGATCCAGCACGAGGCGCGCATCCGTTTCCGCCGTGACTCTCATCTTCACGGGCTTGCTGTAGAGATTGCCCGGCGCCTTGCTCCACTGCTGTCCTTCGCCGCGATCCATCGGCAGCTTCACCACGTGCCCGTCGGCGCGTCGAAAAGTCTCGTAGCGGTGGAGCAGTGCCTGCACAAAATACTCGCGAGGTTTGACGCTCGCCAGGGATTGCACTGGATTCCCGAACGCCGAGCGGTCCACCACCCGCACCGTTCCCGGCTGCCAGGTTTCCACGTCTACGCCGAAGACCATCTGCGTCTCCGGGCCGTCGCTGATCTGGAAGCGGGGCTCGGCTTTTTCGTCATTGGACAGGAGGAGCAGCAGGCGTCCGTCAAGCGTGGGCGCGCTCTGGCCCGTGGGTAGACGGACTTCAAAGCGTGGTTGCGCCAAAACCAACGTTGCGGAAAGCAGAGGCAGGCAGTAGCGGAGATTCACTCCGTCAGTTTAGCTTGCCTGCGCGACAATGGGAGAGAGCCATGCGCGCCTTGGACCGCAAGTTATTCCGCGACTTATGGGCCGTCAGGGGCCAAGTGGCCGCCATCGCCTTTGTTTTGGGCGCCGGCATTGCCACCTATGTGATGGCCGCCTCGACGCTGCAATCCCTGACTGGCACACAGGCCCGGCTCTACCGCGAATTCCGTTTTCCCGACCTCTTCTCTGGTCTCAAGCGTGCACCGCAATCGGTACTGGAAAGCGTCGCCGCGATACCGGGCGTGACTGCGGTGGAGTCGCGCGTGGCCGCCCCGGCCAACATCGAGATGAAGAGTTATGACCAGCCGGTCTCGGGGCTGATCATCTCGCTGCCTGAACGAGAGCCGGTCTTCAACCTCCTTCACCTCCGTGCCGGCCGTCTGCCCGAGGCAGGGCATGACCGCGAAGCCGTTATTAGCGACGGTTTTGCCGCCGCGCATCGGCTTAAGCCTGGCTTCACGTTGGGTGTGACCGTGGCCGGACGCATGCGGCAACTGGAGATTGTCGGTATCGTTTCCACACCGGAATTCATCTACCAACTTGCGCCGGGGTCTATCGTACCGGATTTCAAGACGTACTGCGTGGTTTGGATTCATCGCTCGCAACTGGAGGCCGCCTATAACATGACGGGCGCTTTCAATCAGGTGGCCGCGTCGCTGGCGCCGGGTACGCGAGTCGAAGACGCGGTGGCGGCACTGGACTCGGTTCTGCGCACCTACGGCGGGCTCGGCGCGCACGGCCGGCGCGATCAAGTTTCGCATCGCTATTTGAGCGAAGAGTTCAAGCAACTCGGCACCATGGCCACGTTGTTTCCGGCAATCTTCCTGTCGGTGGCGGCCTTCCTTCTCAATGTGGTGATCGGGCGTTTGATGGCCACCCAGCGCGGGCAGATCGCGATTCTGAAAGCCTTCGGGTATTCGACAGGGGATATGGTGGTTCACTACCTCAAGTTTGCTGGCGTGATCGTCGCGATAGGCTTAGCGGTTGGCCTGGTGGGCGGGGCGTGGCTAGGGCGTGGCCTCTCGAATCTCTACATGGACGTGTACCGTTTCCCGTATCTCGAATTTGGAATCAGCCCTCGTGTGATGATAATCGCCGCGATGGTGAGCCTGGGTGCGGCTGGTGTGGGTACATTGTTCGCCGTCTTTCGCGCGGCTGGGGAAGCGCCGGCGATCGCGATGCAGCCGGCTCCGCCGGGCAACTATCGGCTGTCTCTGTTTGAGCGTATCGGGTTGGGGCGCTGGTTTTCGCAGCCCACGCGCATGATTTTTCGTAACATCGAGCGGCGCCCGGTCAAGTCTCTGCTGTCGATCGTCGGCGTAGCGATGTCGGCCGCCATTCTCGTGTTAGGAAATTTCTGGGGTGATGCCGTTGACTTCATGGTGCTTGCCCAACTGCGGCGCGCCCAGACGGACGATCTGACTATTACTTTCATTGGCCCGTTGTCCAGCCGCGCGCTCTATTCGCTGCGAGGTTTGCCGGGAGTGACTTACGCCGAACCTACCCGGTCGGCTCCGGCCCGCCTTCGCTTTGAACAGCGCACTTACCGCGCGGCGTTGCAAGGTATGGAGCCGGAGGGCAAGTTGCGCCGCCTCATGGACACCAATATGCACCCGGTCACGTTACCCGAGGATGGCATCCTGCTCACCGATCATCTGGCCAAGATGTTGGCGATCCGGCCCGGCCAGCTACTCACGGTTGAGTTACTGGAGGGCTCGCGAGCCGTCAGGCAGATCCCGGTGGCTGGCGTCGTTAGCGAGTATATCGGAGTTTCCGCCTACATGCGCCGGGACTCGCTCAACCACTTCCTGCGCGAGGGTGACTCCGTCACGGGCGCCTATCTGGCGGCCGACATGAACCAGAGTGAGGCGATCTTCAAACGCCTGCAGGCGATGCCCGCCGTGGCCGGTACCACCGCGCGTATCCGGATGCTGAACGCGTTCTACGAAACGCTGGCCAAGCAGATGCTCACCTTCGCCTTTATCAACACGATCCTGGCATCCACTATCGCCATCGGCGTCGTCTACAACACGGTGCGCATCGCCATGAGCGAGCGGAGCCGCGAGTTGGCCAGTTTGCGCGTGCTGGGATACACACGAGGGGAGGTGTCCTACATCCTGCTGGGCGAAATTGCGATTCTGGTATTGGTGGCTATCCCCTTCGGCCTCGTCTTCGGCAAGTCACTGGCCTGGATCATGGCGCAGGGCACGCAAACCGAGCTGTTCCGCGTCCCCCTGGTGCTGGAACCCTCCTCCTATGCGTTTGCGGCCCTGGTGGTGGTTCTTTCCACGATCCTGTCGGCGCTCACCGTCGCCCGTCAGATCAAACATCTCGATCTGGTGGAAGTTCTCAAGGCAAGGGAGTAATTGTTTGAAACGTTGGCTTTGGATTATGGTTTTGGCCGGTCTGGCGGCGGTGGGTATCTTCCTGGGCTTCCGGCCTCAGCCGGTGGCGGTGGAAGCCGGGCAAGCCACCATGGGGCCGTTGCGGGTGACCGTGGAAGAAGAAGGCAAAACCCGCCTCCGCTCGCGCTACGTCATCTCCTCCCCCGTGGCCGGCTACACGCCGCGGCTCGCCTGGAAGGCCGGAGATGTGGTGCGCGCCGGTCAGTTGATCACTGCTCTTGAACCGCCGGCTCCGGTGATCCTCGACGCCCGCATGCGGGATCAAGGCGATGCCCGTGTGAAGACCGCCGAAGCGGGCTTGGTGGTGGCCGAAGCGCGGGTGCGCGGCCTTGAGGAGCAGGCCAAAGTCGCACGGGCCGATCTTGACTATTGGCGCCGCCAGCGTGATCGCGACGAGACGCTGCGCAAGTCCGGTGACGTGGCGGCGGAAAAGCTGGAGCGCGATCAAGCCGAACTGCGCCGCGTCGAAGCCTCGATCTCCGCCGCGGACCGCGCCATTGTGACGTCGCGCGCCGAGGTCGAAAGCGCGCGAGCCGAAGTCACCGCCGCGCGCAGCGCGTTGCGCCAAACCGTGACGGGCTCAGGGACGGGCGAACGGATTCCCGTTATCGCGCCGGCCGGCGGCCGTGTCATCCGCGTGGTCCGCGAAAGCGAAGGCCCGGTTACGCCGGGTGAGCCGCTGCTCGAAGTGGGCAACGCCAACGCTCTCGAAGTGGTGGTGGAGTTACTGTCGGCGGACGCTGTCAAAGTGCAGCCGGGTACGCGGGTGATCCTGACCCGGTGGGGCGGGGAAGCGCCGCTAGAGGCGCGCGTGCGCGTTATCGAACCCGGCGGCTTCACCAAAGTTTCGGCACTCGGCGTGGAGGAGCAGCGGGTGCGGGTGGTGGCCGATCTGATTTCGCCCGAGACCGAATGGAAACAGCTAGGCGATGGGTATCGCGTGGAAGCGGCCTTCGTGCTGTGGGAGTCCTCGAGCGTCCTCCAGATTCCCGCCAACGCGCTGTTCCGCTACCAGGACCGCTGGGCCGTGTTTGCGGTGGAGGGCGGCGTGGCCCGGCGTCGCCCTGTTGAGTTGGGACACCGCACGGCGCTCGCCGCCGAAATCACCGGCGGGCTCAAGCAGGGAGAGTTTGTCGTGAGTCATCCAGACGAGACGGTGGCGGATGGCAAACAGGTGGCAATCGGCCGTTGACCATAAATTGGATATGAAGATCGGCGGGCGTAATGAGGGCATGACGTTTCGCATCGTGCTGGAGTTCGATCCGGAGGCCAATTGCTACTCCGCAATGTGCCCGTAGTTGGCCGGATGTGCCTCGGCGGGCGTCACTGAAGACGAAGCACGAGCCAACATCGAGGAGGCAATCCGGCTCTACCTCGCACCTACCGAGGTGACGATTGGGTGAGCAGGGCACGCCGAGGTGGAAATGCCCACAGACTGTGACTGTAATTGATTAGCGGGTGGTCGATTCAAACTACTGAATCGGCGACGGCCCAGGCGGCGAAAAGAGGAGCCGGAACGCGGCGGTAACGGAACGGGCGC
>JAYTKJ010000620.1:0-2977 GCA_043730365.1 Acidobacteriota bacterium | reverse complement strand
AAATTGGCTTCGGTCAATTGGAGGAGGTTCTGCCCCAGGACTTCGAGCCCTGCTTCGTCGACAGCGCCTCCGGCCGCGGCCAGATCGTGAAAGGAAACGCTCGCGGGCCAGGCCGCGCCGAGATGCTCCAGCGCCTTTTGCACGATCGGGTCTCCCACCAGCGCAGACCGCCCACGCATGCCCAGATAGCGCCTCCCCTCATGAGCATCGGATTCTTTCAACTCCTCCCTTTCGATGGGCGAAGCGAAGTACAGTCCGGCGAGCGGCTCCCACCGGCGCCGCCGGTCAAGTTCGACGCCGTGGCGGCAGAGCATCGTCTGGCGGAAGGCGCGGCCAGTCAGAAAATCGAGGTACTGCTCGAACGCGACGGGATTGTTACCCAGCCCATCAAGAGTCTTCCGAGCCTTGGCGGGCAAGGCGGCGAGGGTTGGATCGAAGTCCGCTTCGTTGAGGTACTCAAGTCCGTGCCGCGCCGCCATCTGAGCAAACTCGTGAAAGAAGAACGGCTGGTTGATGCTGCCGAGCTCGTCATAGAGCAGGACTTCGGGATTGCCCCGGGTTTCGTGGAAACCTTCGATGAACTGGTGATAGGGGCTGCCGCGAAACGGGGCCGAGCGGATGAAGTCAATCAGGCCGAGCGACTGGCGGATCTTCGCGGATGGATCGGTGAGATGGCGCGTATGCATCTGGAGCATCGCGCGCAGCATGTCGCGCTGGTAGCTGCCGGGGTAGGCGTTGTAACTCAGGTAAGCCACGCCCTTTGGATTGATGAGTGCCCCGCAAATCTCGAGCACGCGCTCGCGCACCGGCTCCGGCACCCAGGAGAATAATCCGTGGGCGAGGATGAAGTCGAACATGCCGATAGAGTCGTTGACCTGCATGACGTCCGCGCAATGCAGCGTGACGTTTTTCAGACCGAGCGAGGCGATGCGCGCGTTGCCAATCTCGATGGGCCGCGCGGCCAGGTCCACTCCCACAAACTCGCTGTCAGGCAACGCGTAGCCAAAGGCGATCAGACTGGCGCCGTCGCCGCAGCCCAATTCGAGCATACGGCAGCGATCTGGCGGCGCGGTCTCGAGGCCCTTCATCCGCGCCATGACCGCGAATCGGTCTGGAGAGCATTGACTGGCGAGATAAGTGGGGTAGAGGATGTCGTTGTAGTCGGCGGCGCCGGGGCCGACTGGTGAAGCGGGAATCGTAGGCATGGGCGTGCTCTGTACGATAACAGGTTTGGGGTCATCGCCTCGCTGTTCTTCGATACGTCGAACGGGTAGGCAGAGCCGGGCTGATTTGTCGCTGCCCAGCTTACAACTGCGTTTTCCCCAAGGGCCCGTGCCGTGGTTACTAAAGGAGGATCTCCGGTCTGGCCTTAATATCCAGCCTGCTTGTCCACCAGATTCTCCAGCGCCGCTCCGTCGGCGTAGCGTTGAAAATTGCGGATGAACAGACGCATGGATTGCTCCGTCCAGCCCGGCGTGTGGTCCGCGCTATGCGGCGACAATAGCACGTTGTCGAGCCGGTAGAATTCATGGCCCGCCGGTAGCGGCTCAGTCTCAAAGACGTCAAGCGCGGCGCCGCGAATGCGCTGCTCCCGCAGCGCGGCAAGTAGGGCCGGCTCCACGATCACCGCGCCACGTCCGACATTCATGATGATGGCCGACGGCTTCATAGCGGCGATCTCGGCGGCTCCGATCAGGCCCCGGGTCTCGGGCGTGATCGGCGAACAAACCACTACGAAGTCGCTCAGCGACATCATTTCCTTGAGCCCATCGTGACCGTAGACCTTGTCCACCCTCTTGTCGCTCGCCGACAATTCAGGCCTGCGCCGCATGGCCAGAATCTTCATACCAAAGGCGCGCGCCAGTTCAGCACAATGCTCGCCGATGTTGCCGTAGCTGACGATGCCCATGGTCTTACCATAGAGTTCATCCACATCCATGTTGACCCAGCGCCCCTCCTGCTGCTGGCGTCGCATTTCGTCGATTTTCTTGTTGAAGAACAGTGCGCCCGCAATGACAAACTCAGCGAGTGACCGGCTGTAGACGCCGCGCGCGTTCGTCAGTGGTGTTGGGCTGGCCACCAGTTCGGGGAACAACGAATTCTCCACGCCCACCGACATCGAGTGGACCCACTTCAAGTTCGGCGACTTCATGAAAACTTCCCGGAAGAAGGGGAGCGGCGTCATGCAGTTGACCAGCACTTCGGCCTTGGCGGCGTGGCCTTCGAACATCTCAATCTGGTTGCCTACGACCAGGTTGGTTTCCTTGGGCAATTCATCAAGTAGACGAAGAAAGCCGGCGGCCGGATTGGAGAGGACAAGCAGGTTGACTGGACGCATGGGTAACGTTCAGTGTAACGCTCGGAGTCAGTGCCCGTCACGCGTGAGCAGGATGTCGCCCCATACAACGTGATAGACCTCCAGATCGCCGTCATAAGTGCGATTGGCCCGCACGAAGACTCGAGTCTGCGCGCCCAATGCGGCGGCCTCGACGCTCCGGCCGCGGTTGGAAAACACGGCGTCCTCATGGAGGATGAACGATTTGGCGCCAAACTTTCGCGTCTGCAGATATAGCCGGTTGCCCTCCACACGGTTTACGATACCGGTGAAGGTGAGTAGTCCGCGCGGAGCCAAGCCTTCGAGCATGTTCGAAACCGCCACCCAAGGCTGACGCGCGCGCAGGCGCCGCGGATCGGGCGCCGTGATGTAGATGGTGCGCGCCAGACACTCGGCTGGCCGCCCTTCGGCCACGATCTCCAGCGTATCTCCGGCTCGCACGCCGGCGGGATGAATGCGGATTGACGATCGGCTGAGGAAGGTATCGGCGGTCACTTGACAGCGCCAGCGCCGAGGACCCTCGGTCACTTCCATCAGCAGGTCTCCAGAGAGCCCGCGCACGTTCCACTCGATCAGCTCACCCTTGAGAATCTTCAAAACGGGCGCGATGCTGGAGTCCGGCACGGTTGGTAGAGACTGCGC
>JAYTKJ010000619.1:0-17397 GCA_043730365.1 Acidobacteriota bacterium | reverse complement strand
CACTCCGGCCAGGTAGAGGCCCGGACGGGCGCTCTCCAGCGTAGCTGGGTTGGTGTAGGGACGGCGTGTCTCAGAATCGAACGTGATGCCGTGCGCGGCCAGGAACTCGGTATCAGGGCGGTAGCCGGTCATGGCGAAGACGAAATCATTGGCGATGGTGACTTGGCCGGTGGGGGTGGTGAGTACTACCTCGGATGGGCGAATTTCCCTAACCGATGATTCAAAGTAGCCCGTAATCTCCCCGTTCTTAATGCGGTTGTCTATATTCGGGCGAATCCAATACTTAATGTTGTCGTGCAGCGAAGGCCGGCGATGGACGAGCGTGACACGCGCGCCGGACCACCACAACTCCAGAGCCGCAATGGCGGCCGAGTTCTTACCGCCCACCACGAGCACGTCGTGGTTGTAATAAGGATGCGGCTCTTTGTAATAGTGAATGACCTTGGGTAGCTCTTCGCCGGGGACATCTAGAAAAATAGGGCGATCATAGTAGCCCGTCGCCAGAATCACCTTACGAGCTTGGGTCAGGCATGGTGCGCCGCCGCGATCGGTGGATTCAACTGTGAACGCGCCGTCGCAACCGCTGACGCGGTCTACTTTCTCATATTGGCGGATGTTGAGGCGGTAGTGATCGGCCACGCGTCGATAATATTTAAGCGCTTCAACCCGAACAGGCTTCTCGCCCATTGACGTCATGGGAATGTCGCCGATCTCCAGCAGCTCCGGAGTGGTGAAGAAGACCATGTTGGTCGGGTAGTGATAGAGCGAATTCACTACACAGCCCTTGTCGAAGAGAACGGAGTCAATACCGCGCCGCCGGAGTTCGATGCTGCAGGCCAGCCCGGTGGGTCCGGCTCCAATCACTGCTACGTCCGTCGTGGCTGACGAGAGGCTCAAAGCATGGACTCCACCGAAGCGTAAATGGCCGCGAGCGCGGCATCGAGCGCCGAGGCGTCCTTGCCACCGGCCTCGGCCATATCCGGACGGCCGCCACCCTTGCCGCCTACCGCTTGCGCCACGGCTCCGGCAAGTTTGCCCGCGTGCACCTTACCGGTGAGATCCCGGCTGACGGCAGCGACAATCGCCACGTTGTCATCCTGGGCCGAACCGAGCACGACGACGCCAGACTTCCACTTGTTACGGAGAGCATCGGCGATGCTGCGCATCTGGCCGCGATCGAGCGAGTCAACCCTCGCCGACAAAATGCGGACGTCCTTGAAAGTGTGGGCCAGACCCTCGAGATCCCCAAGCTGCGCCTGGGCCAGCTTATCCTTCATCTGCTCCACTTGTTTCTCCAGCGTGCGTTGCTGGGAGAGCAGGCGCTCGAGCTGTTCAAACAGCTCCGGCTCGCTGGTCTTCATCAGCTGCGCCATTCGGCCGAGTGAACCCTGGGCTTCCTGGAGCCGGCGCAAAGAGCCCTCGCCGGTAATCGCTTCAATGCGGCGCACGCCGGCCGAGATAGAACCTTCATAGACCACCTTGCACAGGCCGATGTCGCCAGTGCGCGCGACGTGGGTGCCGCCGCAGAGTTCCTTGCTGAAATCGGTAACCGAGACGACGCGGACTTTGTCGGCGTATTTCTCGCCGAACAACGCCATCGCTCCAGTCGAGACAGCGCGATCCAGATCCATCACGTCGGTTACGACGGGCACGTTGCCGAGAATGCTCTCGTTGGCCAGGCGTTCAATTTCGACAAGCTCATCCGGGTCGACGCTGGTGTAGTGGGTGAAGTCAAAGCGCAGTCGGCCCGGGTCAACAACGCTACCGGCCTGCTTGACGTGGATGCCGAGCACCTTGCGCAAGGCGGCGTGGAGTAGATGCGTGGCCGTGTGATTGCGCTGGGTAGCGCCTCGCAGCGCCGTGTCGATTTCGGCGCGCACCGGCATGTCAGCGGTGATCGCCGCCAATGGCGTGATCTTGTGAACCGACAGGCCGGGGACGGGATGATATGTATCGAGTACCTCGGCGATCTTGGTGTCGCCGGACCAGATGGCGCCGCGGTCTCCGACCTGGCCGCCCGTCTCGGCGTAAAACGGTGTTTGGTTGAGCACCAATTCGTTCTTGGCTTCGAGGAAGGCAACGACTTGCGCGTCGGCTCCGGTTTCCGAGTAGCCGAGAAACTTGGTCTTGCCCTTGGCCAACACCTGCTGATAGATGGGATCGATCTGGGCTTTTTCGGCGCCTTTCCAGGAGGCGCGCGCGCGAGTGCGCTGGCTGTCCATCTCGGTGTCGAAACCCTTCTGGTCGATGGCAAGTCCGAACTCGCGCGCCATCTCTTCCATCTCGTCCAGCGCCAACCCGTAGGTATCGTACATCTTGAAGGCGGCGCTGCCGGGGATCACCCCGTTTTGCGCGGACTTCACTTCGTCCTGAAACACCTTTTCGGCCACCTGGAACGTGGTGGCGTAGCGGTGCTCTTCGTCCTTGACTATGCGCGCCACCCTCTGGACTGACTCGAGCAGTTCCGGATAGGCCGGCTTCATCCATTCGGCCACGAAGCCGGTGAGCTGATAGAGATATGGATCGGTTTGGCCGGAGCGGCGTGCATGACGCATGGCCCGTCGCATGATCTTGCGCAACACGAAGCCGCGCCCTTCGTTGGCGGGAACCACACCATCGTGAATCAGGAACGTAGCGGCGCGGGCGTGGTCGGCCGAAATGCGGAGCGCGGCATCTTTCCTCGGGTCTTCGCCAAGCGTGACTTGGAGGAGTTCGCCGGCGCGGGCGACAATAGGCGCCAGCAGATCGCACTCGTAGTTGGTGAGCTTGCCTTGCAGGATCGCGGCTACCCGTTCCAGCCCCATGCCGGTGTCGATCGACGGCTTGGGCAGGCGCGACATGATGCCGTTGGACGCGCGGTCAAACTGCATGAAGACCAGGTTCCAGATCTCGACAAAACGGCCGCCGCCGTCGAGCGGAAACTCTTCGCCTTCGCGGCCAGGCTCGGCGGCGTGGGGGCCGAGGTCGTAGTGGATTTCCGAACAAGGACCACAGGGTCCGGTGTCGCCCATCTGCCAGAAATTATCTTTCTCGTCTAGCCGGAAGATGCGTGACTTGGGCACGCCGGCCACCTTCTGCCACAACTCTTCGGCCTCATCGTCTTCCCGGAAGACCGTGATGTAGAGTCGCTCCTTGGGCATGCCGTAGTCTTTGGTCAGCAGGTCCCACGCAAACTCGATGGCTTCGGCTTTGAAATAATTGCCGAAGGAGAAGTTGCCCAGCATCTCGAAGAAAGTGTGGTGGCGTCGCGTGAAGCCGACGTTTTCCAGGTCGTTGTGCTTGCCGCCGGCCCGCACGCACTTCTGCGACGTAGTGGCGCGGTTGTAGTCGCGCTTTTCCTGGCCGAGGAAGATGTCCTTGAACTGGTTCATCCCGGCGTTGGTGAAGAGCAGCGTGGGATCGTTGGCGGGGACCAGGGAAGAAGATCGCACGATGCGGTGTCCACGGGCAGCAAAAAAATCAAGGAACTTCTGGCGGATGTCGTGACCGGTCACAGATCATATTGTAGCGGGAGGAGCGAGGATCGCCGGTGACTGTGTTCGCGAAAAAGGTGGGGCAGAAAGGTAAGATGGGACCGTGCTGCGCACTTTCCGGGACCATGACACCCCAGCTGTATTCCGGCGTGAGTTCAGCCGAAGGTTACAAGGTGTGGCTTTGACGGCCACACGTAGCCGGCCAGTACAGTATTCGGGTCAATGACCAATGGCGAATCTGCTTTCGTTGGATCGATGCCGATGCCTACGACATCGAAACTGTCGATTACCATTGAATTGAAACGAGAACATTCCATGCCATCGGGAAAGACGAAGACGATGCCGCCCATACACCCGGGGGTAACGCTGGCGGAAGACTTTCTGAAGCCGCTGGGGATTAGCGCCAACAAGCTCGATTTAAAACTGCACGTGCCAGCGACACGTGTCAGCGATATCGTGCGTGGCCGGCGCGCCATCACGGCCGACACCTCACTACGTTTGTCCCGATATTTCGGAACATCGGCGCAGTTCTGGATGAATCTTCAAGTGAACTACGATCTGGAGATCGCCGAAGACACGATCGGGTCTTGAAAATGGGGCAAGCGATACGGCACAACGGGCTGATGGCGAGGTTACCTCAACCTCGCTAACTTAACTAATCGAAACGGCGGGTTAGCCGAACCACGCAGCCCTGTAATCGGGCAAGGCAGCGAGGAACTCATTCTAACCGCTCCGGCGAGGCTATTCCCGTTGACGGATCAGCCGGCCATCGTAGATAAACGGCGCAGCCGCTCCGAACTCAATCCGGGCGAAATCACGGTGGGCCGGATCGATCACGATGCAGTGCTCGTTACGTACGACGACGCTTGGGACTAACAGAACGGCTGCGTCATGACTGAGCATAGTGTCTTCAGCAGCCGCTTGAGCGACCGCGCTTTCAACCGGATCATCCCATCCATTGAAGAGATCTTGAACTTCAATCTGGCACGTCGACACCGTCTCTGGAATCACGATTCTGGTGAACACCTCATCCTTGGGCAACCGGACGAGGTGAACGAGGCGCTCGAGGATGCAGAGCGCGCGACTCTCGGCTGCGTAAATCCTGGCAGTGCCGGGCCGGTTCCACCGCCCGCCGAAACGCTTGGCTCCTTCACCGCTCGAAGCCGGATAGCGCGCACTGCAAAGGCGAAAGCCTACGATCACAATTTAAAAAATTCCGGCCTCGATCCGGCCCAGAATCGTATACACACGTTCTTGCTCTTGTTCAGAGCCACGAATCATGTCAATCGGCTGGCGGCCGCCGAGCGAAGGGATCTCTTCATGCATCCACTCCTCGGCCGCTTTAGAGTCACCGAAGACCACGGTTGCCCGGCGCAGAAGTTCGCGAAAAGAATTGATCTCTAGCCTTGCGTCAGAATCGAGGCCGTCGCGGTGCTGCCGTCCCGGAATCGGGCCGGAAAGGTTGCGCAAAAACGCCGAGGTCACATCGGCTGGAACGGCAAGGCGCGAAGGGAGAAGATACGTGCGAGCCAAATCGTCATCTACCTTGACCACCTCACCGGACCGGCCCAAATGCTCGACGTCCTTTTGGAGAATCACGTCCATGGCCTACGACACCTCGCCTGCTTCATTTTACCAGGAGATCTCACGCCACAACTTCCCGCTGAGCCAAATCGACTAGGCGGCCAATTGGCGATCCCCCGATGCCAGCTTTTTGACGATGGCCATTCCGAGCCGGCTCTGGTGGAACTTCTGGCGGATGTTGTGACCGGTCACAGGTCATATCGTCGCGACAGAGCGGGCCGGCTTTAGAATAAAAAGAGTTATGGCCAAACCGGTTGCGCTGATCATCGTTCCATTTCATATGGGCCTCGAGAATTCCGCCGTCGGCGCCGGGCCGAACCGGTTGCTGGAACTGGGAGCGGACCGCGCGTTGGCCTATCGCGGCCGCCCTGCGGCCGTGGAGCATGTGCGATTGCGCGATGCCGAGTGCAGTGACATCGACGCGGTGGTAGACATTGGCCGGCAGATTCGCAAGGCTGTCAGGCAAGCGCGTGAGCAGGAGATGCTGCCCGTGGTGCTGGCCGGCAATTGCAACACCTGTGTCGCGACTTTGGCGGGCTTGGAACCCGACGATACGGGCATTGTGTGGCTCGATGCTCACCCGGATTTTCATACGCCGGCCACCAGCAAGAGCGGCTTTATTGACGGGATGGCGCTGGCGATGGCCGTGGGCCAATGTCATGAAGATCTGCGTGGACGGATCGGCTTCGGACGCCCGGTGGCCGAAGACAAGGTGTGCCTGCTGGGGATTCGCGATGTGGAGCCGGGTGAACGGGAGAGACTGGCCGCTTCGGCGATATCCGATCAACCGCCCACGGAGGTTGAGGCGGTCTATCTTCACATCGATTTGGATGTGCTTGACCCCACCGAATCTCCAGGCGTGAATTTTCGTGGGCCGGGCGGATGGACGCTGGAACAAACCTGCGCCACAGTGCGGAGCGTGGCCAAGGAGCTGCCGCTGGCCGCGGTGAGTCTGACCAATTACCGGCCCGAGTATGATCCGGACGGAAAAACGGCTCGCGCCGCGCTGGCGATTCTCGGTGAGCTTGCCGGCTCAGTTTTGGATCCCGCCAAACACTAAATCGTCTTCCTCCAGCGGAAACAGCGGCACGCGACGATGGCGATATGGCAGCCGGCGTGGGTCGTCCGCCGTCTCGCCCTGCGTACCTGCCAGGATGAAGCGCGCGGCTACGGGTTCATACGCCGCCCTAGGCGCCACCACACCTTTGACGATGAGGATACGGTGGCGCTCCGGGTGGATACCCAGGCTCAACAATTGCTCGAGGCTGAACGGGGCCATGCGGCGCGTCGTGAGCACAACGGTATGGCCATCGTCTGTTTCTACTACTGCCGTGATGCCCTGATCGTTATGAGTCCAGCCGCCGTGCCGAACCGCCGTTTCCTCAAACAGCCCGTCGGATATCAGTCGAACTCGTCCTTTGATTTGAACCGGTGGCTGACCCACCATGAACTCAACCGGCTGGCGGACTCCGGACTGCAAACATACGCCAACACCGTCCGGCGCGTGCAGCACGATGAGAGCCTTGGTCACGCCTTGCCACCGCGCCTGCTGAAACAACTCTGTTGAGTTGCCGGCACTCCCTCCGCCTACGTTGTCGCCGGTGTCCAGCAAGACCACCGGAAAGCCTGGGCCGGCCTGCGCATGACGCACAGCCTCCTCCGGTGAATCCAGAGCACTCAAGAACTCCCGGCGCCGGTTCCACGCGCGCCCGGCCATCCATTGTGCGGCTCGCCGCGCCAACGCCACGTCACCATCGGATACGGCCAGGAATGATGCGCCCACTTCTTGGACGTCCGAGTGCGGGAAGCCCATGGCAATGCTGGCCGTCAGAATTCCCCGCCACTGGAGCACTTGTTCCAGGTCGGCGTACAGTCCGGCGGCCGGTGCGGTGGCGGTGTGCTGGCGGGAATTGGCAATCAGCAGGGGCGGATGTTCGCAGGCCTGCACCGGGTGAATTTCGCCCCGCAGGATCCGGCACAACAAGTGCGCCGCCTCGGCGCCGCGCTCGCGTTGGTCCAGATGCGGGTTGGTGCGATAGCCGATGAGAGCCGTTGACAGGTCCACCATCCGTGTCGAGAGGTTGGCATGGAGGTCGAAGGTGACGACGACAGGAAACTCCTTGCCGAGGCGAGCGCGGAGCCGAGCCAGGATTTCGCCGTCGGCATCGGGAAAGCCCTCGGCGACGGTGGCTCCATGCAAAGCAACCAGTAGACCGTCAAGGTGACCGGCGGCGGTCAGTGATGTCATCAAGCCGGCAGCGATTCTCTCAAACGCCGCGCGCTCGATGGTTCCGCTCGGTACCGCGAACGTGGCATAAAGCGGAACCGCTTCGCAGCCCGTTTCAGCTTGCAACGCGGTGAGCATCCCGCCTAGCTCATGAGCCGCGCCGAGCCACCGGTCCAACATCGCCGCGCCTCGCGTCAGCGATGTAGACTCGAACGCCTCGTAGGGTGTGAGGGCCGACAGGAAAGAATTGGACTCGTGCAGGAAGCCGGCGACGCCAATTCGCGGCGCCCGGCCCGAAGTTACAATGGTAGAGCTCATGGCAAAACCTCATTCTGACATCGGACTCATTGGCTTGGCCGTTATGGGCCAGAACCTGGCACTGAATATCGCCGATCACGGCTTTCAGATCTCGGTCTACAACCGGACCACTGAGACCATGGATAAATTCGTTCGCGAGAATCCTTCCACGCCCGGCGGCCTGATCGGCGCCCGCACGCTGGAGGAGTTCGTCAAGTCACTGGCGAAGCCCCGCCGCATGATCATTCTAGTCAAGGCCGGTGGGCCGACTGACGCCGTGATCAACTCTCTGATTCCGCTGCTGGAGAACGACGACATCGTCATTGATGGCGGCAACGCGTTGTGGACCGACACGATTCGCCGCGAGAAAGACCTCGCTGCCAAGGGCCTGCGCTTTATCGGCTCCGGCGTGAGCGGCGGTGAAGAGGGGGCGCGTTTCGGTCCGGCTCTGATGCCGGGTGGCGATCGCGCGGCCTATGACGAGATTGAGCCGATCTGGAATGCGGTGGCAGCCAGAGTGGACGCCGTCACGGGCAAGCCGTTGATGGGCGCCACGCCGGGTAAGCCCATTGTCGGCGGAGTGCCTTGCTCCACCTATATTGGCCCTAACGGCGCGGGTCACTACGTCAAGATGGTGCACAACGGCATTGAGTACGGCGACATGCAGATGATCTGCGAGGCCTATGCGCTGCTCGGCAATCTCCTGGGACTGACGTCGCCCGAATGCGGCCAGGTTTTCCAGCAGTGGAATCAGGGCGTGCTTGATTCCTTTCTGATTGAGATCACGGCCGACGTGCTGGGGCAGAAAGATCCGTCCACCGGCAAGCCGTTTGTGGAGATCGTGCTGGATACCGCTGGCCAGAAGGGCACCGGCAAATGGACCTCCACCAACGCGCTGGACATGGGAGTGCCCGCGCCCACCGTGGCTGAAGCCGTGTTTGCGCGTTGCATTAGCGCGATCAAAGAAGAACGCGTGGCCGCCTCCAAGGTGTTGAGCGGCCCGATCGCCGGCAAATTCACCGGCGAACGCGAGGACTGGATTCAGGCGATACACGATGCACTGTACTGTTCGAAAATCTGCTCCTATGCCCAGGGTTTTCAACTGATGCGCGCGGCGCAGGCCGAGTACAACTGGACGCTGAACTTCGGTGAGATCGCCATGATCTGGCGCGGCGGCTGCATCATCCGCGCACGTTTCCTGCAGAAGATCACCGAGGCCTACCAGGCAAATCCGCAACTGGCCAACCTGCTGCTCGATCCGTTTTTCCGGAGCGAGATTGACCGCTGCCAACACAACTGGCGGCGAGTAGTTGCGGCCGCGGCGCAATTCGGTGTACCCGTGCCGACGTTCTACTCGGCACTCTCCTATTACGACTCCTACCGTTCGGCCCGGCTGCCCGCCAACCTCTTGCAGGCGCAGCGTGATTTCTTCGGCGCGCACACCTACGAGCGCGTGGATATGCCTCGCGGCAAGTTCTTTCACATCGATTGGCCCGAGCCCGGCCGCCCGCAACTGGAAGCCTGATTCCCCGGCGGGTGTGGACTTTCGACCCTTCTCAAGGCGCTGGCTGTCATGGCCGGCGCCTTTCCTTTCAGTACCTCCCGTTTGGCAACCGGAATGCATAAGGATTCATTGGCTGCCAGGAGAGCCGGAAAAACGATTAAAACAAAACCGGCCAATTATGTTATAAGAAAAGACGACAACTCCCGGGAGGGTGTTCCTATGTTTCTAAACCGGTTCTCACGGCCAATGATGGCGATCCTGGCTCTGGCGAGTGGCCTCAGCCAAACCGTGTCCGCGCAGGATCTCACGGTCAGTCCGTTTCAATTGGGCATCTACTTCCAGCGCAACACGCCTTCGGGCAACGCTGTTTCGCGCTCCCTTGAAGTAACCAATATCACGACCCGCGTCGTGATCACTACTACGATTGACGGCCCTGCCAACGTCAACTGGCTCTTCGTCAATCCTACGATTCTGAATGCGAATGAAGGCGCAACCAGGCGCGTTGACGTCACGCTCCTGCCTGGGCCGCTCCCAATAGGAACCTATACCGGGACGGTTCGCTTCACGCCCGATGGCGGGACAACGCTGGTGGTGCCTGTCTCGGTAACGGTCGGCGACAATCGGGGACAGAATGTCGTCCCTTCCACGCTCGACTTCGTCTTGCAAAAGGGGACAGGGCGCACCACGGCGAATCCGCTCAACGTGACGGCCACCTTCGGCGTTTTAACGTACTCCGCCGTGGCTCTTGCTTCGCCGACGCCTTGGCTGCAGGTCGACCCTGGCTCGAACAACACTCCCGGCTCACTCGGTGTCAGCCTGCTGGCCGGTGATCTCAATCCCGGGACGTATTCCGGGTCCATTACTGTCACTGCGGTCGGCCAGATAGGCGAGACTATCGGCAACCCCACCTTGGTTGTGCCGGTCCGGGTGCGGATCGTCGACGACAGCAAACTCTCTGTTGTCCCGGCGACGTTCGCCTTTGACTACCAGTTGGGCGGGCCGGTACCGGCGGCACGTGCCGTATCCGTAACCAGTTCTGGAAACCCCTTGAGCTTTACGGGCGAAGTGGCGACGCCGGGCACGAACGTCCAGTGGCTGCAGGTGACGCCTTTGTTGGGCAATACGCCTCAGAATGTGTCTATTGGCCTGCAGAACCTGGCCAATCTTCCGGCTGGCACCTTTACCGGGACGATTACGTTCAAGAGCCCCAATAGTCCCAATCAAGTTGTGACGGTCACCCTTCGCGTGGCCACGGATCCGCTGCTCACGGTGAGCCCCGGTCAACTCACGTTTACCTTTCAGCAAGGGGGAGCGCCACCGCCTCGGCAGACCGTGATTGCTTCGAATTTTGGCAACCCGGCCTCGATCACGGCCACCGCGCTCGGCGCGTCCAGCCAATTTTTGACCATCTCAACTCCGGCGGCCACCACGCCGGCGGCTCTGGTGATTGGCGTCAACACTACCAATCTTTCGCCTGGAGTATTCGACGGGACCGTGGAGATCCGCGGCAATTTCGGCAACAGTCCGCTGCAGGTGCCTGTGCGCCTGGTGGTTTCCGGCAACACCCAGCCGCTGCTACGGGTCAGCCAGAACCTGATTAACTTCGCCTTCCAAACGGGAGGCTCGACGGCGACTCTGACGCAGACGATCAACGTCTCCAGTACC
The DNA here is from genome assembly GCA_043730365.1 of Acidobacteriota bacterium. GTDB lineage: Bacteria > Acidobacteriota > Terriglobia > Bryobacterales > Bryobacteraceae > VFZP01. The sequence goes on along the minus strand of JAYTKJ010000619.1, from coordinate 6,647 downwards.
GGCGCCGCGCTCCTGTTCGCCGCCACCGGCAGCGGAGGCGCGGGCTGGCTCGCCGTAAGCCCGCAAGGCAATCAAGCGACGCCCGGAACCGTGACAGTGTCTGTAACACCGGGTAGCCTTCCGCCCAATGTCTACAACGCCCAGGTGGTCGTGCAGACAACGGAGCAAAACGCGGTTCCAATCGTTATCCCGGTGCGGATGGTCATCAGCACGCAGCCGCTTCTCAGCGTGTCGCCTTCGTCTCTGGCGTTTACGTCTACGGGAGCAACAACTACGCTCCGTCAATCGATCACCGTCGGCAGCACCGGCAATAGCTTTGCGTATCAGTCCAGTGCCAGCATCGCCGGCGGCGGAACCTGGCTCGTGATCGCGCAGTCTGGTCCCAACACTGGCTCCACCGTGGAAGTGGGCGTGAATCCGGTGGTGGCCGAGGGGGCCGGGCTGGTGACGATCACGGCGCCGGGAATCGAGAACAGTCCAGTCTTTGTGCCGGTGACGCTTTCCAACACGGGGCCGACTTCCCAACTCACCATCGCGCCAGGACAGCTGGATTTTGTGCAGGTAATCGGCGGCACCCCGGCAGCGGCGCAGACCCTCGACATTACGCTGGGCCAAGGCGTGGGATTGACCGGTTTTCGGATTGGGGACATCCGTTACCTGAACGGCTCAGGCTGGCTCAAAGTCAGCAAGACCGCCGGGATCGCACCGGATAAGGTGGACGTGAGCATTGATGCCACCGGGTTGTTGGCCGGCCGTTACGCCGCCACTATTCCGTTTGAATCGACGGTTGGCAACCGTGACATCGTCGTGTTCCTCGAAGTGCGCCGCGTGGTCAGTTCTTTCACGGCCAGCCCGGAATCTCTCACCTTCGCGTTTACGCCAGGCGCGCCGGTTCCTCCTTCGCAGCAACTGCAGATCTCCTCTACCGGTGATCCGATCCCTTTCACCGCCGAAGCTCGTGTGCCGGCCGGCACCAGTGCTTGGTTGCAGGTAGCGGCTTCATCGGCGACGACACCGTCGGTGCTCACGGTGTCGGTCAACCCGGCTTTGCTGTCGGGTGGAACCTACCAGGGCACGATTAACCTGACGGGCGCGGGTGGGGCAGTCACCCGGACCATCAACGTGACTTTGAACGTGGCCGCGGTGGCCGCGCCGGTCATCACCCGCATGGTCAACGCTGCCAGTTTCGTTGACAGCGCGGCCGTGCCGGGCTTGATTGTTTCCTTTGTCGGCACGGGGCTCGGACCGGCAGCCGGTGTCGCCGCGGCTCCCAATGGGTCGGGAGTGTATGATCGTCAACTGGCGAATGTCAAAGTGATCTTCGACACTTTTGAGGCTCCCATCCTCTTCGTCTCCAGCACACAGGTGAACGCCATCGTTCCCTATTCGCTGTCGACGCGCATCAGCACGCGGGTACAGGTGGAAGTCAACGGCGTCCGGTCTAACGCGATTGATTTGCGCGTCGTGGCGGCCTCACCGGCCGTCTTCCTGCTCAGTGCAGCCGGTCAAGGCGCCATCCTCAATCAGGACAACACCGTAAACGGCGCGGGGAATCCCGCGGCGCGCGATTCGATTATCGTGATCTACGCAACCGGTGAAGGGCAGACCAGCCCGCAGGGTTTGGACGGAACCATTCCTGGGCGCAGTACGCCTCTTAAGAAGCCCTTGCTGAACGTGAAGGTGCGCATCGGCGGCCAAGATGCCGAGGTTCAATACGCTGGATCGGCTCCGTTCCTGGTGTCTGGCGTGATGCAGATCAACGCCAAGGTTCCAGTTGGGGTCACGCCTGGGACAGCCGTGCCGATTGAAGTGATTGTTGGTGACGCGGCCAGTCCGGCGGGCGTCACTGTCTCGGTCAGATAGAACATTGGGGTGCCCGAAGTCTTCTTCCCGGCACCCCGTCCTCTTCGTTAGCGCAGTGGCGGTTTGTCAAGCATGTCCCAGCCGTAGGCACGGGAGACTCGATCGATGAGTTCGCGAGTGATCGCGCCGCCGCTATCGCCATTGGTCATGATCACCACTCCATAGCCCTTGGCGCGATGCGCGATCAGTTCGCACTTGAAGCCAAAGTTGCTGCCGCCGTGACTGAAATACCAGCCTTGGCCTTGCTGGGCGAGCGAGAAGCCAACGGCGAAGGGACCCACGCCAACCGGCGTCACCATCTCCTGCATGGTGGATCTGTTGAGGACGCGAGTGGATTTCCCCGCCAGGGTCTGCTGGACTTCAACCGCGAACTTGGCCAGATCCGTTGCCGTGGTCCAGAGACCTGCGGCGGCTCCCTCCGGATAAACATGCCAACGCGCGGGCTGGCGGTGGCCATCGCCATCCATGGGCGCGGGCGGCCTGCGCCTCGCGGGCGGCTGGCAGCGGTTGTTCGTAGGTGCTGTTGGTCATGCCAATGGGGCCGAGAATCCACTCTTGCATGAGGGCGGCGAACGGCTTGCCAACGGCGTCGGTGAGAGCCAGTTGCTCGATCATCACCGCGCCACCCGAGTATTGCGCGGCCGAGAGCGGCGGGCGAACCAGCCTGACCGGACCGCGATTGGACGGAGGCTCGCCGTCTAAGATCTGCTGTACGGTGGGCAATTTGGCCCCTGGTGCGTAGCCGGGGAATCCGAAGCCGTCACCGGTGCCCGATGTGTGGCTCAGTAACGTGCGCGGGGTCACCGGCGTGCCGCTGCCGGCGAACGGGCTGGCCGGCAACCTCCAGGATTTCAGGATGGTGTTGATGTCCTGGTCCAGACCGAACTTGCCTTCCTGAACCGCCTTGAGCGACGCCATGGCCGCCACCGGCTTACTGATCGAAGCGGCCTGGAACATTGTGTCATTCGTGACCGGTTGGCCCGTCTCGACGTCAGCCACGCCCCACGCCTTCGCCCAATGAATCTGGAAGTCCAGAATGACCGCGACCGCGCGGGCTCTTGCGCGAACAGGATAGAACCGGCCAAGACGGCCACGATAAGAACTACGCGTGCCATCTATCGAAAATAGCAGTTCGGCGGCGGCGCGCTGTTCCGGACTAGTTGGTGCGAACCGGGAAAGGAACTTGCGGTGAGATGCGTCCGTCGATAGAGACCGACAGCGGCTGCGTGCCGGCGCCCATGCCCGGATCGAGCACGAATTGCACGAAATGGCCTCCGTTCGATGGGGTCACCTGCACCGCGCTGTGAACGGTGATGCCGACGGTGACCTGCACTCTGGAGGGCGAGACATCGGTGCCCGGATCACCGAGGCCGGTGACTGAAACCGACACTAGCTCACCGGGACGCGCCGGGCGTTGCGTGTCCACGCGGGTACCGGAAATCGTCGCGAAATTCACTACCGGGGTAGGCAGGTCAACTATCAGCACTAGCGGGAGGGCCGCCTCTGATCCCGCCGCCACGCGCACCACGGCCGGGCCGGGCGTGAGACCGGCGGGAAGCCGGAAGGTCAGCAGCCCGGATGAATTGGTGACGCCGGCAGCCGGGCGGTCCGCCACGGTCACTTGCAGATTTTGGGCGTCCGCTAACGGCCCAACCAGCCGGACCTGAGCCGTCGCGCCGGCGGGAATTTCCTGGCGGCCAGTTGCGGTGTCTGTCACCGGACCCCGCAGCATGGACAAGCGCGGCGAAGCGCCAGTAATCTGGAAGCCGCCAGGCAGACTCATGATGCGCAGACCGTTCAACACCGAGACGGTTCCCAAGCCTGGGGTGGCGTTCGGGGCGACCGCGATATTCACCAACATCCGATTCGGGCCCGTTACCCAGACACGTCGCACCTGAATGGCACTGGAACCAAACGCGATGCTGGTGTAGGCCTGGGAAAAGGCGCCATTGACGCCTGTGACTTCAACCACGGTTTCGGCGCCGGCGGGCAGGGAAGCCGGCGAGACTACGAAGCCAGAAGCCTCCGCGCCTTCGAACTCGTAGGCCGAAGCAGGCTGAACGAATAGGGAACTCTGGCCATCGCGATTGAACGCTACGACGCGGGCGATTTCACCGGGCACGCCCGGAGGCGGCGTCACGACCATGGAGCCATTGGCCCCCTCCACGCTGCGAACCTGTGCGGCGACACCGTTAAACAGAATCTGCGTTTCCGTCGACAGATTCGTGCCCGTAATCACCACCACCCGATTGCCACTGGCGTCGATCGTGGCCGATGCCGAAGCGATCGAGGGCGGGAAGAGCTTGGTCAGCCGGAAGGCCGACGGCAGTACGTAGAGGTCATTGTTCTGAGTAAAGGTCAAATGCCGCGTGCCCAGACCGGAGGTGATGTTAAACTGCAGATCCATCTGGACGAAGCGCGCATCCACCGAGTACGGCTTGACGCCACCGGCCGGAATCGTCGCCGACCCTCCAATGATTCCAACCGCCGCGCTCGAATTCAAGCCGAAGCCGGAAGCGACAATGAAAGACCGCGCACTGGCGGCGGTCAAATGCGCCGGACGCACGGCCAGTTGGGCCGGGAAACTGAAGGTCTGCACGCCGAACACCGACGGGGCGGCCCGCCGCGTTACGGCAAAGTTCACGGTTTCCGAACTGCCCTCGCTTATCGAGACGGCTTCTGCCCGGTTGCCTTCTCGCGTGTAGAACAGGGTGTCAAAAGAAGTACCGGCATTGAGGAAGCGTCCGTCCAGATCGCGCGGCGGCGTGATGCCGGCGTCGAAAGACTGACCAGCCACGGTTGGCGGCAGCGGGTGTGCATACACGTAGTAGGTACCCGGCGGAACGCCCTCAATCCGAAAAGTGCCGTCGGGCTTGGTCAGCGCGCTGATGGCCCCGCCGTCGAGAGGCAGCGCCACGACCGAGGCCAGATTGACGCCGGCGCCAGACAATGTTACGCGTCCGGTGATTGTTCCTGTCGAGACCGCCGCGCCCCGAATCGGATAAAGCACCGTCAACCCCGCCACATCGTCCGAACCGATCGGCAAAGCCTTGGTGGTACCACGCGTTACCTCGGTAGACATGACGCTTGACGTGAGGGTGTGCTGCAAGCCCAAACAGTGGCCCATCTCATGGACCATGGTGAGGAACGATTCTTCGGACCAGCTCGCACGTTCCGGCGCGACCGGTAGAATCATGGTGGACTTGAGAATCGGAATGAACAGACCGTTGCCGCCATCGGTGGGGTCAGCCTTGATGGTCGGACCTCCCTTGGCGAGCACGCCCGGCGGCAGTTCGTCGAAAACCACCTCAACAACCGGCGTCGAATGCAACGCTCCTGGCGTGAAGAAGCCGCCGAAGGCCAACCGGATATCGGAAGACGGGATATCGTTCCAAGCCTTGGCCGCCAAGCGGATCTGGCTAACCAGCCCGGCGTAGTTGTCGCCGGCAGGCAGAACCGGCGATTGTTCGGCGATCAGGAACGGCACCGTCTTATTCTGGAGCGCGTCCACGTCAAAGCGCTCGTATATCGGATTCCACGGGGCGGTGCGGGACAGATACCGCACGAAATGATAGTAGCCTTGCGCACCCGTGGAAAGTGCCAGCGCAGCCGCTACTATCGCCACCGATCGCCGCATCGCTACTGCCGCTCCGCTTTCAATACGCTGTTGACGCGTGCACGCAACTGGTCAAGCTTGATGGTGAAGCCGGGGTCATCCACTGGCTGCTCCGTCTTGGCGTCGATCATGTCGGTGATCGCCGCGCGATGCGCCAGCAACTGGGCGCTGCCAGAAGGTTTTCCTGGCTCCGATGCCGGGACCCGTATGTCCAACACACCCTGTGAAAGGCCGATGATCTGGCGATTCCCGCTCTTGCCGGCCCACAGGAAGAAGACGTAGTCAGATCCTTCGCGCAAATCCGGGGTACCCGAGAAAGTCTGCCGGAGGCCCTGGAACGTGCCCCCATGCAGAAATACATCGACGCTGGCGGCTTCCGGGCCTTTCCAACGTTCTGTCACCGTCACCCGAACCTGGGTGAGAATCAACGCCCCCCTGCGCAACGCCGATATGCTGGTGACCCGGCCCCGCACGATCTCGGTAGACTTCAGGATCATGTCGTCCAGTGCCAGTTTTTCGAGTGTTGTGGAAAATACACTTGTCGCTGCCAGGATGAGCAAGCAAAGTAGCCGCGACGTCATCTGATGTGTCCTTCCGCACGCTGATTATGCACCTTGTCTGCCATACAATTCAATTGAAAAGAAAGGCCTTAGTACTGAACAGACCGGCCTACGGTGGAGACCTGTGACACAAGGGCGGGGCAATGTGCGACACACCCCCTATCACTCTAGAATCTTAGGTTTACGCTCGTTGAAGATCAATTTGACGTCGACGGTGAGGGACTGAGCGTTGGGAGTGGACACGGCCCGGAGGTTGGTGAGTTCGTCAAATAGCTTCTCCTCTTTCACCCGTGTGACGAACAGATCCGGGTACTCGCCGTTGAACGGGCCGCCAGACTTCATCGTCCAGATCCGGCGCATTTCGTGTTCGCCATGCAGATCGAGGCCCTGAAAAATGAGCCGGCCCATGCTGTATTTCGGCCCCGGCGTGACTTTGAAGTTAATATGGCAGAGCCGCTCCGCGTCGACAATCCGCCGGTCCGGTTCCACCGTGGCTGCCATGTGGGACTGGCTGCGCATCAGGCGGACGATCCGGTCCTGTGCCTTGGTCACCATCTGCATGTCGGCTACTTCCAATTCGGGGATGGCCGCCGCCTTGATCAGATCGG
>JAYTKJ010000618.1:0-6593 GCA_043730365.1 Acidobacteriota bacterium | reverse complement strand
ACGTTGCCGCTGAACTTGTTCTTATCCGAGATCTGATGGTCGATCTTTACCAGGAACGAATCCGACGGTTGGGTCGCCGGGCCAACACCGATGAAGTTGTTAGAGAGCTGCCCTGGCACATTCGAGGCCGGTATCACGTTCTGGATAGACTTGGCGAAGCTGCCGAAGCGCGACGCCGGGATCTGGTTACCTGGAAACTGCGCGCGGGGGCCGGTGCCGGTGGCGGTGAGCGGATCGAAGATCGGGTTGATGCGAGGGTCAGAAAAGTCGCCCTGGCGCATCGCCGCCGTCGCCACCGTTGTTGTGACGCCTTGCGGAATGTTGATGCGTTGGAATCCGGTGTAATTTCCGAAATAGAAAGTGCGGTTCTTGCCGTTGTAGAGTTTCGGAACGATGAGCGGACCGCCTATCGAACCGGCATACTCAGCCTGCCGCGTTACGTCCGGAATGCGCGCGTTGTACCTCCGTGAATCCAGGATATTGTTGCGCAGCAGCAGTGTCATGTTGCCGTGAACGTCGTTACCGCCGGATTGCGTGATCATCGTCACCACGCCACTGGAAGTCCGCCCGTATTCGGCCGGCGGAACCACGGCCTCCACCTTAAACTCAGCGATCGTGTCATAGGACGGGTGCGCCTGGTCCGGACTATTTGTCGCAGCGTTGTAGGCCACCGGCGCGCCGTCCACGAGCACCTCGCTGGCGAACGCGCGCCCGCCGGTGATGTTCGCTCCGAACGCTCCGCCCGTGGCCCCCGGCGTTAGCCTGACGAAACTCGTGGGATCGCGCAGTGCGCCCGTCAGCTGGAATGGCAGGGCATTGAGCATAGTCTTGTTCACCTGATTGCTCACCGTGGAAGACTCGGGCTGAAGCAACGGGACCTCCGCCTGGACCGTCACACTCTCACCCACCGCGCCCACTTGCAGCGACACGTCCACGCGGAGCGTGCGAGCCGCGTCCAGGACGAGATTGGACTCCAGATGCCCCTTGAAGCCCGGAGATTCCACCTTGACTTCATAGGGGCCGGCCGTCAGAGAAGGAACGTTGAACACTCCAGCAGAATTGCTTTCGGTGACAGAGGTCACCCCGGTCGCGGTGTTCTTCACGCTAACTTTTGCGCCCGCCACGAGAGAGGCACTAGGATCGGTAACCAAGCCGGTGATTGAACCTGTAACACCCTGGCCGAAGAGCGTCGCTGAAAATAGAATCAAAGAAGCAATCGGGGTTTTCATGCTCTTGGAGGATATTGCATTAGGTAAGCTATGTCAAGGGTAGTTGACATTGCTTTGCTTTCGGCCAAGCGCCGTGATAATCATGTGCATTGCGGCCCTGACTTGTGCCTCGCTGACGGCCCAGACGAGGGGCCCATGCGAGGAAGGGCAGACCTTGTTCCTGCGCAAGTCCCATGCCGCCGCCCAAATCGAGCTGTGGAAGTGTGTGCTCACCGGCGCTACGTCCCGCGAGTCCGCCTGGCTGTTGGCCCAGACGTATCGCGAGTTGAAAAATTACCAGGACGGACTGGCGCGGCTGGCACGGCTACCCAGCGAGCCGGCATCGCCGGTGGATCTCTTGTACATCAAGGGCTTTCTCCACTTCCGTACCGGCAAACATCGCGAGTCCATTGACATCCTCGGCCAGGGGTTTCGTCTTGACCCTCAGGATTGGCGGATTCACCACATCTTTGCCTTGAACTACGTCGTGCTCGACATCCATGAAGGCGCCCTCCAGGAACTGCAGGTGGCGATTCAACTCAATCCGCGCAACGCCGAACTCTACTACCAATTGGCGCGCTTCTTTCATTCGCAAAGCCGGGTCGCCGAGTCGGTGGCAGCCTCCCAGCAGGCGCTCACGCTCGAACCGGACTACGCCGATGTTTACACAAACCTTGGCCTTTGCCATGAGGCGCTTGGCGAAGGAACCAAGGCGCGCCTCAGCTATGAAAAGGCCATCGAAATCAATCGCCGATTGCAGCGCATCGACGAATGGCCTTTCCTCAACTATGCTTCGCTCCTGCTCAGGGAGGAGGAGACCGTCCGGAGCCTGGATTTGCTTAGCGAAGCCCTCAAGCAAAACCCGCTCTCCGGCCGAGCCTATTACTTGCGCGGCAAAGCGCTCCGGAAGCTGGAGCGTCTCCAGGAATCGAAGCAAGACCTGGAACACTCCATCGCTCTGGATCCCAAAGACCCGAGCCCTTATTACGAACTCGGACTGCTCCTGCGGAGGTTGGGCGATGCAGCGGGCGCGAGCCGCATGCTCGAAGCCTTCCAGGCGCTATCGAAACGGCCCCTGGCCCCGTCACCTTGATTACAGGAACTGGTTGCTGGCGATCGACGCGGCGATGGAGCTTGATCTGTCGCGTGATGGCGACACGGTGCACGAGATCTGGAACGACAGGGTCCTGCTGCTCCTGCGTGAACCGCAGGGGAGCCGGTCTGCGCGCCGGACAGCGGATGGCGGTCAACGCTCATGACCGATCATGGATTGCTCGAAGCCATCGTGAACTGGGATCCCCAGGTCATCCGGATTACAGGGAAGACGCTGACAGAGATCCTGAAAGGCGCGATGAGCACCTCTTCCTGGCGGAGGCGAGAGCCAAGGGATAGCCCAGTTCCCAGGCGTCACTCCCGAGTGGCCCCGGATTGCGTAATCTGGATCACGTTGAGATTTCCAGCGGCCCCCACGCACGGACTCGGCTTCCTTTGGAACCTCGCGTGCACTATATGAAGGGCGAAGGAGTTCAAAGATGTCCCGCTCAACGTTTTTCCTCGCTGTAGCCATCATCCTCTTGACTCCGCTCCCGCTCTGGTGCGGGGACGAAGCCAGCGGAGTTCCGGTCATGAGAGAGGTGGTCCCCGCCACCGCTGTGCCTGGCGCTGTCGTCCTGGTGAATGGCGAATACCTTGACCGTCTCCATGTGGCAGAGGTTTATCTGACCAAGGGTACGGTTGACACCAAAGTCCAGGTGTTGGCGCAGTCTAAATCAGAGTTGAAGTTCAAAGTGCCGGCTGAGGCCGAATCGGGTCGCTACGGCATCACCGTGCTCACTGCCGCCAACGTGCCGATGCTGCTTGATCAACCGGTCTACTTGGTAGTGAAGCGCGAGATCGATACCACCAGCCGCCGGTAGGTCCGATCAGCGAAGTTGTGCCAGCGGGGTGAGGATGCGAGGTCCCACCCTGCTGTCACGAAAAAAAACATAAATTAATCGTTGCGTCCTGGGCCCCGCTGTGCGATTATAAAGGCGAAGTTTGTACGTCCGCTGATTTTAGGCATCTTCTGCAATCGTCCGGTCCATCCGCCTTTGTCCGATCCTGCCCCAATCTCACAGTCTGCAAATTCCAGAAGGATATTTGATGAAAAACATTTTTGTAGGTAATCTGAGTTTCGGGGTTACCGAAGATTCGATTCGCGCGATGTTCGAGGCTTATGGCACCGTTGATCGTGTCAGCGTCGTGAAGGATCGCGATACCGGGCAGGCCCGTGGTTTTGGGTTTGTCGAGATGAGCAATGACGCCGAAGGCAATCGCGCCATTTCGGAACTGAACGGCCGGGAACTCGATGGCCGGGCACTCAATATCAATGAGGCCCGTCCGAAGGAAGATCGCGGCGGCGGCGGCGGTGGTGGCGGTCGTGGCAAGGGCGGCGGCGGTGGTTTCGGCGGCGGCCGGAATCGTTACTAGCTACCTGTCCACGCGTAGCCCCGGATTAGTTTCAACGCCGGAGAAGGCTCGCTGGTTCGCCAGCAGCCCCCTCCGGCGTTTTGCTTTTTCGGCCACGAGTCCGTAGGATGGTGCAAGGTATGGTTCTCAACCGTCGGCGGTTCCTCGAAGCAGCCTGCGCCCTTCCGGCGGGCCATGGTCTGGCAGCCGATCCCCCGCCGGATTGGGGTGGGCCGGTTCTCGATATCCACCATCACCTGCGCCAAGAGCCCCAAGTGGATCTTGCGCACATGGAAGGATGCGGCGTCACTCACGCCGTAATCCTGACGCGAGCCGAGGCCGACAGCCGGGCCAAGGCGCTGCTTGACCAACACCCTCGCCGGTTCGTGCGCTTTTCAAGTACAGATCTGGCCAAGCCCGGCGCGATCGAGACCCTTCGCCTCTCGCTCCAGGGGGGAGCTACCGGGATGGGTGAGCTCAAATCCCACGTTGCCGCTGACGGTCCTGAAATGCGGCGGGTCTACGATCTTGCCTCGGAATTCCATGTGCCGGTGCTGATGCACTTCCAGGAGGTTCCTCAGTTTGCCGGTGAGGGACCGTACAACTCCGGCTTAAGCCGGCTGCCGGCGCTGCTGAAAGCCTATCCCAAAGTCGACTTTATCGGCCACGCTGATTTCTTCTGGGCCAACATCAGCGCCGAGGTTCCCATGGACACAGCTTATCCTCAGGGCCGCGTCAGACCGGGCGGTATCACCGACGAGTTGCTCACCAGGTTCCCCAACCTCTATGGGGACCTTTCGGCCAACTCAGGCCGCAACGCGCTGGCTCGCGATCCGGAGTTTGCCGCCTCATTCCTGACCCGCCATCGGAGCAAGTTAATGTTTGGCAGTGACTGCAGTTGCCGTGATGGCCGCGGCGCCGGACAAGCCTCGTCCCAGCCCTTGATAAAAGGCAAGTGCGTGGCTCGCGAAACGCTGGCGGCTTTGCGTCAATTGGCCAGTCCGGCGGTGTTTCGCCAGCTCGCTTGGGAAAATGGGAAGAAGCTATTCAAATTGGCGGCCTGAGGACCAGGCTTCCAGCAGCTAGTTCCCGGACCGCCGGCGTCTCCACTTGTTCAAGTAGAGTTCCCCGGCCAGGGCCTCCTGTTCCTTCAGGTGTTGGGCCTGCCAAAGGTCATGCGCCAATGAGCGGGCTCGCTCCAGGATTTCGAGAGCCCGCCTGGCTTCGACGACTGCGGCTCGTTGCCGGTCCATCGCCTCCATGGCTTGCCGCCGAGCCAGTTGCAGACTGTGGTGCTCACGCGCCAGTAACCGCCGGAAGGCTGGATACGCGGCCAGGGCCGGGAGCATGACCTCGGACGTGGCCGTCAGGGTTGGGCGAATCTGGTCAGCCGTACTCGACGCCTCATTTTCAAGGCCAGCCAGTCGGCCGTCAATCTGACGGACCTGAGCCAGTTGCGCTTCCAGCCGGGCCTCCTCGGCCTCGGCCCGCAGATGGCGGTAGCGCAGGACTCGGTCCAGCGGAAAGCTGAAGCGTTTCACTTGGCGAAGATCGCCGCCATGCGCGACAGCATCTCGTCGGTTGTCGAGCGTTCATCGGGCCGCTGGCGCATGAATTCGTTGATCCGTGGGCGCAAGCGGATGGCCGCATCCAACTGTGGGTTCGAGCCCGACACATACGCCCCCAGGTTGATCAGATCCTCCGATCGCTGGTATATAGCCAGGGCCTCGCGGAGTTGGCGGGCCGCCTCGCAATGGGCGGGCTTGGCCACGCGGGTGGCCAGGCGGCTCACCGACTGCAAGACGTCAATAGCCGGGTAGTGCCCGGAAGAACCTAGCTCGCGTGAAAGAATGATGTGGCCGTCCAGGATGCCGCGCACAGCGTCGGCAATCGGTTCGTTGAAATCGTCGCCTTCCACCAATACAGTGAACAAGCCCGTAATTGAGCCCGTGCGGAAGTTGCCGGCGCGCTCAAATACCCGCGGCAGCAGATTGAAAACCGAAGGCGTATAGCCTTTCTGCGATGGTGGCTCCCCGGCGGCCAGCCCGATCTCGCGCTGCGCCATCGCCAGCCGGGTCACCGAATCCATAATGAGAAGCACCGAAGCTCCCTGGTCCCGGAAATACTCGGAAATCGCCAGCGACACAAATGCGGCGCGGAGACGAAGGGGCGCGGGCCGGTCTGAGGTGGCCACGACCACGACGGACTTGCGCATGCCCTCCGGGCCGAGTTCCTGCTCAATGAAATCACGCACCTCGCGATTGCGTTCGCCGATGAGCGCAATCACGCAGACATCGGCGCCGTGGTGTTTGGCCAGACAGCCGAGCAGCGTGCTTTTGCCAACGCCGCTGCCGCCAAAGATCCCGATACGCTGGCCGCGGCCGCAGGTCAGCAGGCTGTCAATCGCCCGGATGCCGGTGGGCACGGCCTCGGAGATCGGCTCTCGCTCCATGGGCCCGGGCGGAGCGGTGAGGAGAGGGTAAGGAACACCGCGGGCGGAGAGAGGGAGGCCATCCAAGGGCATCCCGAAGCCGTCCAGCACGCGCCCCAACAGGTGGGGACCGGCGGCCAACATACCCTGTTCGGGCCTGGCGATGACGTCGGCTCCGGATTCGATGCCCTCCACTTCCTCCAGTGGCATCAGCAACATGCGACCTTGCCGAAATCCTACCACTTGCGCCCGGATCAAACGGCGGCTGGCGAGCCGGATCTCGCAAAAGTCACCCACCGCCGCGGCGGGCCCCTCCGATTCAACTAGCAGGCCCACCATTTCAACCACGCGCCCGATTCGTCGAATCGGGTCCGCAGTATTGACGGCATCCAGATAGCGGGAGAGGTTCCATAAATCAGTGGCTGAGTCCGGCTCAACGCCCCCGGCCAGGATTTGCTTCAAGAGAGCCTCCAGAGCCATCGCAGGATCCAACGGCGAGTTTGCTT
>JAYTKJ010000617.1:0-6029 GCA_043730365.1 Acidobacteriota bacterium | reverse complement strand
ACATGGCGAAAAGCGAACGTGAGCTGCGCGACGACATCATCCGGATCGGCCAGCTCGTCTATCAAAAAGGCTGGGTGGCGGCGAATGACGGCAATATCTCGATCCGTCTAGCGCCTGACCGCGTTCTCTGCACGCCCACCGGCGTCTCCAAAGGCATGATGCAGCCGGACGACCTCATTGTTTGCGATATGCAAGGACACAAGGTCGAGGGCGCGCGCGAACGCACCAGCGAGATCATGATGCACCTCACGATCTATAGTCTGCGGGCTGACGCGATGGGCGTGGTGCACACGCATCCGCCCGTAGCCACGGGCTTTGCCGCTTCCGGCCGTGCGCTCAATCAGGCGATTCTCCCTGAAGTCGTCGTCAACCTCGGCTGCATTCCTTTGGCCGCCTACGGGTTGCCCGGCACCCCGGCGCTGAGCGAGTCCATCATGCCGTTCGTCCCCACCTATGACGCTATTCTTCTCGCCAACCACGGCGCCGTTTGTTATGGCGAAGACGTCTGGAAGGCCTTCTTCAAAATGGAGACGCTCGAGCACTACGCCCGCATCGCGCTGGTCACCGAACTTCTTGGAGGCCCCAATTTGCTCCCGCGCGCCGAAGTCGACAAATTGATCGACGCCCGCACGCGCTATGGTGTGAAATCGAAAGCCACCGGGGAACCCGGCTGCCCCGTCGCGGCCGAAGACCTGGGCATCGCCTCCGCCGGTTCAGAAAAATTCCTCGTGACTCGCGAGGAACTCATCGCGCTTGTCGACGAGGCGGTCCGTTCCCGAGTCCAGTAGGGTAGACTCCGTCAGATGGAGTTCGAGGATCCCGCCCCTGCGCCCTCGCCGAACGGCGACGCTCTGCCGATTGTCACCATCCTCCTCGCCTTCGCCAACGTCGCCGCCTGGTTCGCTGTCCTCTCCTTCGCCGTTGCCGATCCCCATCGTTGGCGCGAAGCCTACCGTACCTACGGCTTCGTCCCCGCAGAATTCAACCTCGCCGCGCTCCCTACTTCTTTGTTCATGCACGCCGGCATCATGCAACTGGCCGGCAACGTCTACTTCCTGGTTGTCTTCGGCCGCATTGTTGAAGCCGCTTGGGGCGCGCTCAAGTTTGCCGCTCTGTATCTCTCCGGCGGGATGCTGGCCGGCCTGGCGCACTGGGCCGTCTACCCCGATTCGACGCTTCCTCTCCTCGGTGCCTCCGGCGCGATCGCCGCGCTCATGGGCACCGTCGCCGTGGCCTTCCCCACGGCGCAAGTCAATCTATTCGGCTTCTTCGGCCCACTCTTCGCCGCGAGCATGAAGAGCGTCGACGTGCCCGCCGGCACGGTCCTGCTCGCCTGGTTCATCTACCAGTCGCTTATGTTTGCCCTCGCCGCGGAGTCAGATGGCGTCGCCTGGGTTACCCACCTCGCCGGTTTCGCAGTGGGAGCTCTCGCCGCCGCTGGACAGAAGAAACGCGGCCGCCCTCACCGCTGGGACGATGATGAGTAGGTCTCTTGCAATTTCGTTCCTGTCGCCCAACCCCTCGCGGCTGATATTCTTTACAGGCGGGGACCAACAAGGAGCATGATATGGCACTGAAAAATCGACGGCGTTTCCTTCAAGGCGCGAGCTTGGCCGCTCTCGGAAGCGGCGGCAGTGCCGCGCTGGCTTTGCCAGACGCCCCCCACGCGCGCGGCATGGCGAGAGGCCTCACGCTCCTCACCATCCGCCGCGACGGCCATGATCGCCTGGCGGCGAAAACGAAAGACGGCATTCTCGACGTTGCCGACGCCGCCAAACTGCTGCGCCTGCCCGCTCCGCTGACCATGGATGAGCTGCTGCAGAACGAGGATGGTCCGCGCCTCAGCGCCCTCATCAATGCCGCGGCCAAATCATCCAAGGCCAAATCGCTTTGGTTGAAGGAGGAAAATCTGCAGCACGGCCCCCTCGTTTCCCGGCCCGGCAAGATTCTCTGCGTCGGCCTGAACTACCGCGCTCACGTTCAGGAAAGCGGGCGACCCTTGCCCACCTCGCCCGTGCTCTTCAACAAGTTCAACAACGCGCTCCACGCGCATGGCGTACCTCTGCCGCTGCCCAGCCGGTTGGCCACCAAGTTTGACTACGAAGTCGAGTTGGTCCTTTTTATTGGCAAGGAAGCGAACAATGTCAGCGAGGCCGACGCGCTCTCCCACGTGGCCGGCTACGCCACAGGCAATGATGTCAGCGCCCGCGATCTCCAACTGGAAACCGGCGGTCAATGGATGCTGGGCAAAACTCCGAATCACTTCGGCCCCATTGGCCCGCATCTGGTCACCGCCGATCAGATTGACCCGGACAATCTGAAGATCGAGTGCCGCGTCAATGGTGAAACCCGTCAAAGCTCGAACACCAGCCGGATGATCTTCAATTGCCGCTATCTGGTCAGTTACATTAGTCGATACATTACCCTGAAGCCGGGGGACGTCATTTTCACGGGCACACCGGAAGGCGTCATCCAGGGCATGCCGAAAGACAAGCAGGTTTGGCTCAAGGCCGGAGATAAGATCGCCTGCTCGGTAGAGAAACTCGGCGAACTGCGGTTCACTCTGGCTTAACCTTTATGACTCGCCGCGAACTGTTCCTTGCCGTCGCCGCGGCGCAAGCCCCCCCGGCGCCTGCCACTCGCCCCAACATCGTCATCATCATGACGGACGATCACGGCGCGCATGACCTCGGCTGCTATGGCGCCAAGGACTTACTGACGCCTCATCTCGATGCTCTGGCTGCCTCCGGTGCCCGCTTCACCAACTGGTATTCCAATGCGCCCGTCTGCGCTCCCTCGCGTGCGGCGTTGATGACGGGGCGTTACCCAGCCCGCGCCGGCCTCCTTCAGAACGGCCGGCCGCTGGAGCCCAAGCAAAAGACCACCGCGGCCATACTCAAGGGTGCTGGCTATGCTACCGGCTTGATCGGCAAGTGGCATCTGGGCGATACCGCCGAAACCGTTCCCAACGCCCATGGCTTCGACTATTTCTACGGCTTTCTTCCCGGCTGTGTGGATTTCTTCTCCCACCGATATTACTGGGGCGAGCGTGGCGCAGGCCAAGTCAACTTCCACTCGCTCTTCCGCAATCGCGAAGAGATCTTCGAGGATGGCGAGTACCTCACCACCCGTATCACGGACGAGGCATGCGGTTTCATTCGGCGCAGTGCCTCGCAGCCATTCTTTCTGACCGTCACTTACAACGCACCGCACTATCCGATGCACGCGCCGCGTGAATATCTTGATCGGTTTCCTCACCTCGCGCCCGAGCGTCGTGTCTACGCGGCGATGCTGGCTGCTGTCGACGACGGCGTAGGCGAGATCCGTCGAACTCTGCATCAGGCCGGGCAACTGAACAACACGTTGATCTTCTTTATCGCCGACAATGGCGCCACCACCGAAGCCCGCGCCGGGCTCAATCAACAACCCGCCACCGCGGGAGACAACGGCGTGTACCGCGGCTTTAAGTTCAGCCTGTTTGACGGCGGCATGCACGTGCCCGGCCTCATGAGTTGGCCCGGCCAAATACCCGCCGGCACGGTGCGTGACGCACTGGTGATGACCATGGATATCCTGCCCACAGTCTGCGCTGCTGCCCAGGTCAACCTGCCACCCAGCCACACCATCGATGGGCGCAATATTCTCCCCGTGGCCGTCACCGGCGCCGCTTCGCCACACCAGGCGCTCTTCTGGGAAAACGGTCAGCAACGCGGAGCCAGAAAGGGCAACTGGAAACTGGTGCTCAACGGCAATCCGTTCGGCCGCACCACCGCCGACAACAAACCACTAACCGGTGACGACGCCGTCTTCCTCACTGACCTCTCGAAGGACCCTGGCGAATCCACCAATCTCCGGCGTGAGCATCCACAACTGGTAGACGAGCTAACCAGCGCGATTCACGCCTGGCAAAACTCGGTGCGGCCGTGATCCCTCGCCTGCCCATCCTCCTCCTCACCCCGCTGCTCAGCGCCGCTGTGCAGTATGACGTGGCCGTCTACGGCGCAACTTCCGGCGGCGTAATCGCAGCCGTCGCCGCCGCGCGCGAGGGCTTGCAGGTCGCGCTGATCGAGCCTGGCCGCTTTATCGGCGGCATGACCACCGGCGGACTTGGCCACACCGATCACGGCAGGAAGGAAACCATCGGCGGCCTCTCGCTTGAGTTCTATCAGCGTGTCGGCAAGAAGTACGGCGAGCCCATCACCTGGTATTTTGAGCCCCACGTCGCCGAACTGGTTTTCAAGGAAATGCTAGCCGAAGCGAAAGTGAAAGTGTTCACCGAACATCGTCTTCGAGAAGACGGCGGAGTGCGCAAACGCCGCGCCGCGATTCGTGAGATCTTCCTGGACAACTCCACTTCGATCGAGGCCCGCATCTTCATAGACGCCACCTATGAAGGGGACCTGCTCAAGCAAGCCAAGGTAAGTTACACAGTAGGCCGCGAGGCCGTAAGCCAATATGGTGAATCGCTGGCAGGAGTCCGGCCGAAAGACCGCGCCCATCAGTTTGACTTCCCCGTCCTGGCGCTCGCCGATGTCCCGGCCACGCCGCGTGGCGAACTGGGTGCGGCGGATAAAAATGTACAAGCCTACAACTTTCGCTTGTGTCTGACCAAGGATCCCGCCAATCGCATCCCCTTTCCGCGCCCGAAAACCTACAACGCCGCGCGATGGGGACTGCTGCTTCGATACCTGGAGGGCTGGGCCAAACATCATCAACGTGAGCCGCGCATGAACGATATCTTCGGTTTCAGCCTGCTGCCCAATGGCAAGACCGACATCAACAATCGCGGCGCGGTTTCTACGGACCACGTCGGCGCCAGTTGGTCTTACCCGGACGCCACCTACGATCAACGCGCCGCCATCTGGCAGGACCACATCGATTACACCGCCGGCCTCTTCTACTTCCTCTCCCAAGACGAGCGCGTCCCGGCCGCGCTGCGCGAAGAGATCGCCCAGTGGGGCCTCGCCGGCGACGAGTTCGCTCCCACCAATCACTGGCCCCATCAGCTTTATGTGCGTGAGGCCCGGCGTATGGTTGGCGCCTTCGTTATGCAGCAGAAAGACATCCAATCCGATCTGCGCAAGGCTGACGCGATCGGCCTCGGATCCTATAATAGTGACTCTCACAACGTCCAGCGTTTCATCCAGCCCGATGGCACAGCGCAGAATGAAGGCAACATGGAAGTGCCCGTCACCCCGTACCAGATTCCTTACCGTGTACTGCTTCCCAAGCGGAAGGAAGTCGAAAACCTCCTGGTACCCGTTTGCGTCAGTTCATCCCATGTGACATACTCGACCCTCCGCATGGAACCGGTCTACATGATCATGGGTCAAGCCGCCGGAGTCGCCGCCAAACTCGCGCTCGACAACCGCCAATCTGTCCAGGATGTAAGTCCAGCGGTGCTCAGGGCGCGCCTGGCCAGCCAAGGAGCCATATTAGAGTGGGTAAAGCCAGAATGAAATTGTCACAGGTTCTCAGGGCCCGCAATCTTCTTTTCTTCGCCGGGCTCGCCGCCACGCTTATCAGTTGGCGCTACACCCCAATCGTACGCTCGCAGCAGGAACCCGCCGTCATCGATACAGTTGCCTCGGTGCGCATCCGGCTCGGCGTTAACGACACAGCACCTACGGACTGGAGCGGCTCGGTGAATGTGACCGGAGGCCAGTTAGCCGGGCTCCGTCATTGGCGTCCGCGTCCGGGCGACAAAGTCGACGGCGCCGCGTTCACCGTTGCCACGCGAACCGGGGCGCCCTTCGTCTATCGCGCTTGGGAAGATGCGCCCCTCCTGCCCGAACGCCCCTATCTGCTCACCCCCGGAATCATCGTCGATGTAAAAGCTGCCCGCACCGCGCTCCTCCGCATCGAGACCAAGCATGGCGCTTTTGAAGTGTCGCCTTTTGCGCTCGAAGCCGGCCAGAGCGAAAAATATCTGGTTCGTCAGAAAAATCCGTGGGTTAGCTTGGGCTCAGGTAATTTCCCAAGTGAGTGATAAAGGGCGAGTTCCTGGACACGGAAGGTCCGGAAGCCAT
>JAYTKJ010000616.1:0-5518 GCA_043730365.1 Acidobacteriota bacterium | reverse complement strand
CTACGCGCGAGCCCGAGAAAATCCGTGTCACTAGGTCTTTTTGAAATTTGCAAGCCATTGAAAATGGGTGGCTTCCGAAATCATGGTGTAGAAGATGAGCCAGGGCGCGCTGTCCACCCAACTGGCGCCCGCCGGAGAACTCGAACTGCTTTTGTTTGAAACAATTCTCTACTCGCCATGGAGCCTTCGCCGCTGCCGAATGAACGAAGCCACCCTCCTCGCCTCCGTGCCGGAGCCGTTCCTGAACCCCGAGACTCGCGCGGCCCTCAAGACGCTCGCCATCTACACTTCACGCCCCGAGCGCGCCCGGCAAAGATCAACCCAGGAGTTGAAAGCTCTCCAGAACGAACGCGCCGCGCGCACTAACTTCGCCGATGATCATGACGCCGCCGAACCGTCCCCATTAGCCGAAACCGTGCGCGTTCGCCGCACCTTGCTCGCCGAGATCGCCACCAAGGCCAGTCTCAACAAGCTGAGCCTCAACGCCGCCATCGAGCAGCTCGACAACGGCTCACCCACCCAGCCCGTCTCCTTTTTCCAGTTCGACCTCGCCCCCCGCACCGCCGCAGTTCTTCCGCCCGTTTAACCAAAGGTCTCTTTACCACGCTCCTCAATTTGATATATGCTGGGCTCTCTCAGGATTCGTCCTGAATCAATAAAGGGGTATCTATGTTGACACTTCGCCGCTTTGTGCTGCCGCTGCTTTGCCTGTCCGGATCATCCGCCGTTCTCTTCGCCCAGACCTTCGGTGAAATCACCGGCACCATTTCCGATTCAACCACCGCCGTGGTGGCCGGAGCCCGCGTCACGCTGACCAATACCGCCACCAGCCAGGCGCGCAACGTCGATTCCAACGACAGCGGTAACTTCACGATCCCGTTCGTTCCACCGGGCAACTATCAGGTGCGCGTTGAAAAGACCGGCTTCAAGTCCGCCATGCGCAGCGACGTCAAGGTACAAGTGGCGGACTCGGTGCGCGTGAATTTTATGATCGAAGTCGGCAGCGTCACCGAGTCGATCGAGGTGCAGGGCGGCGGGCAATTGCTGACTACCGAGAACGCCACCGTCGGCACCGTGATTGACAACCGCCGCATCGTGGAACTGCCGCTCAACGGCCGAAACTATTTGCAGATGGTGGCGCTGAGCCCCAACGTGAGCGCTGAGCAGGGCGCGGGCGGCGAGGCGGCGGCGCGCAAGGGCGGGACGCGCACGGAGAAGTCGATCTCGGTGGCTGGATCGCGCAACCAGTTCAACCACTACACGCTGGACGGCCTCGAAAACACCGACATGAGTTACAACCTCTACGCGCTGCAGCCATCGATCGA
Source organism: Acidobacteriota bacterium (assembly GCA_043730365.1). Lineage (GTDB taxonomy): Bacteria > Acidobacteriota > Terriglobia > Bryobacterales > Bryobacteraceae > VFZP01. The sequence goes on along the minus strand of JAYTKJ010000616.1, from coordinate 4,193 downwards.
CGCGCTGCAGGAGTTCAAGATCGAGACCGGCGTTTACTCGGCCGAGTTCGGGCGCGGCGCAGTGCAGATTAACGTCGCCACCAAGGCCGGCTCCAATGAGTTTCATGGCAGCCTCTTCGAGTTTGCGCGCCGCGATTCGTTCGATGCTAAGGAATACCGGCAGGTCGGCAACAAGAATCCATTCCAGCGCAATCAGTTCGGCTTCGCGCTCAGCGGCCGGGCGATCCGCGACAAGCTCTTCTTCATGTCGAACTTTGAGACCCTGCGCGAAACCAAAACCTTGCAGGGGCTCTCGAACGTGGCGCCGGATCGCATGCGCACGGGCGACTTCACCGCTTCCGGACGCAACATCTGGGACCCGGCCACCAGGGTGTTCTCCACCGATGCCGCCGGCAATCTACGCGCGGTATCGGCCACGCCGTTTCCAAATAATGCCATTCCGTCCAGCCGCTTCAATCCGGTGTCGGTCAAGATGCTGGAATTCTTTCCTAAGGCCCAGCGGCCCGGCGACGACATCCTCAACAACTTCGTACGCCAACGTCTGCGGCCGATCACGTGGGAGCAATTCAATCAGCGGCTGGACTATGTGCAGAGCACGAAGTCCACGTGGTACGGCCGTTTCAGTTGGAGCGACGAGGACTTCAAGGAAGTGGCGTCTTTTGAAGACCAGGAAGCCAATATCGTCACTAAGACGAATCAGGTGCTGGCGAGTAACATCCGCTCCATCAGCCCATCGATCGTGAATGAATTCCGGTTCGGGTGGACGCAGTTTAACAATGATCAGAAGCGCTTTTACGCATTCAAGCGGGACGTCACCAAGGAGCTTGGGATCATCGGCCTGCAGTCACCCGTGGAGTTGTCCTACGGCACGCCCTCGATCGGCCTCGGTCTCGGCTTGACCGGATTCGGCGAACAGGGCAATGGGCCGTTCGTCGGCCGGACCTCGATCTTCCAGTGGATCGATAACATGAGCGTCATCCGGGGCAGCCACTCATTCCGTTTTGGCGGCGAGCTGCGGCGCGATCGCTACAACGAAACCGGCAACGCCTTCACGCGCGGCAGCTTTGGTTTCAGCGGCAACGCGACCCAGAATCCCGCGCAGCGCGGCTCAACGGGCCATCCCTTTGCCGACTATATGATCGGCGAGGTGTCCACCCCAACCCGCGCCCGCGCGTTTTCGAACGGCCTTTTCCGGGCCACGGTATTCTCACTCTATTTCCAGGACACGTGGAAGATCACGCCGAAACTGACGGCTGAGTTGGGACTGCGCTATGAGAACACGCCGCCGTACCACGACAAGTATCGCGGCATCATCAACGTCGTCATTTACGATTCGGGCGTTTACAATGGCGCGATCGTGCCCGGTGCCCGCGTGCCCGCGCTGATTCGCCCCGGCAAGGGAGACTTTCACGAGGGCTTGCCGTTCCACTTCTCGGACGCCAATCCCCAGCTCACCGGTGATGATGTCGTTGGCCGCGAGACCGTGCGGCGTGACAACAACGACTTTGCCCCGCGCATCAGCTTTGCCTACCGGCCCACCGAGAAGTGGACGGTGCGCACCGGCATCGGCGCGTTCTATGTCCAGGATATTGTCGAAGCGCGATTCGACCTTTCTCGTAACGTCGGCGGGCGGTCGCAGTTCACGGCTGACTCAGAGCGTCCGGACTCGAACTTCAGCAATCCGTGGCTCAACGAAGGCGGAAAATGCTCCAATTGGAGCGGACCCTGCCAGGGCCCCACCTTCACGCTTGCCAACAACACCAACCGCCGCACGCCCTACCTGCTGCAGTGGGTGTTCAACGTGCAGCGGCAATTAGGCGCCGACACGGTGCTGGAAGCGGGTTACATCGGCAACGTCGGCCACAAGCTTGAGTTACTGCGAGTCTGGAATCAGCCGGTCTTGCGCACCGGGCCTACTGATGCGCGGTCGCTACTGCAGCGATCCCCATTTCCCGCCTATGGCCTCATTCAGACGCTGGATAGCCACGGTAACTCGGGTTACGACGGTTTGGGGCTGAAGGCCACACGGCGGTTCTCCAAGGGCCTTACGTTCCTGACCGGCTTCACATGGTCAAAGGCGATGGACCAGGGCAGTTCGGTGCGTAACAACACCGGCGAAAATCAGTTCGCTACCGACAATTACAACCTGCAGCGCGAGCATGCCTTGTCGCAGTTCCACAACGGGCACCGTTTCGTCAGTTCCGTGCTCTATGAGCTGCCTTTCGGCAAGGGACGCCGATATCTTACCGGCGGCGGCGCGGCCAATAAGATCGTGGGAGGCTGGCAGATGGGGACGATCTTGACGCTCTCCGACGGCACACCGATCAACGTCGGTCAGATTGGCGATCCGCTGCAGATCGGCACGCCCAACGTGCCCGATGCCACCGGCATCAGCCCGATTCCCACAGACCGGTCACCAGATAAGTTCTGGGAGATCAAAGCCTTCGATTCCACCAACCCGGCTTTGCTTTATCGCTATGGCAACACGGGCCGTAATCTGCTTACGACTCCGGGGCTGAAGCAATGGGATTTCTCGCTCACCAAGAGCACGCAGATCAAAGAGGGACATAACATCGAGTTCCGATTTGAATCGTTCAATTTCCCCAATCATCCGAACTTCAATGCTCCGGCGAACGATCCGCGAGCGCCAACCACCTTCGGGCGAATCACCACGGCGCGAACCATGCGCGAACTGCAATTCGGCCTCAGGTATTCGTTCTGACTTCTGTCGATTTTCGCGCTCGCGCCGTTCGCCTACCCGCGAGAGGAACGCCCGTCAGTCTCCGGTCCGGTCCCGGCCCTGGGAAAAATTGTCAAACTCCCTGACGAATGCGAACGCTGTTACGATGGCTTGACGCTCGCCATGGCGCCACGCGGAATGACCTGGTGACGGGCCGATGTGTTACTCAGCGGGACAGGCGGACCCGTCCTCGATCCACGTTCTCACGGCTTCGACAAACCCCGCATGACTCCCCGGCGGCGTGGTCCGCCCGAGCCCCGGCTGCCATCCCCACGCTACCAGCGGATCATGCTCCACATGGTTGAGCAGCGCGGCCGGCCCCAAGCCGCCGTTCAACTTCGGGTTCAATAACTGCCGGCACAACTGCCCCGGGGTGCGGCCCTGAAAAGTGAGTGGCATGTTGGCTGCCGGCAGATGCCAGCGAGGTGTCCCCGCCGGCTGCTTCGCACTGGCGGGATGGGGAGCCCCTGGCGGCCGATGTTCGCCCGGTTGATTCGCCGCCTGATGGCATTTAGAGCAACGGGCCGCCGGCAAGCCCAGCCCATCGATCCCGCGCTTCACCCCAAATGCATGTGGATGGCTATCGTCGCCGTGCAGCGGATTGTCCGCGGCCGGATGGCAGTTCATACAACGCGGATGTTGCAACACGCGGTAAACGTCCATGAACGCCTGCGCCGATGCGCTTCGGTCCTTGGCGTTCATCACTGCCGTTGCCGTCATCAGAAGGATGAACGATGTCGCCGCCGCCTTCCTCATGCCAACTCCTGGGATGCTCCTAATGGGCCATCGGGCGAGAGCTTGAAAAAGTTGAGTCGTTAAGGCATACTTTCGTCTACAGCATCGACTAGTAAGGCGCAACCCTGCCTTGCCGAACAGGGGATCGTACTTACAATGCCAATCGCGGTCACGCGCCTCGTCATACCAATGAAATCAAATCATGATATCCTCTGCAACATGACCACAACCGAAGTTGCCAATAAACTCGTCGGACTGTGCCGCACCGGCCAGAACCTCGAAGCGATCAAGACCCTCTATGCCCCTGACGTCGTCAGCATCGAAGCCAGCGGCCCACCCGAGATGCTCGAAGTGAAAGGCCTCGAACCTGTCCTCGGCAAGAGCAAGTGGTGGATGGACAACCATGAAGTCCACGGAGCCACCGTCGAAGGCCCGATCATAACCGGGAATCAGTTCGCGGTTGGATTCAAGATGGATGTCACGAATAAGCCTTCCGCCAAGCGCTTCACGATGGAAGAACTTGGCGTGTATCACGTGAAGGACGGCAAGGTCGTTCGCGAACAGTTCTTCTATTAAGGTTGCAGGGTCGGATACTTGATCCCGAGTTGTTCAAGATAACTGGTTCGTCAGAAAAATTCGTGGGTTAGCTCGGGCTCAGGTAATTTCCCAAGTGAGTGATAAAGGGCGAGTTCCTGGACACGGAAGGTCCGGAAGCCAT
>JAYTKJ010000615.1:0-15373 GCA_043730365.1 Acidobacteriota bacterium | reverse complement strand
CGCGGTAGTGGAATGAATCCGGCCGAAGCCGTGCGAATCGCTTTGCAACTGACCGATGGTCTCGCCAAAGCGCACGGCGCCAAAATCATTCATCGCGATCTCAAACCGGCTAACGTGATGGTGTCCTCCGATGGTCACGCCAAGATTCTCGACTTCGGGCTCGCCAAACTGCTGCAGCTCGATCATGTGTCGGAAGACGACGCCACGGTGACCACTCCGCAGACCAGGGAAGGCGCCATTCTAGGCACGGTCGCCTATATGTCGCCGGAGCAGGCCGAAGGCCGCACGCTGGACGCGCGCAGCGACATCTTCAGCTTCGGGTCGATGCTCTATGAAATGCTGACTGGCCGGCGCGCGTTCCAGCGCGACACGCAAACCGGCACCATGGCGTCGGTGCTCCGCGACACGGTGGACGTGAGCGGCTTGCCCGCCAATCTGGCGAATGTGGTTTCGCGATGTCTGCAGAAGGATCTGGACCGCCGATTCCAATCGATGGCCGACGTGCGCGCCGCGCTGCTCGCTTCGGGCGACGCTGCCGGGCCGGCGCCATCTGCGGCGAGTCGGCCGAAGACATGGCTGGTACCGGCCGGGGCGGCAGCGATCCTTACGGCCGCAGCCGCCCTCGCCGGACTCTGGCTGTGGCGGTCAGTGGACCGGCTGCCTCCCATGCGAGTGCAGTCGCTCACATCCGATCCCGGGTTCGAGCGCGCCCCCACCTTCTCCCCGGATGGCAATCAAGTAGCGTTTGCCTGGGATGGCGGCAAGCGGGAGGGCATGCGCCTCTACGCCAAGATGGTGGGCAGCCCCACCGCGCTGCAACTCAGCGCCATTCCCGGCGCCACCTCTCCTGCCTGGTCGCCCGATGGCAAGCTCATCGCGTTCATCGGCTTTCCCGACGGCAAGGGCGGGCTGTATCTCACCACGCCCCTGGGCGGGCCGGACCGAAGGCTTGGCGATTTTCCCGGGCACAGTCAACTGAGTTGGTCCTCCGATTCCAGATTCCTGGCGGCCGCCGTAGAGTTTCAGGAGCTCAACCCGGCGCCGAACGCCGGAGCCCTCATGCTCATTCCGATTGACGGCAGCGCGGCACGAGTCCTGTTGCCGCCGGTGAACGGGAAGTGGTATCGGGACCCCGATTTTCACCCGGCAGATCGGACGCTTAGCTTCGTCGCCTGCGAGGGCTCGGCGATGAACCCGCGTTGCCAGGTGCAAGTGGTCAGTCTGAATAACGATTGGTCCGCGTCCGGCCTCCCCCGACCGGTAACTCCCGTCGTGCATCAGCTGGCCAGCCCGCGTTGGACAGCCGATGGGGATGCGCTACTCTACTCCACGTCAGATCACCTCTGGCGTGTGGCAGCCAAAGGGGGAGAGCCCCTTCGCCTCGATTTAGCGGGCGTTGGAGCGGAAACCCCGGTCGTGTCGCGACTGGGCCACCGGCTGGCCTTCGCTCACAACACGGCGAATACCGACGTTTGGTCAATGGACGCGCAGGGAGTCTGCCGACCGCTGATTGCCTCCAGCCTGCGTGATGTTTCGGCGCGGTTTTCGCCAGACGGTTCCCGGATCGCTTTCGTCACCCAGCGAGGTGGGGAGAATCTGGAGATCTGGCTGGCGAATGCGGATGGGTCGGCCCAGACGCCACTGACCATTGGCCCGGGCATCGCGCAGGGCACGCCAGCCTGGTCGCCGGACGGGAAGTGGATCGCCTTTGATTCTCAGGATGCCGAAACCGCCATCCGGCAGATTTGGATGATCGAGAGCGCTGGCGGCATGGCCAGGCAGTTGACGAAGCTGCCGAAAGGCGCGCAGGTGCCCGTTTGGTCTCAAAGTGGCCAGAGCATCTACTTCAACGATAACTCTTCCGGGCAGTTTGAGATCTACCGATTGGCAGTCATGGGCGGAGCGGTGGAGCAAGTGACCAAGACTGGAGGATTTCTCGCCCAGGAATCGCCGGATGGGAAGACGCTCTACTACATCAAGTCCAGCGGCGAGTCACCTTTGTACTCGATGCCTGTTGGTGGAGGTGCGGAGAAGAAAGTGCTCGACAGCGTGGCCGGCCGCGGTTTCCAGATTTTCACCGATGGCATCTTCTATCTCGTGGCGGCGAACCGCCAGTTGGAGGTGCGCTTCCACAGCTTCACCGGCGCACGGGAGCGAGTGATCGGCCCGGTCAAAGCGCGCGCCATCAATGTGTACATCTCGGTATCGCCGGACCGCAAATCCACCCTCCTCTCGTACTCGCCGGAGTCGGGCTCTGACCTGATGCTGATCGAGAATTTCCGGTAACCCGAGTCTGCGCTCAAGGCCTGCGGAGGTAAGCGATCGTTCCCGTCAATACCAACAGCACCAGCGCCGGGGCCGGTGATCCGCCCAGCACCGCCAAGTGCGTCACTACGGCGCCGGCCATCACCATCGCCAGCAACGCGGCCGCGAAAAAACCGAGCCCCGGGATGAACAGGCCGATCGCCCCGCCCACCTCCAGCAACCCGGTCAGGTACCGAAACCACTGCCCGACCCCGATCTTTTCAAACGTGGCCACCATAGGTTCGGCCCCGGTCAGTTTCCCGGCTCCGGCGCCCAAAAAGGCGAACGCCGCCAAGCCCGATAAGACCCAAATCACCATCATCCGGCCTTTCGCTGTCATCAGTTCAAACTCCTGTCGATAGATTGACTTCAATATACTATTGCGTCGATCATATCGATGTCAATACAATAACAAAGGATGCAGAAAACAAAGGCCGAAGTTGAGCCAACGGCAGGCGTTCACGTGTGGTTGGTCCTTTGGAAGGCCTTTCGCGCTGTCGCCGCCACTGCCGAAGCCAGCCTGGGGAAGACCGGGCTGGGGGACTCGGATTTTCGCGTTCTGGAGGCGTTGCTCCACAAGGGCCCGTTGCCGGTGAACACGATCGGCCCGAAGGTCCAACTCACGCCAGGATCGATCAGCGTGGCGGTGGACCGGCTGGAAAACAAGGGGCTGGTCAGACGGCTGGGCGACCCGGCAGACCGCCGCGTCCGGAGGGTGGAACTCACCACCGAAGGGCGCGAGTTGATCTCCAGGATCTTCCGCCAGCACGCCGAGATAATGGAGAGAGCCGTCGCCGTCCTGTCACCAAAGGAGCGGGCTACGTTGGTGGCCTTGCTCAAGAAACTCGGCAAGTTCCAGCGGCCCGAATACTTCCCGGCCATGCTTTAACGAATAATGCGGGCGTATACTGGATTCCGGGCCAGGATCGAGACCGAAGAATCCTTGCTTGATTTCGACCGTTAGCGTTTCTTGAAGAACTGACAATGATCCTCGCCTGCCTCCGCATAGCGGCCGCCGCACTCACGCTTTTTCTCATCTGCCCCGCGGACACGCGGGCCCAAGAGTGGCCGCAGTTCCGCGGGCCGAACTCTGGCGGTATTTCGGCAACCACCCGGCCCCTTCCCGTGGCGTTCTCGGCAACGGAGAACGTTCGCTGGTCGGCGAACGTTGGCGATGGCGCCGGCGGGGCTGTTGTGGCGGCGGGGCGTCTGTTCGTGAGCGGGATGACCGGCGCAGACACGGTGAGTCTGTTCGCGTTCGATACGGCGACCGGCAAGAAACTGTGGCAGCGCGATTGGCCAACAGGACGGCTGGCCGATATCACGCCACCGAACAGCCACGCCAGCACGACACCCGCGGCCGATGCCGAGCGCGTGTACTTCTACTTCAGTACCCTCGGTCTGCGGGCGGTTGACGCACGTTCGGGAGGCGACCTTTGGCACCAGAAGCTCCCTACTCCATTTATCGCTTTCAAATGGGGGCCCGGCATGTCGCCGGTACTTTACCGCGACATGGTCTTGTTCGTGCAGGACGACGACATGTACCCCGCGCTCCAAGCCTTCGACAAATCGACAGGCAGGCTGCGATGGAAGGATGAACGGCTTGATATGTCGGTGAACTACTCGCATCCGATTGCCTGCGGCCCCGACGTCATCGTAGCGGGTACCGGTATGCTGATCGGCTACGATCCCGATTCGGGCCGACGCCGCTGGTACGCGAAAACGCTGTTGCGCAACATCAAGACGACGCCGGTCTGCGACGGCGGCGTAGTCTATGTTTCGGTGCAGAGCGGCGGCATCGCCAACCAGTGGCTGGCGTCCGTCGATCAAGTGAAAACGGGCAACAACGATGGCAAAGTCACCAAGGCTGAAATCCAGGCCTACGTCGGTGACCCGGTTCCGGAGACCTTCTTTCAGAGGACGTTTGACCGTGGCGACGTGAACAAAGACGGAGTGTTGGAAGGCCGCGAACTGGACCTTGCCTTTCTGCCGGCGGACAATTTCGCGGGAGCCGATTTCACCGCGATGGGTGATAAGGCTGCCGAGGAGTATATCCTGGCGGTACGCGCGGGCGGGAATGGAGATGTGACCCGTTCGCATCTGCTTTGGAAGCACCGGACGAAACACACCGACCACCTCGTGTCGCCTTTTGTCTCCGGCGGCCGCATGTTCCTTCTCAAAGGAGGGGGCATCAGCACGGTCTTCGAGACGAGTACCGGCAAGCCCACGCGCCCTCCCCAGCGCATTGGGACCCCGAGCAGCTACTACGCTTCACCCGTCTCCGGTGACGGCAAAATCTATATCGCGGGCGAGGGCGGCGTTGTCCTGGTGCTCAAAAACAGTCCGGACTACGAGCTACTTGCTCAAAACGACGTGGGTGAAAGCATTATCGGCACACCGGCAATCGCCGGCGACAGCCTTTTTATCCGAACGCGCACCAAGGTGCTGGCGATCGGTGCCGCCGGCGCGGCAGGCCGGAGCCACTGATCCTCTATATGGGCATAATGAGCCGCATCCTCTTCTTTGTCTGCTTGATCGAAACTGTGCAACTGGCCAGCGCTCAATCGGCGGCTCTTTCGGCCGAACAAGCGGGGCGCAAGCTGTACACCGAACAGATCCGGCCGGTGCTGGAACGGCAATGTCAGTCCTGCCACCAGGGAGCCACTCGGCAAGGCGGGCTCGATGTGTCGACACGCGAAGGGCTCTTGCAAGGCGGAGGCCGCGGTCCCGCCGTAGTTCCCGGGAATTCCAAAGATAGCCTGCTGTACAAGCTGATCACGCATGGTGAGCAGCCTCATATGCCGTTGCGGGCCGGGAAGCTTCCCGCCGAGACGGCCGCTCTGATCGCGCTATGGATCGATCTTGGTGCGCGGGATGATGGCGCCGCAGCGGCCGCCGCGGGTGATCCTCTCTTTGACAAGGTGCGTCCCGCGCTCGAGACCCACTGTTTGAACTGCCACGGCGGCAAACTCAAACAGGCCGGCCTGGACCTCTCGACTCGGGACAAATTGTTGCGTGGCAGCGACGGGCACAAGGACGTGGTGGTACCGGGCAATGCCGCGGCAAGTTTGTTGATGAAAAAGATCAGGCACCAGCATCAGCCAGCCATGCCCTATCAGGGCCAGAAACTTTCTGACGAGACCATTGCCGCCCTGGCCGCCTGGATCGACGCAAAAGCTCCCTATTCGGCTGCGGGCCTTCGGCTGCCGGAAGCTGCCGGCGAACAGAAAGCATTCCTCCACGGCAGCACTCACTGGGCCTATCAGCCTCCTAGGCGGCCGCCGCTGCCAAAGGTTACGAATCGGGCCTGGGGCCGGGGTTCGATCGATCTGTTCATCGCCGCCGGGCACGAGCGGCAGAAGCTGGAGCCCATGCCCGAGGCGGACAAGCCGACCCTACTGCGGCGCGTCTATCTCGATCTGATCGGCCTTCCTCCTACACCGGAACAGGTCAGCGCGTTTGTGAATGACCCTTCCGGAAAGGCCTACGAAAAGGTTGTGGACGACTTACTCTCCTCGCCGGCTTACGGCGAGCGGTGGGGACGGCATTGGATGGACCTGTGGCGTTACAGCGACTGGTATGGGCTACGCAGTTACGGTCTTCAGCAGAACAGCCAACGCCACATGTGGCATTGGCGCGATTGGATCATCGAGTCACTCAACGAAGACAAAGGCTACGACCGCATGATTCTGGAAATGCTCGCCGGTGACGAGATTGCCCCTGCCGATCAAAGAACACTCCGAGCCACCGGTTACCTCGCCCGCAACTGGTTCCGTCCTAATCGCAACGCCTGGCTCAAAGAGACCGTCGAGAATGTTGCCTCCGGGTTCCTCGCCACGACTCTGAAATGCGCCCGCTGTCACGACCACAAGTTCGACCCCCTCGCACAGGAAGAGTACTATCGTCTCCGCGCGTTCTTCGAGCCCTACGATGTGCGGACCGATCCATTGCCCGGACACCCGGATACCTTTAAGGCGGGCCTTCCCCGGGTCTTCGACTCCGCGCCGCGAGATATTGACGGAACCGGCCCGGCCATCTACGCCGAGACGTTCCGCTTCATAGGAGGAGATGAGAAGAATCCGGACAAGGCGAATCCGCTCACGCCCGGAGTCCCGGAAATTCTCGGGAAACTCGGTGAGTCGATCAAGCCAGTGAAGCTGCCCGTTTCAAGCTACTATCCGTCCATCCAGCCGTTTGTGCGGCGGGATTTGCTCGACCAGGCGGAGCAGGATATCAAGAAGGCGCAAGCCGGCGTTGACGAGGTCAGGCAGGAGTTGACCGTTGCCGAGCGGCGCGCCGCGGCTCCGCAACAGCACGAAGAGGCGTGGAAGGCCGCGCGAGAGAGCTTTAACAAGGAGCTCAAACCGATCTTCGACAAACACTGCGTTGCCTGCCACGGCGACTACTATCCTCGCAATGAATTCCGTGTCGTGAGCGTGGAACTGCTGCTGGAAGGAGGCTCCAAGGACGGCCCGGCGGTCATTCCTGGCAAAAGCGTCCAGAGTCCCCTCATGAAGCGGCTGCGCGGAGAGACCGAGCCGCGCATGCCCGGCGAAGCCGCGCCGCTGCGGAAAGACGAGATCGAGCGCATCGCCAATTGGATTGACCGCTTGCCGCCCGCCGAACCCCGGCTCGCCCTGCAGAGGGCGCAGGAGGCCTTAGCCCTCGCTGAAAAGAAGCTGTCCTGGCGCAAAGCCAACTTGCCGGCGCTCGAAGCTCGCCTCGCCGCCGACCAGGCGAAGTTCGCCGAAACGCCCGACCCGAAAGCGCCGGAACTTGCCATCGCGGCGAAAGAGACTGAACGCTCGGCCGAGTTGGCTCGGGCCGAGATGAATCTCCTCGATGCCCAGCAACAACTCGCCGATGCCTTTCGAACTCCCGCGGCGAATCGGCACGAAGCCGGGCAAGTCCGGGAAAAGAGAGTCAAACTGGCCACCAGCCAGGTCACGGCCGCGCAGGACGCATTGCGCAAAGCGAAGGACGAATACACTCCGGTCGGCAAACAGTATCCGAAGACAAGTACCGGACGGCGCACGGCGCTGGCGCGTTGGATGACGCGAACCGACAACCCGCTCACCGCGCGCGTGGCAATCAACCACATCTGGATGCGCCACTTTGGGCAGGCGCTGGTGGATTCGGTGGACGACTTCGGGGTCAGAACCAAACCGTCCTCCCACCCGGAACTTCTCGACTGGCTGGCCGTCGAGCTGATGGAAAGCAATTGGAGCATGAAGCACATCCATCGTCTGATGGTGACCAGCAGCGTCTACCGTATGCGGTCATCGGGCAGCGGCGGCTCCCAACATCCCAACGTGGCGGCGGACCCCGGGAATCGCTATCTCTGGCGCATGAATCCGCGCCGCATGGAGGCCGAAACGCTCCGCGATAGCCTGCTGTCGGTGGCCGGAGAGTTGGATCGAACGCTCGGTGGACCCGAGCTTGATCAATACGCGGGCGAAACCTCCCGGCGCCGGAGCCTCTACTTTACGCACACGCCGAATGAAAACATGCAACTGCTGAAGACTTTTGACCAGGCCGACCCGGCCGGCTGCTATCGGCGCTTCGAAAGCATCGTTCCCCAACAGGCGTTGGCCTTGTCCAACAGCGAGATGAGCTTCACCCAGTCGCGCCTGCTGGCGCGGAAGATTTCCGGCACGGCGGGCGGCAACCCGCGTGAATTTGTCGCGGCGGCCTTTGAACGGGTTCTGGGCCGGGCGCCTTCGGCCGAGGAAGCGACGGTAAGCTTGCAGTTCCTCGAGCAGCAGGCCCAGCTCTTGAAAGACTCCGGCAAGCTCACGCCATTCAAATCGGGCCAGCCGAGCGAAGTGGCGGCCGCCGCGGATCCGTTGCTCCGAGCCCGCGAAAATCTGGTGCACGTGCTGATCAATCGAAACGAGTTTGTGACGATTCGGTAAGGTAGAATGCCTGTGGTGGCGAGGAAGGAAGTTGATGCAAGGTAAGAATCGGTTGACAGGCTCGTGTTGCGGCGGCGTGGACCGCAGAAGCTTTCTCTCCGACCTTGGCATGGGTGTCACCGGCATGGCCTTGGGCGCCATGTTCCAACGCGATGGCATCGCCAAGCCGGCGGACGAGCAGGCAGGATGGCTCCCGGCCGACGGCAAGCCTCACTTTGCGCCGAAGGCCAAGAGTGTGATCTGGCTGTTCATGCAAGGCGGCGCCAGTCACCTTGAAACCTTCGATCACAAGCCGGCCCTCAACAAGTACGCCGGCATGACCATCGACGAGACACCGTACGCGCATGTCATGGACTCGAAGTATAAGAAGAACACCGTCCTGTTTACCGGCAAAGAGCGCCGCCTGCTTAGCAAGCTCTACCCGCTCCAGGTGGACTTTCGCAAACGAGGCCAGAGCGGCATCGAAGTGTCGGACTGGTGGCCGCACGTCGGCGACTGCATTGACGACATCGCGGTAGTTCGTTCCATGTGGACGACCGACAACAATCACGCGGCGCAAACGCAATTTCACACCGGGCGGCACATCTTCGAGGGCACTTTTCCCTCCCTGGGCTCCTGGGTCCATTATGGCCTCGGTTCGCTGAACGACAACCTGCCGCAGTTTGTCGTGCTGGGCGGGAGGATCCTGCCTCATGACGGTGGACCGGCAGGCTATTCGGGCGACTATCTCGGGCCGCAGCACAATGGAATCGTCATGGACGTGGATCCTGCAAACCCACTGCCTTTTTCCTCCCCTGTCGACGGCGTGTACAAAGAGGAGCAGGAAGCCGAGTTCCGGCTGCTGCGGCGGTTCAATCAGTTGGAGAAGGTACAGTACCCGGAAGATCGCGCGCTGCTCGCGCGGATCAAGTCGTACGAACTGGCGTTCCACATGCAGACTTCCGTTCCGGATCTGTTCAAGTTTTCCGAAGAGGGTTCCGATACCAAGCGGCTCTATGGACTGGAGAATAAGGTGACCCGTCCGTTCGGCGAGATCTGCCTGACGGCCCGCCGCCTTGTGGAGCGCGGCGTGCGCTTCGTGGAAGTGATTCACGGCTACTCGACGGACACGCTTGGCTGGGACGCGCACTTTGACATCAAGAAGCTTCATGGACGCACCTGCTCCGAGGTGGATCAACCGATCGCCGGATTGCTCAAGGACCTGAAGCAGCGCGGGCTGCTGGACGAAACTCTGGTGGTGTGGGGTACCGAATTCGGGCGCACTCCGGGGGTGGAAGGCAATACGGCCGGGCGCGACCATCATCCTACGGCTTTCAGTTGCTGGATGGCAGGGGGCGGCATCAAGGGTGGCGTGGTCCATGGGGCCACCGATGAACTGGGCTTCCACGCTGTCGAAAATCGCCACTACGTTACCGACCTTCACGCGACGGTTCTGCATCAGTTGGGGCTTGACCCGCGCCGGCTGGCGGTTCCCGGCCACAAGCGCATCGAAATCGACTACGGCCAGCGCATTGCGGAAATCATTGCGTAGAAATCATGCAAGACCAACCGGCCAGGGTTCGAACGGCGCCTGATCGCCGGAACTTCCTCCAGTCAGCTGCGTTCATTGGCGCTGCCGCCGGCCTGCCTCGGCCGGCTCTGGCAGCACAGACGAAATTGAAGATCACCGCCGTGAAGACGTATCTGTTGCGGCACCAACTGGCACGGCCGATGGGGGTTTCTGTTTCGGTTCCGCTCGACAAGACCCGCCAGACGCTGCTGGTCAAGATCGAGACGGACGCGGGGCTGACCGGTTGGGGCGAGACCACGCCGATCAGCGGAGCCCGGGGAACCATCGACGACCAACTGGGGCCGCGGTTGATTGGACAGAACCCGCTTGAATACCGGCGCCTGTGGCGGCTGATATGGGGCGCGAATTTCGGCCATGCACTGGCCGTCGGGGCGCTCGACATCGCACTCAACGATCTACGCGGCAAGGCACTCAACCTGCCCGTGGCCGAGCTATTCGGCGGACGACTTCGGGACCGCGTTCCCGCGTACGCCTCGGCCATGAACTACCTGGAAGGCCTGGAACCGGAAGAGCACTTTCCGAAAGAGGCGGCCGCCATGGTCAAGCAGGGGTTCAAAGCGCTGAAGATGCGGATCGGACGTTACCCGGTCGCGCGCGAAGCCAAGGTCGCCGCCGCGATTCGGGCCGCCGCCGGTCCGAATATCCGCCTGATGGCTGACGCCAATGCCGCCTACACGATGTCAACGGCCCTCGAGATGGGGCACGAACTCCACAAGCTCGGTTTCGAAGCGTTTGAAGAGCCATTGCCGCAGTCGCCGAAATATGCCGGCTACGAAGAACTGAGGCGGAAGCTGCCTTTGTCATTGGCGGCGGGAGAAGCGGTGGACTCCCGGGCGAGCGCGAAGGAACTGATCGACCGGCGGGTCATGGACATCATTCAGCCGGACATCAGTTTGTGCGGCGGCATCGGCGAGGCGCTCTTCATCGCCGAGCTGGCGGCTCTGTCGGGCATCCAGTGTCTTCCGCACTGCTGGGGCAGCGACATCGTGATCGCCGCAACCGTTCATCTGCTCGCGTTGCTGCCGGACCCGCATCCGGGGTTCCCCACGGATACCCCGATGCTGGAACTCGACCAATCTGAAAACCCCTGGCGGAATGGGCTCGCCAAAGAACCTCTCTCGTTGCAGGAAGGGCATGTCAACGTACCGGTCAAGCCAGGACTTGGAATCGAAGTGAATGAAGAAGTCGTGATGAAATACGCGGTGTCTACTGCCTCCACGCGATAGTATCGTAGCGCCACAAATGTTACATTCGAGCATCGTTGCCGTGCTGCCACGCAACGAGGAACGCCAATGCACAAAGTCATCGTATGCTTCGCCATCCTTACGCCCTTGATTGGCCAACAGACCGGCAATCTCAAGGTCAAGGCCAGCCCGAGCCGCGCCGGTATTTTCCTGGACGGAAAATACCTAGGCCCCGCTGGCAATTTCAGCTTCGCCCGCACGTACGCCGTTGCGGCTGGCGAGCATGAACTCAAGCTCTCCGAACCCCGCTGTCAGGATGTGACCAAGAAGGTCACGATCACTGCGGGGAAGACCACCACCATCACCGAGGCTCTGCCTCGCCTCGAGATACCTAAGGGCCCGTTTGGCGTTCTGAAGACAGGCCAGCCGGCGAAGTACGCGCCCGTTTATGTCAACGGGAAGTACATGGGCCACGCCGACGAATTCGATTTCGGAGCGCAAGGCCTGCTGCTGCCGCCGGGCGAGTATACGGTCCGCATTGAGCCAGCATCCGGCGCACCGATCGAGAAGAAGGTGACGATCGAAGCTGGCAAGACCACGGTCGTTCGTTAGGTCAGGCTACGACGGCGGCCGAAGCCCAGCCTCCCGCAGCAAGCCTGCGAGATTGGCGTAAGACCTGCGCGCTGCCGCGGCAGCATCGTAGCCCGGCTGAGTCTGCAGTTGACGGCTGATCTCCACTAGCATCCATCCCCGGTAGCGCTTCTCCTTTAAGATCGAGAAGTACCGCCGGTAATCGATCGTGCCATCGCCGGGCAGCAGAAACCGCGCGGCGCCGTTCTCCATGCGCCCGTCCTTGACCGTGAGGAAGGAACTGCGCGGCAGCAGGGTGTTGAGGCTCGCCTCCAAATCCAGGCCAAGTAGTTGGAAATGGCCGTAGTCATAGATCGCCGACAAAGACGGATGCTTCACCCGGTCCAGCAGCCAGATCAATCGTTCGGGCGTATCGGAGGCGCTGCCGATGTGGGATTTCACGGCCAACGGAATCCGGTTTTCCCGCGCCACCTTGGCCCAATCGGCCAGCCGGCTCGCCATCTTTTCCTTCACCTGCTCCCATTCGCCAGGTTTGCCTCCGAGCACCGATTGGAGGATGGGCGGGTGATTCTTCGGCGCGATATCGTGAGCCAGCGCGGCCGCCGTGCGGATGCGGTCCAGCGTCTTGGCGTGATCGGCGTCAGACCCGAGCGTGGAGAAGTTCTCGATCAGCGAGGGAATCGGCAACCCATTCGTGCGGATACGGCGGCGGGCGGCCGCGTCGAGTCTCGCCGGCTCACTCGGCCACCCCGCCATCAGACAAAGCTCAGCGCCGTCGTAGCTGATTTCGCGAATCAGACCCAACGCGGCGTCGACTGAAAGAGCCTGCATCCCATAGTTGCCGACGTGCAGGCGCACTGCCGCCCCACCGCGGCCCGCCGCCGTCAGCGATGGACAGCCGATGGCGGCCGTCAGCAGATCTCGCCGCCGCATCAAGTTCATATTCATGGGCGCCTTTACCAGTTCGTGTACGAGCCGTCCGGGCGCTTCAACATCGGCGTCAAGGAGTAAGCATCTTTGAAATCGCCGATCATCTGCAGCTTCGCCGTGTCGACCTCGACCCCAAGGCCCGGCCGCTCGTTCGGCCACAATTTTCCGTTGCGCAGGTCATAGCTGTGGTTCAAATAGGGCCACGGGCGCGTACCGCCCATCACCATTTCCATCAGCGCCGGGCCAGGGAACGCCGCGCAGCAATGCACCATGGCCGCTTCTGAAATCGGCCCGGTGAAATGTGGCACCAGCCCGACGTAATGGGTCTCGCACATTGCCGCGATCTTCTGAAATTCGGTGATGCCGCCCACGTTCGGAATCGTGGCGCGGGCATAGTCAGTGAGATGCTGCTCGATGAGTTCGTTCCAGTCCCATTTAGGACCGAACTGCTCACCCACCGCGATGGGCACCTTCACCTGCTGCCGCAGCGTACGATAGACGCCGGGATTCTCGCTGCGCACCAGATCTTCCACAAAATACGGGCGGAGCGGCTCGATCATGTTGGCCAGCGCTATGGCGTCCGGCATGTCGAGCTCGGTGTGAAAGTCGATGGCCCAGCCGCCATCCCTGCCTACGCCTTCACGCACCTGCTGGCACAGTTCATAGACGCGCCTCACGTTCTCAAAGCGATCCACCACCGGACCAGGCGTGTCCGTCGAAATCCGGTAGGCACGGAAACCGGCCTCGACGCACGCCTTCGCCACTTCTTTCGGCGACCCTTGCGCAGGGTAGCCGGTCGAATAACATTCCACGTATTCCCGCGATTGGCCGCCCAGCAGTTGGTACACCGGCACGCCCAACGCCTTCCCCTTCAAGTCCCACAACGCGACGTCGAGCGCGCCCAAAGCGTGCGCCTTCTCGCGGCCGGCGGGATAGAAGTAAGCGCGGTACATCGACTGCCACAATCGGTCCGTCCGAAACGGATCTTCACCAATCAAGAGCCCCGCGCACTGCTCCATCGTGTCGTGCGCCCCGCCCTCGCCTACGCCGATCAGACCCGAGTCCGTCTCCACCAGCACCACGTTCGTGCTCTGGTTGAACAAAGGCTGCCTGGTGTTGGGCCGCCCCGCCGCGTCGGTGGGCGTCTTGTAGTAGCGGATGCGAGTGATCTTGGTCTTTGGCAATCCGGCGGCGTCCGCCCGGTCAGCCAGTGAGGCGGCGCCCGCGGCGCCCAGGCAAGCGTGGAGAAAGGCTCGGCGATTCATATTTGGAAGCCATGATATCAGGCGAGCCAGCGGGTAGTTCGGCAATCGCGAGCAGTAGCTTGTCCAACCTCAAGCAATTCGCACTTGATCATCCGGCGCCGGCGTGGTCTGGACGTTTGGTGACCAAGCGAGTTCTCCGGTTGCGAAAGACCGGCTCTTCCACGGTGGCCACATGTCGCGCGGCATCCCGACTGACACGCCTCTCTGCCAGATCTTTATTTTGCGCTGGCGGTGACAGTTTCACCCCCTCGCCGCCCTCCTCTTATCGAACGGCCACCGCGGCGGACCAACCGAAGCACTGGCCTTTAGAACCGAAAGGAGAATTACAAATGACTTGGCAGTTTCGCGCGCCGGTGCCGAACCGGTCGCTCTGGCCCGCCGTCGTGGCGGGTTTCCTTCTCACCATTCCTATGTACGGGCAGTCAACCGTATTGACTTGGACGAAATTACCAGGAGCCGCCCTGGATTTAGGTGTCGCTCCCAGCTTGGCCGCACCAAAGGCAACCGCGGACACCGACAGTGCCTGGGCCGTCGGCACCACGGCATCGGGCGCGAACTTCAAACTCTACAACTGGATTCCGACAGACTACAACCCGTGGAGAGAAGCCGCCTCCGGCGGCGTTGGCCAGCGGATCGCGGTGGATTCAAACTCTATACCGTGGGCGGCAACCGACACAGGCCTCTACCGCTGGAACTTCGGTCCGTTTAAGTGGGAAAGCATGCTTCCCCCGGCTGCGAACGATCCTGCCAATGGCCCGGTCTACGATGTCGCCACTGGTGCCGATGGGTCTGTCTGGGTAATTGCAAAGAGCGTGGTGGGAGGCGCCAGCGCCGCGATCCGCCGTGCCAGTCCAACGGCGCTTTCAACTCCCCCGTTTTTTAACACAGCGATGGGTGTCCCGCAGAAGATCACCGTGCATCCTACGGGCGTTCCCGCAGTCGTTACCGATCGAGGCACCGTCTACCACCTTTACAACAACGCCTGGACCCTGTTCCCCGGAACTCTACAGGACATCTCGCACGGAGCCGACGGATCGCTATGGGGAGTTGGCCCAGGTCCGGATAATGCACTGTTTTTTCATGATGGCACTACTTGGCTGAAGGAAGGCACGTCCGGCGTCATGGCGGTATCGGTTCGGAATGCCAGTGAAGTCTGGGTAGTGAAAACCAACAATGAAATCTGGCGCGGCATCAACTCCGCCTCCCAGACTTTCACCAGCTACACAAATGCCGTAACTGGTATCACTGCGAAGTTGGGCCAGATGACCGACGCCGGAACGGCGATGTCGTTGGCGCCCGATCTGATTGCGTTGACAACAACCTATCGTGCGCTGCGGCCCACCGTTCAGTCGCTCTTCGGCAGCGCTCTCCAGAGCAGCCAGACAACCGTAAACACCGCCGAACGCGCACTCAACACCAAGGTAAGCGATATCATGACCGGCCCGCTCGCGCCTACGGTCGGCTACTACCTAAAAGGACTCAAGTGAGGTTATGAGGTTAATCCCATGAAAATATCGGTTCGTCAGAAAAATTCGTGGGTTAGCTCGGGCTCAGGTAATTTCCCAAGTGAGTGATAAAGGGCGAGTTCCTGGACACGGAAGGTCCGGAAGCCAT
>JAYTKJ010000614.1:0-4284 GCA_043730365.1 Acidobacteriota bacterium | reverse complement strand
GGTCCGATATCAAGCAGAATGGAGCGGATCGCCTCGTCCTTCACCGGATTGGTGAGTCCGTCCGTACAAAGCACCAGCATGTCGCCATCCTGCAAGGCGCCTTTGCACATACGGAATTGCACTTCGGCGCGCGTGCCGATGGCCATGGTGAGAGCATTGCGCTGCGGGTAGGAGGCGATCTGCTCCTCCGTCAGTTGCAGGGTTTCGCGCAGGTCGTTTGCCAGATTCTGGTCGTAGGTGAGTTGTTGCAGCGCGCCCTGGCGGAGAATGTAGCCGCGGCTGTCGCCCACGTTGGCGAGCCAGAGCTGATCGGCTTCCCAATGCGCCAGCACGAGCGTGGTCCCCATGCCGTCACAGCCACCAGGCGCCTGCGAGGCTTGCCAAACGCGATCGTTGGCAAAATTGATCGAGCCCTCCACCACCTGGGCCGGCGGATGATCGTGGGCGAGATCAAAATAGTCGAACACCGCTTGGGCAGTCATCCCGGAGGCGATCTCGCCGCAGGCCGCGCCACCCATTCCGTCGGCTACGAGTGCAATGTTGCGCTCGGGGTGGATGGCAAACACATCTTCATTGTTCTTACGGACGCGACCGACGTTGGTCACGCCAGCTTGGTGGCTCAGACGCATGAATGCTTTTGCCGATCCTCCGAATCCAAATCCTATAGACCGATGCAAGCCAGTATGGCAAATCACAGACCTTTCCAGCAACACCTGAATTCAGCGCACCCCGATCGTGACTGCCTCGCTGCTGGCTCCTGCCGTCGTCACCACCAATGGCACCGTGGCGCCAGGCAGCACGCCTTCCGGTACCACCACGTTAACCTGATATAGACCGCTGAGACCGGGCGTGAGGCCTGCAAACAGCACCGTCGCGATTACTCCGCCCACCGTCACTGTCACCGGACTCTGCACCGTCGCCAGTGGATTGACCGGCGCAGCCTGCCCGGCGATAGTTGGCGGAAAAACGGCGCCGAGCCCCTCGCAATAAATCACGATGATCTTGCCGCGAGCGATCGGGTGAGCGGCGTCGACGATCACGCCGGGATTCTCGCCGTCGACGACGATCCCTTGCCCGCCACCGGCTTGTGAGAGTGAGAAAATTGCTGGCTGCGCGGCTGCCACCGCGACGTCTATGTAAGGTGAGCGGCGCGTGCCTTTCACCACCGCCACCTGTTGTAGCGTGTTGATGTTCACGCTGTAAGGCATCACCGCGTTGACTTGCGCGAACGTCCCCTGGTCGCCAGCGAAGATCAGCGGAATTTCACGGTCTCCCACCTGCGCCCGCGTGACCCCTAGGGAGAAAGGTAACGGAAGACTCTGAGCACTGTTCCGGCCTTCGGCCAGTTGCGATCCGAAAATCGCGAACAAGCCGCCGGGCGAGAGCGGCGCGCCGCGCGTGAAGCTGGCCGAACTTAGCGTGGCATCTTCGGCAATCACCGGCACATTGGTCGCCGAGATGGCGCCGGAGACCGCGCCCGTGGTCTGCAAGCTGCGCTCGGGGTCTTCGGCAAAGTAGTTCAAGGTGACGGTAGAGGCGGTATTCTGCAGTACCGGCCAAGTGCCCGCCCAACGCCCATCGCCCACCGGGTACATCTGGATCACCCCCGAATTGGTCGACGGCGTCACCATGAATACGCCGCTGTTCAGCGCCTCGCCGCAGTCGTCAAAGAGCCGGAACTCCAGCGACGAAGGGATGCCGCCGGCCGCCTGGAATCCGTCGGTATGGGTTAGCGGCGAAGCCAGCAAGCGCGTAGGCGCGCAGCGGATTGTGGTGGGCGTGGCCACCAGCGTGACATCCACGCCGCGCACTTGCGCTTCACCTGATGAAGACTGAATGTAGAGAGTGGCGCGGTGGACTCCCGCGCCCACCGTGAGCACGTTGGCTTGGACTTCGATCCGGCGCGACTCACCGGTCCCTAGCGTCCGCGCCCCACTCGCCGACACCGTGAAAATGCGCGCGTCTCCCACCAGCTGATAGTCAACTACGATCGGCGCACGCGAGATATTCCGCACCGACAAGCCCTGCGACGTGGACGTTGCTCCGCCAGCCGGCGCAGTCAATACCAGGCCGGCAAAAGAAAGCTCCGCCGGGGGATTGGCTTGCGGCTGCAGGACCTGTAGCACTGTCGACACCAGGCGCGGTGAGTTATCGGTGTTGGATGACGCCACTCTCACGTCGCCGAAATAGATGTCAGGCGCGAGCCCCTCCGGATCCACCCGTACGTCGGTACCGCTGGGCGAGTTGGGGCGGCTGGCGTTGGACGTGGGATTGACGGAGACGAATGCTCGCGATGCGGTCGTGGCGGTTGTCGCTTCCCAAAAGTATCCGTTCGCACCGGTGGACAACGTGTAGATCGGGCGCGGTGCAGGCGCCGGCCCGCCTTGCACCGCGGTAAAGCTCACTCCTGATTGCGCCATGATGAGCGCTTCCGGGGCGATGCTGACGCTCAGGGTCACCGGCACCAGCACTGGCGGCCGTCCGGCCACAGTCATTCGCACAGCGCCGCGATAGGTTCCCGGCGACAAGCCTTCGGCCGAAGCCCGCACTCGTACCATGGCCGGCTGATTGTTGCGCACGATGCCGCGGTCCGGCATGACCTTGAGCCAGGGCGCGGTGGTGGTGTCCGTCACAAAGTCCAAGGGCTGCGAACCGGGATTAGTGACCTGAATCGCCTGCCACAATAAACGTCCGGAACCGCGCCCCGCGGCATAGCGCAAGGCCAGCGGCCTCGGCACGATGCCCGAGTTCTGCGCATTACCAACCACCAGCGTTACCGGGATCGTCAAGCTCCGATTGGTAGCCGCCTCCGTGGAGATCAGTACCGAGCCTCGATAGACCCCCGGGCTCAGGTTGCCGGGCTCGGCCGTCACTCGCACCAGCGCCGGCATGCGCGTCGTGTCGGTGGAGACGCGCAGCCACGCCGCGCCGGCGTCCACTGCCGCCTGCACGGAAAACGGTAAGCCGCTCGCGCTGCCGGCCACCGCCAGCAGTTGCGCCGCCGGAGGAATTCCCTGGGCATCGCCGGAGAAAGTGATGGCGGACGGAGCGGCGGTCAATGGTCCCAGCACGCGCAGGCTGCAGGCGCGCGTCGCCGTGTTGCCTCGGCTATCGGTGGCGGTGAGCGAGAGATCGTAGACACCGGCCTCGGTGGGGGCGCCGGACAATTCTCCCGACGATCGTAACGCGACCCCGGGAGGCAAGCTGCCGGCGACGGTCGTCCACGAGTAAGGCGGGAATCCGCCGCTGGCCACGAGCTGTTCGGTGTAGGCGCCCCGCAGCGTCCCATCCCGCAGCGGGCAGGAGTTGGTAACTTGTACGGGGCCGGCCACCACGAAATTCTCCGCGTTGGAGAAAATTTGCCGGGTCAAGACTACGCCTCGCACCGCGATTGGGAAATTGCCAGGATTCGTGAGAAGATTCTGCGGGATCACGGCATTGATAAACCGAGGGTCTCCTTCCCATCGAGTCGACAACTCCGTCACCACGGCCGACCCCGCGTTCCACACCACTACCGAGTTGTTGGTAAACCCGTCGCCTCGAATCCGAAGCTGCACGGTGGCCGCGCCGGCTAGTGCGCCTGGAGGGTCAAGCTGCGTGATGAATAGAGACTGTCCCTCCGTGCTGGCCACCACGCGGAGCGAGCAAGGTTTTGATGCCGAATTGTTTTGACCATCGGTTACCCGCACGGTGAAAGCCACATCGGCGGCCGCAGTGGGGGTCCCGCGTATGGCGCCCGACGGCGAGAAGGACAGACCCGCCGGCATGTTGCCCGAGGCCAGGCTCCACACATAGGGAGGCAGTCCGCCGCTCGGATTGAATTGCGCCTCGTAGGGACGGCCGGTAATCGCGTTCGGTAGCGGGCACGCCGTCGGAATCGTCACGCCGGCCACCACCGTGAAGATCACCTCTCCGCTCGTGAGCGTCGTCCCAAAATCGCCGGGCTGCGTGACCACCAACGGGATTTGACCGGCTTGTTCCAGCAGGCCGGCCGGCACCACGGCTGCCAGCAAATTCTCATTGATGAACGTCGTGGCCAGA
The DNA here is from genome assembly GCA_043730365.1 of Acidobacteriota bacterium. Lineage (GTDB taxonomy): Bacteria > Acidobacteriota > Terriglobia > Bryobacterales > Bryobacteraceae > VFZP01. The sequence continues at coordinate 243 of JAYTKJ010000614.1, read as the reverse complement.
CCTGTCGCTCCCACATTGCCGGCTCTCCACACCACCCGTGAGCTTTGCGTGAACCGCGAGCCTTCCACGCGCAGGTTGAACCCCGCGCTGCCGGCCACAATCGCATTGGGCAGTAGCGAAGTCACGACCGGAGGCGGTAGCTGTTGCGCTTGACCCGTCAGCGCCGTGCTCAAAATTCCAAAAAACAAAGAGTAGTAGAAATGTTTCACGTATTCCTCCACCGGCGCCGGTGGACGCGGTGCC
>JAYTKJ010000613.1:0-9966 GCA_043730365.1 Acidobacteriota bacterium | reverse complement strand
AAGCCTTTCTCCAGCAGGTTGGCTGAGCCAGTCATGTCCTGCAGCAGTTCGGCATCCATGCCGAAGCTGATCAGGAATGCCGAGTCCTTCGGGCGCAGCACCTGCCGGAAAAATGCGCCGGCCGCGCGCCGCTCCACTTCGATCAGATTCTCCTGGCTCTTGCTGACGTCCACCAGCAAGCCAATGGTGAGCGGCAGATTGGTGTCTTTGGCGAAGTAGCGGATCTCCTGCTTCTTGCCGTCCTCAAAAACGGAGAAGGCCGACTGGTCCAGCCCTTTGACGAAACCGCCTTTTTTATCGCGGACCGAGGCGAAGACGTTCACCAGGTCCACGTCGACGCTGATCACCGGATCGGCTTGCTGTGGTTGTGGCTGTTGTTGTTTTGGCGGCGCCTGCGCCGGGAGCAGGCCGGCCGTGAGCAGGACAAGGATCAACGAACGCATAATGACATGATGGCGCATTTACTCACTAGGTGAGACGCGGCGCCGGGAGAGCCTGTTTCAACCACCATGAAGAAAGCTGTTGCCCACCTCAAGAAGAACGATCCGATCATGCGCGCGATCATTGAGCGCGTAGGCCCCTGCCGCCTGGAGTTTGGTGAGCCGAACTTTACCTCACTGGCCCGCTCCATCGTGTATCAACAGTTGAACGGGCGCGCCGCCGCCACTATCTTCGGGCGTCTCGAGGCCGGTTGTGGCGAGGCCGGCGTGACTCCGGAGGCGCTCGTCAAAATGCGAATGCCCAAGCTGCGCTCCTTCGGGCTCTCGGCGCAGAAGAGCAGCTACATCAAGGACCTGGCGGCGCGAACGGCCAGGGGCGCTATCGACTTCGCGACGCTGCCGGCGCTGTCCGATGAAGAGGTGATCGCCACACTCACTGAGGTGAAAGGCATCGGCGTCTGGACCGCGCATATGTTCCTGATCTTCACCCTGCGCCGGCCGGATGTGCTGCCGGTGGGCGACTACGGTATCCGTGCGGCCGTGAAAAAAGCGTATGCGCTGGAAGATCTTCCCAAGCCCACTGAGATGGAGCGACTTGCCGCCCCGTGGCGTCCGTTCGCCAGCGTGGCTTCCTGGTATTTGTGGCGCAGTCTGGACGGCCCGGCGGCCATGTAGGCGCTCAGCCTATTTGGCTGGGACCGCGTGCTTGACGAGAATGGCTTCCACCTGGGGGCGCTCGTTGGCGGTGATCACCACCGCCGTGGCAGGTCTTCCCACAGCCGCTGATTTGTTCCCAGGGAATCAGGTTCCCGGCGAGCACGAGCCCCGAGACGCGGAACTCGGTAGGATTGGACAGGGTGCGAAGCCACACAGTCGCCAGGCATCCGCCTGTGGTAAACACCAATGCACCCGGCCCTGCGCCCGGGAATCGCGGCACTTGCCCCAGTAGGACCAACGTGGCCATCGTGAGGGTACTGGCCAACACACCATAGGGCAGCCAAAGAACTCTCCGCGAGACGCGCGCCTCGATTGCGAGCTCCGTAGGACCCAACCAGCCTTCACGAGATCTCCAACGACGCAGTTGCCAGGCGACATATGCCACATGCCCCAACATCGCGGCCACGATCAGGGTATCTTTCACGCCGTCTTCCTTCGCCGGGCATAAAGAGGGCCGCGGTAGGCGACCGCGATGAGGCCCGCCACAGCCAAGGCGACGATGTCGTGCTGTCGACTGTACGTCTTGTGAAAAGCCGCCCAGATGATCGGCGCAGTCGGGAGAAGTGTCCACCACCGATCATTAAACCAAACCCTCAGTTCCTGCTGGGTAGCGAGGTCGGGAGGCAACGCGTGCTTCGGGCGAGTAATGGCGCTTTGGGCGGCCTCCGCAAGAATCAGGCTCGGGATTACCAATCCGAGGAGGACGAAGAAGTAGATGCCCGAATGAAGTAGGCCCCTCAGGAAAAGGGAGTGGCTTGCCATGATAGGGGCGACCATCGGGATGACGAAAGCGGCCATGGGGAGAGTAAGTAAAGGCTCTGCCCGTGAAATCGGCGGAAAATGCGCTTATCTACACGCCCTGACAGATCTGGAAAATGTTGCCTTCCGGGTCAACAGCATCGCACGCGCCCCAGGGCCGCCGTGTCAAGGTCACGCCCAGCCGTTCGAGTCGTGCCTGTTCGGCGTCGAGATCCGTCACCGAAAAGATTAGCTTGACCGGGTACTCCTCGCGAGGTTGAGGAGGTGAGGTGATCTCAAACTGGCTGGCGATCTCAAGAGGAATCGCATGAAGCGCCACCGACGCGGCACCCGCGCTGAACTCCGCCCATGACTCCGTCCGCGTTCCGGCAACCGGCCGTAGCCCCAGCACCTCGCCGTAGAACTCGGCCATGCGCGGGAGGTCTTTGACGAAAATCATGGCGCTCTGCAACTCCATCCAACCGATTCTAGCGCTGGAGGCCAGGGCCTCGCCGGGCCTCCAGCAGAGCGGCAGCGCCTACTTCTTCATGAAGACGGTGAACTTGGTGGTCTCCGTCTGCGACTTCGCCAGCAGGCGCACGGTCTTGACGTGACGACCGTCGGCAAAGTTGAGCAACTCGTACAACCCGGACTTGTGCATCCGCTCCTGGAAGTCCACGACTTGGACTTGACCGTTCTCAAACGTCACCTCGGCGAAGTCAAGTATCGCGCGGCCATCCACACGGAGAAAGAGCGCGTCGCCCCGCCGGTCCACGCCAAAGTTGCAATCCACCCAATCCTCGTGGCGGTTGATTACCTCGGAGTCTTCCCAGATCAGGCGCTCGCGGGGGGGCAGGGAGACCACCGTGGCGCCCCACACCACGGCCGGCAGGAACACGAGCGACGCTCCGACGACGACGCGCGTGCGGGCCGGGCGGACGATGACAGTGCGCGACACCGCGCGGCGAATCGGGTGACCAGCGTGAATCACCACGGTAGTCCGGTGGACAACCGGCCCGCCCCCGCGGCGGACCACCACCCTACGGGCAAATGCCTGGTCAGCCGGCTGAAGCAGCGACAAGACCACGGCGGCAACAAAGGAAGTTGAAATCATTCGGCTCATTTTTTAAGCCCTCCATATAGGTGATCGGAATTGCCGGTCTCGGCGGATCACTCTTGTTCCAAATATCGGTAGATCCGGCGTCGCGCGTTAGAATGTCCCGTATGCAACGCAGATCCTTCCTCGCCATGGCCGGCATGGCGCCGTTGGCCGCAACCGCGCAAACAGGTTCGCCGCCGGTGTCGCGCAAGTTCAAGATTTCACTGGCGCAATGGTCACTGCATAAGGCGATTCAAAGCCGTCTGATCACTAATCTGGACTTCCCGCGTATCGCCCGGGAGCAGTTCGGCATCGAGGGCCTGGAATTCGTCAACACGCTGTGGGGATCGCCCACGTCTGACTACGTGCGGACGCTTAAGCGCAACATGAACCAGACCGGCACCCAATGCGTGTTAATTATGTGTGACTCGGAGGGCTTCATGGGCCACCCGGATCAGGCCGAGCGCCTGCGGGCCGCCGACAATCACCGGCGCTGGGTGGATCTGACGGCCGAGTTGGGCGGCCACTCGATCCGCACCAATATGTACCCGGGCGAAAAGCAGCCCTTGACGGCCGGCGAGATCAAGGATTTCGTAGGGCGATGCGCGGAGAGCTTCACGCGGCTGTGCCAGTACGCGGCGAAATCCGGGCTCAATGTGATCATCGAAAATCACGGCGGCATTTCGTCGAAGGCCGACGTCGTGGCGGACCTGATGAAGACCGTGAATCTTCCCAACTGCGGCACGCTGCCGGACTTCGGCAACTTCCCCAAAGACGCCGACCGGTATGAGGAGGTGCGGAAGATGACGCCCTACGCCAAGGGCGTGAGCTTTAAGTGCTGGGACTTTACGGCAGATGGGCGCGAGTCGACCATCGATATGGACCGGATGATGAAGATTGTGGGCGACGCTGGGTACAAAAACTGGGTGGGGATTGAGTATGAGGGTGAGCGGTTGACGGAGTTTGAAGGGATTCAGGGCGGCAAGCGGTGTTTGGAGCGGTATCTATAGACTAAGGGCTTGGAAGAGGCGGTTGCATTCCGGCGAGGCTCGGCGGACTTTGTCGCGATCAATGCTCCCGAGCAGTTCGCGGCCATGCACGACTTTCGCGTCGCTGTATTTTTGCTTCGGGCATTTCCGCGTGGCATCGTCGAGATCACGCAGCACATCGGCTTTGGGAATGGACTCGATGGTCATCGGGCTGCCCCGCAGAGCATTCGCACTGAATTCCCTGCCGAAGTATTTCGCGAGGGCTTCCCGGTCGCCCAGGAACCAACTCTCCATAACCTGGACCATGAAGTAACGTTGCGGGTGGCGGGCTTCATCGATGAGCGGGGCGTCTGAGTCGATCAGGAGCAGGTTCCAACATTCGGGATGAGACTTCTCTGCCAACAGGAAGTCCTTCTCGGTTTCGGACCGATTGCCACCGGAGACCAGTGTGAGTCGCTGGTTCTCGCCAAAGAATTTGCGAAAGCCCGGCCGGAGGCCCTTGTCGCCTTCGAAGTAGATCCGGATCGGCTTCACCAGCGGTTACCCCCGAGTTCGCCTTTCTGCCACAGTTCGCCAAGTTGGTAACGTTCGAGCCAGGCTTGTAACTTGTTGCGATCAAGGCGGGTGAACTGGGTGGCATGCCGCTCGTTCTTTTCGGTGACCATCACGGCTTCGGGTGTCGCCGTGAATTCGTTGATCATGTCTACCGAGTGCGTGGTTACGATCAATTGGGTTCGTTCGGATGCCTCTCGCAGCAGGCGCGCTACCACGCGCATTGCGTCAGGATGGAGGCCCACTTCCGGCTCCTCAATGCAGATCAGCGGTGGAGGTTGAGGGTCGAGTAATAGTGCGGCGAGGCAGAGAAATTTCAGCGTACCGTCGGATATCCGCTGAGACAGGACGGGATCGAGTAGTCCTTCTTCCTCCAACTGAACGTACAAGACGCCGTTTATCAGTTTGTGCCTTACCTTCTTATACCCCTGATTTATCTCGCCCAAGACTTCGCGGATCTGCTCAAGGCGATTTCGCGAGTCGAGTTCGTCGAGGACAAGAGCCAGGTTCTGCCCGCCCTCCTCCAGCTTTGTACCGTCGCCCGAGGAGGTCGCTCCAGCGCGGAGCACTTCATTCTTCCCCGTTCGGAACTCCCGGTAGATGCGAATGGACTCAATCCGCTGACCCGTGCGCCCGGTAGGGCCCGAGTCGGCCGGAATCCTAAAGCGCCTCAGTACGGATTCGGGAAACTCAAACGGCAACGGCGGGCTTCCTGGCATGTTTACCTGATCACCCTCTCGATTGAACACGTCTGTTGCTGTGTCGACCAGGTGTAGCTTTTCCCAGCGGATGCCCTCTTCGACCCGGAACGAGTGAACCAGATCCCCGGCAGAATCTCCGTGGAGCGTACTCTCGACTTGGGCCGTTGCAGCCTCCTGGCCCTTCCAGACCCACGCCGACAAGCCGCCGCCCTGTCTCAGAAAAGCCGGGTAATCATACACCAAGGACCGCAGCAATCCAATCGCCTCAATCAAGTTCGACTTGCCCGCGCCGTTCGGCCCAATCAGTATATTGAGATCCTGCAACTCCACTTCGCACTTGTCGAAGGAAAGCACATTGCGGAGACTTAACTTCTTAATAAATCGGCTCATAGCAACCGCGCCGCTTCCTTGGCGAAGTAAGTCAGAATCATTCCCGCCCCTGCACGCCGGATCGCAATTAGAGATTCCATCATCACCCGCTCCTGGTCAATCCAGCCGTTCCGCGCGGCGGCCATGATCATCGCAAATTCGCCCGACACCTGGTAGGCCGACAACGGCACGTCGAACCGCGCGCGCGCCTGGCTGATGATATCCAGGTACGGCCCGGCGGGCTTCACCATGATCATGTCGGCGCCTTCGGCCAGATCGAGTTCAATCTCGCGCATGGCCTCGCGGGCGTTGGCGGGATCCATCTGATAGCTCCGCCGGTCGCCAAACTGCGGTGTAGACTCGGCTGCCTCGCGGAACGGTCCGTAGTAGCCTGATGCGAACTTGGCCGCGTAGGAAAGAATCGGCGTGTTGGTGAAACCGTGCTCGTCCAGCCGCCGACGGATCGCCGCCACGCGCCCGTCCATCATGTCCGATGGCGCCACGATATCGGCGCCGGCCTGCGCATGAGTGAGCGCCCCGGCCGCCAGCCACTCGAGCGTGGCGTCGTTGTCTACGTCGTCACCCACCACTTTCCCGCAATGGCCGTGGCTCGTATACTCGCAGTTACAGACATCGGTGATTACGATCAAGGCCGGCACGGTTGCCTTGATCGCTCGCACTGCGCGCTGCACAATGCCGTTCGGATCATAGCCCTCTGAACCTATCTCGTCCTTGGATGATGGAAGCCCAAACAAGATCACGCCGCCCAACCCGAGCCGCGCCGCTTCTTCGCATTCCTTCACGGCCAAGTCGATCGACAACTGTGCATGGCCGGGCATCGAACTGATCTCGCGCCGAACGCCCTCGCCAGGACAGATGAACAAGGGCAGCACGAAATTCTCCGGCTGCAAATGCGTTTCGCGTACGAGGCGCCGCATCGATTCACTCACTCGCAGACGGCGCGGGCGATGTACGGGAAAAGCCATATATCGCGTAGTGTAGCGCGGGGTGATGAAATAGACTGAAGATCCGTATGAAACGAACTAATGTGGGAACGAGTGGTGCGCTGGCGTGTCTGGCGGCCGGACTGATTTTACCGGTCCTGCTGCCGGCGGCCGCGCTTGAAGCCGGCGTCGCCAAAGCCGACATAACGGATTACAAAGCGGGCCCGGTGAATGACCCATCCTTCGTCAAGGTGCTGGTGCTGACCGATGGCGCGACGCCGGTGGTGCTGATCACGGTGGATGCGGTGGCGCTGGGCCAGATCGGCAGAATCGGCAACGGATTCGTGTCCGCCGTGCGCGCCGGTCTGCAAAAGGAAATGAGCATTCCTCCGTCGAGCGTCATCATCAACGCGAGCCATTGCCATGCCATCGTGCGTTCAGACATTGAGCAGCTAACGATCGATACGGTGAAAGAGGCGTGGCGCAAACGAGTGCCTGCGCGCGCCGGCGCTGGACGCGGGCAGGAGAATCGGATCTCAGAGAACCGCCGGCTCAAGATGAAGGATGGCAGCGAGGTAGATGTGCGGCGCGCCTATTCGATGCCGCGCGATGAGGACGTAGCCGGGGTGGGGCCGATCGATCCGGAGATCGGCTTGCTGCGAATTGACCGGCTGGTCGACGGCAAGCCGCTCGCGGTGGTCTACAACTTTGCCTGCCATCCGATTCATGGCGTACCCGGCGGCGGCAGCACGGCGGACTATCCGGGCTTTGCTTCGAAAGTGATCGAGGAGAACCTGGGCGCGGGTGTGCTCGCGCTGTTTGTGCAAGGCAGCGCGGGCGACATCAACCCAACCATGTATAAGGAGGTGCACGCGCCGCACGATGCCGAGAAGTACGGCAATCTGCTCGGCTTGAGTGCAATGCGGGCGTTGCGAACCATCCGCACGCGTGAGGGCGGGGAACTGCGCGTGATTCGCGAGGTGGTGGCGATGCCGCGCGGCGCCGATCTGGAGCGCCGGATGTCGGCGATTGAGGGTGAGCAGGCGAGACTGCTCAAGTCGCTCCAGGGCACGAGTCTGAATCTGAAAACGTTTCTCGCGCTCTTCCTTCAGCAAAAGCTGTCGGGAGATTTCCCCGCCTTCTACAGTCACCGGTATCTGCATGAGAAGGCGATTGGCCGGGATGATCTGAGCAAGCTGGACGCAGAGAATCGTGCCAACGTCGACCAATATCTGCGTAACATTCAAACGATGGAGCAACTCACGCGCTTGCAAACGAACCTCGATCTGCTCAAACAGCACCACGCTGAAAACGTCGCGGCAGGCAATAAGACCTTCGACGTTGACGTGGTTGGCTGGCGGGTTGGTGAGTTTCGTCTGATCACGTTTCCGGGCGAGTTGACGGTGGAGGTCGGGCTGAATATCAAGAAGCGGGCGCCTTCGCCTTTCACTTTCGTTGCCGGGTATACCAACGGTTACATCTACTACACTCCGACCGCGCAACAGCGCAATAACATCGGCTATGCCCAGGAGGATTGCGACAGCATGGTAGCGGCCGAGTGGCAACAGGTCTTCGAGTCGCGGGCGGCGGCAATCCTCGAGAAGTTGCGATGAGAGTGCTGGCGGCGCTGCTCTTGCTGCTGGCTGCGGCCGAGGCCGGAGATATCGTCGCGACGCCGCCGTCCCGCACGACGGTCTACTTCAAGTTCGAGGGGCCGTCCTCACCGGCGGTCTACGATTCGATGACGCGCGAAATGAACGCGCTGTTCCTCAAGACGGCACTGGCTTTTGAATGGAAGCGTCTGGAAGAGGCGTCCGAATTCGAGTCCGTTCCTAATCTGGTGGTGGTGCGCTTCCGCGGCGATTGCCGCATGACGCATCCGTATCCGCCGCTCGACGAGCGTGGAGTGTTTGCCTGGACCGCCGTGACCGACGGCGTCATCTTGCCCTTCAGTACCGTGGATTGCGATCGTGTTCGCAATGCGGTCTGGATGGCCATGTGGGGAGCGGACCGGCCCCGCGACGCACAACTGATGGGCCGCGCCTTGGCTCGCATCGTGGCTCATGAACTCTTTCATCTGTTCACCAATAGCCGCGATCACGGTGAGCGCGGGGTGGCCCGCCACGCTTTGACTGGGGCTGAACTGATTGCTGACGGCACCTCGTTCCACCCCGAGGATTTACACCGTCTACCCGGGTCCACATCCAGTAAATAAAAATACTATTGCATTGCGTGACATTTTCGCGCTACGCTCTTTAGTGAAGATGAGTGTCGGCCCTCCGTAAGGGCGTGAGTCACTGAAAGACCCACTAGGCACAACCAAGTCTCCCGGCTTCCCTTCAGCCAAAAATCATCCCAGTCGATCTCGGCGCCCAGTCTCCGCTCGCGGAACTAACTTTTCAGGGGAGCTGCTTCATGACTTTTGGGAAAGCGTCTATATTACTTGCGCTTGCGGCCGGCACACTATTCGGCCAGTCCTTTCAAGGCGGCGTGCGCGGACGCGTGCAAGATCAAAGTGGAGCGGCGATCTCCACGGCCAAGGTGACGCTCACCGACACCTCCACCAACATTAGCCGTTCGACGCTGTCGAGTGAGCAGGGTGAATACGCCTTCAATGCAGTCAATCCGTCGGCCTATTCGCTGACGGCGGAGAGCCCCGGTTTCAAGGTGGCCAGCCGCCCGGTCACCATCTCCACCCAGACCTTTCTGACGGTCGATCTGGCGATGGAAGTGGGCAATGTCAACGAGAGCGTGAACGTCACCGAAGATTCGCCGCTCATGGAAACCGCCAATGCCTCGACGGGGCAGGTGGTTGATCGGCAGAAGCTGGTGGATCTGCCTAACCTCGGGCGAAACCCGTTCATGATGTCGAAGATTGCTCAGAACGTTGTGCCCGCGGGCAACCCGACTTTCAACCGCATGCAGGACCAGTCCGGTTCTTCGCAAATCTCGATCGCCGGTGGGCCGGTCCGCGGCAACAACTACTTGCTTGACGGCGTGCCGATTACGGACTCGGTGAATCGCGCGGTGATCATCCCCACCATCGAATCCGTCCAGGAAGTGAAGATTCAGGCCAACACTTACGACGCTGAAATGGGGCGCACCGGTGGTGGCGTGTTCAATACCTATCTCAAGTCCGGCAGCAATTCGTTGCACGGATCCGGCTTCGGCTATATACGCCAAACCGAGTGGCTTGCCAACAGCTTCTTCAATAGTCGGGGAGGACTCCAGCGCGCCGAGCAGCCCTTCCGCAACTACGGCGGCTCCATCGGTGGGCCGATCTGGTTGCCGAAGATCTATGACGGGCGCAACAAGAGCTTCAGAACTCCTGATCTCATCCCCTTGAAGTTGAGGCGGCAAGGAAAATGAGTTGGGCTGAAGCTGAAGTTGCGGGAAGCAGGAAGCCGGGAGAGACTG
>JAYTKJ010000612.1:0-21472 GCA_043730365.1 Acidobacteriota bacterium | reverse complement strand
TCGAAGACTCGTCCATCGAGTTCATCGCAGTCGAATCGCGTGTGCAGCAGAGCCTCGGTTGCGCGCGGCGTGCGATTGAGGCCGGTAAGTTCGTCCATCAGGACAAGGCTCCGGGGGATGACCTTCGGGCGTTCCGCGAACTGCTGGCGGAGGCCGGACGCAAGAAACTGGTCGTGCAAATGGGCTATCAGTGGCGGTATCAGCCGGCGATGATGGCGGCGACTGAAGGTGCCCGGAAAGGCTGGCTGGGGCGCGTGCAGCACTTCCGCGCCGTGATTGACAAGCCCATGCCCGCTCGCGACCGGATTGAACTGGCGAAGTTCCGCGGCGGCATGATGTTTGAGCTCGGGTGCCATCTGATTGACCGGGCCACCGATCTGCTGGGGCGGCCGAAGAACGTGATCGGGCATCTGTGGCATCACGGCGCTTTTGACGATACGCTGGCCGACAACACGCACGCGATCCTTGAGTACGATCACGCGATCGCCGAGATCTACGTGGGCGCGACGAATCCGTTGGGGGGCGAGTATCGCACGATCGAGATTTCGGGCACGAACGGAATCATGAGCGTGCGCCCCTTCGGAAGTCCGTACCGCATGACGAGTCATCTCAAGGACGCCGCAGGGCCGTATCCGGCGGGCGTGAAGCACAATGAGTTCCCGCCGGACTCCGCGCCTTCCTTCTCGCCGGATCTTCTGGAGATGGCGCGGGTGATTCGCCAGGGCGCCAAGCCGACTTACTCAGCCGAGCATGACCTGATGACGCAGGAGGTGCTATTGCGCGCCTGCGGCTACACGGTATGATCCAGTATCTCAACCAACACCTGATCTACGAGAATCCGAGGCCGCACGTACATAGCCGGCACGGATACTTTCCCGGATTGGTGCGCCTGCCTTTGGGAGAACTGCTCTGTACCTTTGTGATGGCGGAGGCGTTTGAAGCGCCGAATGGAACGACGTGGATCACGCGATCGGCCGACGGCGGCCGCACGTGGCAGTTGCAAGGCCCGCTCTACGACAAGTCCGTCTTGGGCTTTGAGACAACTGATGCCTTCAAAGTCACGCTCCTGCGCAGCGGTTCGATGGTGGCAATGGGCTACCGTTTCCACAGGCACGCTCTTGAGCAGGCGATTGCGATTCCTGAGACAGGTGGCATTCAGCCGGGCGATGACATCATCTCCTTCTCCCACGATCTTGGCCGGAGTTGGACGGTGCCAGCGGTCATCAAGCGAAGCCGTCCAGAGTTACTTGAGATTTCGGGCCCGTGTCTTGAGACCGCCTCCGGTGGAGTACTCGCGGTGTCGGCGCCATACAGGATGCCCGATGGCTCGAACCCCTCCGGCCAGGTTGGTATCCTGCTGCGCAGCTGCGATCAGGGTGCGACGTGGGATGACCGGACTTTGTTCTTTCGCGCGCCCGCCGGCGACATGACTCCGCTCGAGTCCAGACTTTGCGAAATGGAAGCGGGGCGACTGGTGGCGATGACGTGGGCTTACGACTACTCGACCGATCAGCACCGCGCCAACCATGTGGTGGTCTCGCGCGATAACGGGCACACATTGGTCCGCGCCGATCGACACCGGGCACCTCGGCCAGGCGTCGGGCATCCTTGCATTGGGCGGCGACATGCTCGCCACGATTCACGCGCATCGGGGTCCCGAGTACGGGCTGTTCGTGCGGATCGTGGATTTTGCAGGAGACCGCTGGCGTGTGATCGACGAGAAGATGATCTGAAATGGGGCGCCGTCAGGCCAATCCGGTGCATCGCGGCCAATGGCTGACATGTTCGAGGCGCTGCGATTCGGCCAACCCTCGCTGACGAGGATCGACGGCGATGAATTCCTGGCGGCGCACTGGGCGGCCGAGGACGGGCAGGGCCGGATCCGCGCTCACCGTCTTCGGATCCGCGCATGAAGAGTTTCCAGCCGATCGACTACCTGGCCGTCTTCGTCTATCTGGCGATGATTGCCGGGCTCGGTAGCTCATTCTATAGGCGGCACAGTACAGCGCGCGAGTACTTTCTAGGAAGCCGTTCTATCTGGTGGCTTCCGGCGGGCATCTCGATCGTCGCCGCGGACCTGAGCGCAATCACTATCATGGGCACGCCGGCATGGGCGTATGGCCACAACCTCGAATTGCTCTGGACCTCGCTTGGTTATCTGCTCGCGGCGCCCATTGTCATTCTGGTATTTGTCCCGTTCTACTCACGACTCGACCTCTATACCGCCTATGAGTATCTGGAGAAGCGGTTTGACGTGCGCGTGCGAACGGCGGCCAGCGCCCTGTTCCTCATGCTGCGTGGCATGCATGTGGCGCTTGTAATCTACGCGCCGTCATTGGTGATCCGGTTCCTAACGGGGATCCCCGAGTGGCAGGCGATTGTGTTCATCGGACTGTTCACCACCTTCTACACGACGCTGGGAGGAATCAAGGCCGTGATCTGGACCGACGTCATTCAGTTCTGCACCGTACTGACGGGCGTCCTACTGGTTTTTGGATCTGCGCTTTCGCGGATTCCTGGCGGCGTGCCCGCCGCGATCGATATGGCTGCGCAGGCCGGCAAGCTGCATTGGCTGAACACTTCGACGAACCCCGCGGAACTGACATCGATCTGGGCGATCGTGTTCGGCGGGTTGGTGCTGTGCCTGGCGCCGCTGGCGACAGACCAGGCGGTACTGCAACGGCTGTTCACCACCAAGTCTGAGCAGGATTGCCGCCGCTCGGTTTTGGTTCAGGCCACGGTGATCATGCCGTTATCGCTGGTGCTCTTTCTCACCGGTACTGTGTTGTGGGCTCTCTACCAGCACTATCCGGGCCGGCTGGAAGGCCTGCCCAAAGCTGACGCCATCGTGCCGTTCTTTGTGGTGCGGGAGCTACCGGCGGGAGTCTCGGGGTTGATCGTGGCCGCGATCTTTGCCGCATCAATGGCTGTGATGTCGGCGGGTATTAATTCGCTGACCACGGCCACTACGGTTGACTTCTACCAGCGACTATTCCGCCCGGCCGAGTCACCCGAGCACTATGCGCAAGTCGGTCGGGCCGGGACGATCGCCTGGGGTATGCTGGCAACCGTCGTCGCGCTCTTTGCCAATCGGTTGGGTGAGTTGGCACTCGCCTATAACAAGATCAGCAGTATCATCTCGGGGCCGCTCCTCGGCGTATTTCTGTTGGCCACCCTGACGCGGCGCGCTACCGGGAGCGGCGCTCTGGCCGGCGCAGGGATTGGAATGATCGCCGTGCTGTCGGCTAGTGCGCTCACCGATTGGAGTTTCTTCTGGCACGGTCCGGTGGGATTGATCGCCACCTTGCTGGGTGGCTATCTCGCCAGTCTGCATGCTCCGCCGCGAGACCGAGGCGAACTGCGGGGCTTGGTGGTTTGGGACCGATAGACTGGCGAGGACGTCTTGGGCAAGCGTGACCGATGGGATGATTTGTTCCTGCCGGCGCAGACGGCGCAATTCACGCAGGGCCCGGTTGGCGCGGCACTGGAAATCGCGCTCGTAGCGGTGAAGGCGATCGAGCTGCCCCGTGGCGGCTTCGTCAAGAAAAGTAGCGGCGAGGGCTCTAGTGCAAATTTCCGTCGCCCGCGTCCTTGGCCAACTTGCCGCTTCGATTCCGAGAGTTTTCGATTAGGCAGCCAGGGCGGCTTGCCAGATCTCTGGCATCGTCGCCGTAGGCCCGCCCAGCTTGCCCATCTTGAACTGCCCCTTCTTGATCTTCTCCGCCAGTTCGATCCCGCCGATCACCACTTTCGCCGTTGCGAAGCTCTTCAGCCCGAACATCGGCCTCAACCGCTGTTTGATTCTCCGGTGGTCTTGCTCGATCAGGTTGTTTAAGTGCTTGCTGCTGCGTACTCGCACCCGCTTCGGCAACTCGCCACTTTCCTTCAGATCGGCCACTGCTCGATGGGACGCCGCATACGCGTCCAGCGTCACCTTGGTCGGCACCCGCTGCCCCTTCATCGCTTTACGCAGAAACGTCTTGGCCGCATTGACATCCCGCCGTCGGCTCAACAAGAAGTCCACCGCCTTGCCCGCTTTGTCCACCGCTCGATAGAGGTATAGCCATTCGCCGCGCACCTTCACGTAGGTCTCGTCCATCCGCCACGAGCCACCCACCGGCCTGGCGTACCGTTTCCGGCGTTTCACGAACTCCGGCGCGTAATGCTGTACCCCATCTCATGATCGTTGTGTGCGCCATCGCGATGCCGCGCTCACCCATCATGCTCACCAAATCCCGATAGCTCAGCTTGAAAGGCAAGGGTGGAGACTGCACATGGCGAGGGTATTGATTGCCGCCGGTTCCGAGTCACCCACCCATTTCATCCTCTGCAGGGGCAGGAGTTCGAGGCGATTGCTTGGCGCCGCGGTTGGCCTGAGGACCGAGTGTACTTTGTAGGTGGTGGCGGCAATCCAGACTCGATTCCTGTAGCGTTTACGGACCTGCGCGTGCCCGATCCGTTTGTCGTTGTATCGCTGGCCGTTGCCACTTTCGGATGAGGGATTGGATCGAATTGGCCGATTTTGCGGAGGAGGTGAAGAGATGAAGGCCAGTTCGAAGTGTAAAGTCAATTCTGCCGATTGTGCAAAGACAATCATGTCGGATGGCTTTCTGGCAACGTCTCTGCGGCTCTCGCCATCGTCTATTGTTTTGTCTACTTCATCAATTATTATCAAGGGACTCGGCAAGAAAACGCTTGACAGGAGCTGTTTCGTTAGCATCATTAATATTTACAGTACTGCTCCGAGGTTTCTTTGCCAACGAAATAGTAGTAACCACTTCTCTCTTCCAAGCACGAGGTCCACCGCTCTTTCTAGGTTAAAGGACAGGACGGGGAGGGCATTAGCGTATCGAGATCTTAACGCGCTGGCTTGCGAACACCTGGCGGAATGGCGACTGTAGTGTGCACGGCGCATCATAGCAATAGAGTCGTAGAACACCCATCTCCAACTCTCCCGTGGGCGCACTGGCGGGAATTTGAATTTCGAGCTGGTACACGCCGGTATTGCCGGGGTAGACCCCTGCGAAGAGCGCCGTCGAAGATGCCGTTTCCGTGGGCTGGCACGCGACCGTAGCGGTACAGAAGAAGACCTTGACGCCGCCACCTTCGCCCGGATAGAGCACGAGTGGAGACCGAGCCGCGACGCCGCCGGGCGGCTCGACCGCACCCATGCCGGTGGCGTAGACAATCACCCTCTCTCCTCGTTGGGCGGGTTCCAATGCGGTGACCAGTGATCCGTCAGCGTGCCGGATGATTCCATACCCCTGGGCGTCCCGAAAAAGATCGGCAGGGTAGCCGTTGAATGGGCTCTCCCGCAGCTTCACAGTCGCTGCGCCGCCGTTCTGGGTAACCGATATCGCAATCGGAGCTCGCGTAAGGTCGGGCAGACCGGGGACCAGGAAATTGATTTGCTGATACCCATTCCTGCCGGCCACAGACAGGAGCGGTGCGAGAACGCCATTGACCGCCACCCTGATTCCGGCAAGTTCTATCGGCAGCGGAAGGTCCCCCGGAGCCGTGATGTCAGAGACCGCGCCGAGGCCGGTGCAGAACACGACGCTAATCCCGCCAGGCCGCGTAATGCCCGGAAGGTACCCTGCGCCAGTCGTAACACCGAGGATAGTTATCTGCGCTGCTAGGGGATAGCAAGCCAGCAGCAGAAACGCAAGCCGCATCGTGGTCCTATGCAGCGGCAGGGAGCGCCGGTTCAGTCTCTTGCCGTAGCTGGCAGACGATACAATGCTCGGCCCAGGGCAGCGCTACCAGCCTCCGCTCGTTGATGGGCTCCCCGCAGTCCATGCAGACACCATACGTGCCGTCTGCAATGCGGCCAAGGGCGGCGCTGACCCCCTGGGACGTTTTCCAGGCTTGCGAACGCGCGGTCAGTGCGAGTTCCCGGTCTCCGGTCCGTTGAATATCATCCATCATCTCGGCGTTACGCTCGATGGCGATATCGCTCGGGGAGACCCGCAGCTTGTTAGTCAGGAGTTGTTTGTAGTCTTGCGTTCTCATCTGTTTCCTAAACGACCTTGCGGCCCTGAATCACGCCGATGAGCACGGTAATGACCGCGAAGACCAGCAGTAGGTGAATGAAGCCGGACATGGTGTAGGCTGAGACCATTCCCAGCGCCCACAGCACGAATAGAACGATTGCGATATTCCAAAGCATTTCGATGCTCCTTCTGGACAATTAAGAGCACGTGGATGGCCATGATCCGGCAGGTCTTCCACCCTTCCACTTCTGCGGGCGATCAGTTGATTGCTATATCCGCAGTCAAGACATATCACGACAGACTGGCCGTATTTGGTCGACTGAAAAGGGGTGGTTGGCCTAACTGGCCTAAAGTTGAACAGTATCGACGCTGGGAGCAAAGTCAACCACTCCCGGCCGGTCGGACTCGCGGTCGCTTCCCGGCAGCAACACAACGACCTCATGCTCTGATGGAGTACGAATCAGCAGAATTCGTTGTCCTTCGAGTGCCGCGCCGTTGACCACAATCCGTCTGTGCCGCACTGCGTGATCCCGGCGGGCCCGGATCCGATAGCGCGCCTGGCCGTGCCGATAGTTGAGCTCGAACTCATTCCACTCGGCAGGTAAGGCCGGCTCGATGGACAAATAGTCGCCCTGCAAGTGAAATCCGAGAATCGATTCGATCCAGGCGCGGTACATCCACGCAGCGGAACCGGTGTACCAGGTCCAACCGCAGCGGCCATCGTGTTGCGGATTCGAGTAGACGTCCGCCGGGGCAACAAAAGGTTCTCCACCGTAGCGCGCCGTTGACTTTGGATTTCTCGCGGCTTCCACCGGGTTCATGATCTGTAGCTGTGCGGCGGCTTCGGTGCCAAGGCCCAGTTGCGCGAACGCCATCGGCAGCCACAGCGACCCATGCGTGTATTGCCCGCCGTTCTCTCGAATTCCGGGCGGATAACCCATGATGTAACCGGGGTTCGGAGTCGAGCGATTGAACGGGGGCGTGAAGAGAAGAACCTGGCCGGTCTCTGCGCGTACCAGATGCTTGACGGCTGAATCGATCGCCAACCGCGCGCGGTCCGGATCGCCGCCGCCAGCTAACACAGCCCACGATTGCGTGAGGGAATCGATCTGTGCCTCCTGGTTCTGGGCGGAGCCCAACGGCGTTCCATCGTCGAAGAAACCCCGCAAGTACCACGCTCCGTCCCAGCCATGAGCGTCAACGGCTGTCGTCAGAGCGCGGGCTCGCTGGCGAAACGTATCGGCGAGTTCTTCACCGCGGAAGCGGGCCGCTAGCGGCGCGAACTCCTTCAGGATGGCGGCAAGAAACCACGCAAGCCACACGCTCTCTCCCGTGCCGTGCGCCCCCACGAGATTCATGCCATCGTTCCAATCACCGCCACCGAATAGAGGGAGTCCGTGAGGACCGAAAGTGGAGGCTCGTTCGATCGACCGGCAGCAGTGTTCAAAAAGGGAGGCGGCCGGCGAGATATTCTCATTGGGGGTAAACAGCCGCTCGCCGGATCCAGGCTCCAACTGCGGGCCGTCAAGGAATGAAACGGCTTCGCGGAGAACGCCTTCATCCCCAGTGACCCGGACGTAGTGAGCCGTCGCGTAGACCAGCCAAAGCATGTCGTCCGAACACCGCGTCCGCGGGCCCGCTCCCGTTTCCACGTGCCACCAATGCTGCACATCTCCTTCGGTGAACTGGCGAGAGGCTGCGGTCAACAGGTGCTGCCTCGCCATTTCCGGCGCCCAATAGACCAGCGCCATGCTGTCTTGTAATTGATCCCTGAATCCGTAAGCTCCACCTGACTGATAGTAGGCTGACCGCGCCCAAAACCGGCAACTTAGAACCTGATAGGGGAGCCAGCGGTTCAGAAGGAATCCGACTGACAGCACGGGCACGCGAACTTCCAATCTGGAAAGACGCTCATCCCACCAAGCCTTGGTGCGTGCCAGAGCGGCATCCACTTCGGCGGAGGTGCGATACTTGGCGACCAGCGAGCGGACCTCAGCAACATCGGAACCCTGGCCGAGAAGGCAGATCACATCAACGGATTCTCCAGGCTCGAGAAACAGTCGGGTTTGTAGGGCACCGGCTGGATCCAAGCCAGCCCCCGTGTGAAGGTCAAGCCGGATTCGCTTCATCGCGTCGGGCGATCGGTGTTGTCCGTTGCGGCCGAGAAACGCGGTACGGTCGCCTGTCCACGATAGTGGTTGCGGACTCATGGCAATGAAGGCAACACGGCCCGCAAAGGAGGGCTGCCAAACATTCCTCGCCAACAAGGACGAACTGTCTACATCGAAACTTGTCTGCACGTGCTCTTGACTTTCCTCCCGGTTGACGCCCAGGACCCATTCGACGTACCACGTAACGGTAAGCGATCTCCGGCGGCGATCTTCATTGTGCAAGCGCAAGCGGGCAATCTTGAGTGGCTCTCCACCGGACTCATCGAGCGGTACGAAGACCGTCAATTCCTGCCGGATGGCGTGGCTGTTGTGTTCGAAAACGGTATAGCCTTGCCCGTGGCGGGCGCGGTAGGCCGTCTCTTCGCGGATAGGAAGTGCCGTCGGTGTCCAAACCTCTCCTGTTTCCTGATCCCGAATGTAGATGACTTCGGCCTGGGGGTCGCATACTGGGTCGTTCTGCCACGGCGTCAAGCGATTCGACTGACTATTTCCGAACCAAGTGTATCCCAGTCCCGACTCGGTAACAACAGTACCGAAGTGCGGCGTCGCTATGACATTGGACCATGGCAGTGGCGTCGTTTCGCGCGCCTTTAAGTAAGTGTCGTACTCGCGTCCATCTTTAGAAAATCCTCCCAGGCCGTTGAAGTAGGGTAGCTCCAGGAAAGGTAACTCAGAGGAGGATACCGGATTGCGTGCCGACGCCTCGCTCATGAGTGGTGTCATCGCAGCCGAATCGAGAGGCGCAGCGAGTTGCTGGGTCAGGTTGCCCCTGCCGCTTCCCAGGACGGCGCGGCCAGCTTCGAGCATCAAGGTCCGGGATTCTTCGGTGAGCGTTTGCCAGTTCAGAAGGAAAACCCCGCCAGTGGTGGCAGCTTGTGTCATATGCGCCTCGACAAGCTTGCCGATCTGTTCCCGGAGAGCTTGCTCATAGCTGTGTGGCTCTTGGTCAAGCACCACCAGATCGACGGGAAAACCGCGCATCCGCCAGTAGGAATGGGCCACGAGCAGGTCGCGCACAAGACTGATCCCTCGCACGTCGGCGACAGTGACCGCCAGGATTGGGAGATCGCCCGATATTCCATGAGCCCACAGTCCGCTCTGTCCAAGCCGGTTGGCCACCAGCCGCGCCGGGGCGGGCCGCAAACCACCCTGAGGATAGATCAACGGACTTAGTAACTCCTGGAATCGATGCGCCGCGGAGGAATCGATTCCGAGGTACCGAAACTCCAGTTGGGCCTGCGTCCACGCCGTCTCAAACGCGCGCGTAACCGCCTCCGGATAGCGGAAGCGTTCCACCAAGACCAATAGCTCCTCTCTCGACGCGGCGGCCAGGGTCAAGTAGCTGATCTCTACTTGTCCTCGCGGCGCCAGCGCGAAACGGCAGCGGAGGCTGAAAACCGGATCGAGCACCGTGCCCACCGAGCCAGTCAACTCACCCGTCAGTGCGACCGGATCGGCCGTTGAACGGTGGCGGCCAAGAAAAGCCATGCGACTGGTCTCGTGTT
Source organism: Acidobacteriota bacterium (assembly GCA_043730365.1). Classification (GTDB taxonomy): domain Bacteria; phylum Acidobacteriota; class Terriglobia; order Bryobacterales; family Bryobacteraceae; genus VFZP01. Next base: position 11,803 of record JAYTKJ010000612.1, on the reverse strand, counting down.
GAATCGCACCGGCTTGCTGACCAGTGACGACCATCTGAGCCATCCACACCGGCGCTTCATCGGGACTGCGAGGGCGCCGATGCGCAATCAGAGTCTGACCGCCGGGAAGAACCTCCGTCTCGACAAAAAGCTTGCTAAAAACCGGGTGGGCGCGCTGAGCCTTGTGTTCAGCCAAGGCAAGCTCGCAGTAGCTGGTCAGTTCCAGGGCCCGGGTTCGCAAACCGTGATTGGTAAATGTAAGGCGGCGCACTTCCACATCTGCCTCGGAGGAAACACAGATGGCGGTTACGGTTTCGACGTCACTGACTCGCCGGAAAAATTCAGCTCGGTCGGCGGAGAAATTACAAGTAAATGAGCCGGCTTCTCCAGCCAGGGGTTGACGGGTGGCCGACCACACCGCCCCGGACCTGCGGTCACGGATGTAGAAATAGGAACCCATCCGATCCTGAGTGGTGTCGGCGCTCCAATCCGTGAGATCGAACTGTTTCCAACGACTGAACCCGGAACCGGAGCTAGTGACCATCAACGTGTAGTGCCCGTTACCGAGCAGATTGACTCGCGGCACGGGAGAGTCTTCCTGCCAGGTTCGCGGGCTTGTCTCGGGTTCGGACTCGACGCGGAAGGCGGCCCCGTCAGGAGCGGTCCGCCGCAACAAGGAGCGTTCGGAAGGAACCTTCTCAAACAGGAGGGATTCGAAGGCTTGGATGCGCGGGTCGGCGTGGAAGCGCCGCTGCATGACGCCGTCGTTCAAGACATTGTCCATCGCGAGCAAGCTCATGCCTTGATGGTGTGCCATATAGGCATAGACGATCACGCCGCGACCGCCGCGCCGGGTTCGCTCGCGGGAATAGTCAAGCGATTCGTACAACCCCATCGGTCCGCTCATACCTTGCGACACGAGCGATTGAAGATTGAACACGGCCTCGTTGGGTAGTAACTGCAGCGAGAGAAACGTGGAGTATGGCGAGACCACCAGGCCCTTCTCAAGACCTTCTTTTAAGCCGAGGCCAGGCACTCCGAAGGCACGATACTGATATATCTTGTTGGCATCGATGGCGCTATAGGCGGCCTCGGAAATGCCCCAAGGAATCCCCTTCTGACCGGCGTACTCCATTTGCTTCCGGACGGCCAGCAGGCAAGCCGAAGCGAGGAAAGAATTCTCGAAGGCCCTCGTGTAGACCAGCGGCATGAGGAACTCAAACATCGTGCCACTCCACGACAGTAGAGTCTGCCCTTCGGGCGTGCTGAGATAGGGTCGGCCGAGGGCCATCCAGTGTTCGAGCGGCACGTCGCCTTTTGCAATCGCCACCAGACTGGCTAAGCGGCATTCACTCGCCAGGAAGTCGTAGTAGCCGCCAAACTCGAGTGGACCGCCCACCTGATAGCCGATTCCCAGCAAGCGGCGCTTGGGGTCGTAGAGAAAACCCATGTCGACGGTCTCGGCCAGATCGCGCAGCTTCCGCCGCAGTTCCGCTATGCGCTGGCATGTCTCCGATGCCGCTTGCCGCGATAGCTGGATCTCGGCACGGATCTGGCTGATCCAAGTCTTCTGTTGGCCTTGAGCGGCTTTTGAGCCGAGTTCGAGCAGTTCGTCCAGTGGCGGCAGTTTCCCCTCGGCCAGATCTGCCAGCGAGGGAGTCCAAACCAGCGCCCTCCGACGCGCGCTGGCCATGCCCGGATGGATGTCGTTCAGGAAAGGGTCCGGCGCGGCCGCCAACGTTTCGAGCCATGGCAAGTATCGCCTGACATGCTGCGACCAACTGGACACCTGCTCTTCAAGCTTGGCAATCCAGTAGTCGCGGTCTCCGGTTGGTTCGGCCGGCTGCCATCGGCGCGTGGCGGCAAGTTGCCGAACCGGCGCGGCCAGGAGCGCTAGTTTATCGGCGATCTCCTGGCCAACGGCGGGCCGCCCGAACAAGCGGGTGAAGGTGTTGAGTGGCAAACGGGCCGAGTGGTCGCCGCCAAATGCTTCGGCAAGAACGAGGACGCTCGCCTCCAGTCCGCGTAGGCAAGAGCCTCCCAGAACCGAGGCCGCTTCGATCCCGCCCAGCCCTTGTTCGAGAACCCAGAAGCTGGCCAGAAGGTTGCCGCTGTCTACCGTCGAAACATACCGGGGGAGCAGCGGCTCGAGTGTTTCAGTGTTGTACCAGTTCAGCCAGTGTCCTTCGTATCGCTCCATGCGGGCCAACGTATCCACGGTCTCCGTACACATCGAAAGAACACGGTCCGTTGTCACGAAGCCAAGATCGTGCGCAGCCAGGGCCGACGTCAGCCATAGCCCGACGTTGGTTGGTGAAGTGCGGTGGGCCACCTCAATCCGCAGGGCCAATTGAGTATTGTCCGGGGGCAACCAATGGTCGGCCGGGCCTACGAGATCGTCGAAGTACCGCCAGGTTAGGCGCGCCATCCGCGAAAGAAAGGGAGTTTGATCGCCGTTGAGAGCTCGCCGATTGTCGCCTCCTCCGGTCCTGCGACTTAGCCATATTACCGTCAAGGGGGAAAGCATCCAAAGCAGTAGGAAGAAGATAGTGGCCCAAAAGGCACCCTTGGCGCTGAGGGCGATAAGAACAAATAGCGACACGGCGCTGATGGTGATGCATTCGACTATCGTGCGGTGCTGATGATCAGCCGCTTGCGACTCCGATTGTTCCGCCGTTTGCCATTCGAGCAGGCGCTTGCCCGACACGAGCTGGCGATGGAGGGTCCTTGTTACGGCGTCCAGGCTGATCCAGGCTTGGTGCGGCAGGAGTGAAACTGTGACCAGTGGCCGGAGCAGTTCCTCCCAGGCGCCGGGCAGTCCGTACCCTGATCCCGCGAATCTTTTCGCGACGCGCTCACTAAGCGGCGCGAGACCGGGGAGCGTCGCGGCCACGGCGAGCAGGAAAGTCCAGGCGCCGGGAGTGCTGGAGCCGAACCAACCCCAGATCAGGAGCAACATTGTCGCCGGAGCCACGAGGCTGCGCCGCAGATTGTCCAGAATCCGCCAGCGGCTGATGATCGAAAGCGGATTCGGCTCCGCTTCACCCCGGGCGCCCGGAACGTGCCGGGCGATCCACGGACCGATTTGCCAGTCGCCTCGGATCCATCGATGCTGACGGCGCGCGTAAGACGCATAGTCGGCCGGCATGTTCTCGAAGATCTCGATGCTGCTTGCCGACGCGACGCCGACGTGCGCGCCTTCGATCAGGTCGTGACTAAGTAGGGATTCGACCGGGAAACGATCGTTTAGAATCGCATGAAAGCCGTGCAGGTCGTAAATAGCTTTTCCGTGAAAAATGCCCTCACGAAAGAGGTCTTGATAGGCGTCGGAGACGGCCTGGCAATAAGGGTCCGTTCCACTGGCGTCGGCGAAGATGCGGGTGAAGCGCGAGGCCGTGGCGCCGGGCAGTCCTATACTTACCCGTGGTTGGATGATCGTATACCCGCGCGCGCGATTTCGACCGTCTGGTGTAAGTTCGACACGATTTAGAGGGTGGGAGAGCGTCGCCACCATGCGCCGGGCAGTTTCGGGGGGGAGCTGCGTGTCGGCATCAAGGGCAATTACGTAACGAACCGGCTCCGGGAGTGGCTCGCTGACCTCGGCGCCGCTGCCTTCGCCGAGAAGAAAGGCGTTTAGTTCTTCGACCTTCCCTCGTTTGCGCTCCCGCCCCATCCAACGGTCTTCGCTCCCCGACCACAATCGCTGACGATGGAAAAGGAAGAACCGCTTCGGGCCGTGCCGGCGGTTCAGTTCGGCGATCGCCTCGAATGCGCCCGCCAACAAGCCCGCGTCCTCTGGCTCGGTAGGCGAGTCCGCATCAAGGAAGTCCGGGAACAGCGCAAAGTACAGATGCGGCTCCGGGTTTCCAAGGTAGCGGACCTCCAGCTTGGCCGCCTCCTTGGCGGCCGCGTCAGGACTGCTGAACATCATCGGAATCACGACGAGCGTGGCGCTCTCCGGCGGAATGCCATCGCGAAGTGCAAGGCTGGGTAGTTCGTCAGGTGGAAAGAAGCGGAAAATCAGTGCGTTGACGATCTGGATGGCAAGGTCGCTGAACGGCAAGCTGCCCAGCATGGCCAGTAGTAAGAGTGTCGCCGGCCGTTGCATGCCGGATTCCCAGGCCGAGACCATCATCACGCTGAGGAAGCTCAAGGTGAGCAGTGTCGTGACAATGAGATAGACGGGCGTGGCGCGCCTACGCAGAAGCCGGAGAAACCGCGCACCTAACAACGGGCGGCTGTGGCATTCGGATTCGAGCCGCTCCCGGCCTCCACCAAGAAGGTAGTGGGCGATGTTGTTCTCCACAGGAGGAGCGCCGACTCCGGCTAACCGCACCGCCCGCCTGGCTACTTCAAACTCATCCAACGGTCCGGTGCGGGAGATCTGCTCCACGGCGTGCCGGCAGCGATCTCTGGTTGAGAAGTCGGACCGGCCGTGTACGCCGCCGGGGTCCTCCTGGAGAATCCGCTCAACTGCCGAGGTGGCTTCGAAGATCGACTGGAATTCCAGCAGCGCGAGTTGCCGCAGGCTCGCCACTGCATTGGCGATCGACACTCGATTCGCCGTTTCCTCGTTGTGCTCCTGCCGAACTATTTCCCCAATCGAGAGTGGAGACCGGCCCTCCACGCCGCGTTGAAGCGCCACGTGCGCGGTGGATTCGTCTCGTAACTGCTCGCTCAGGCTGGTGATAAAATCGGGATCCAGGAAGTAGGGTTGACGCTCCAGGTGCGCCAGGATTCTCTTGAGCTGACTTTCCTCGGCACGTGCGGCGCGGCCCAGGCGGTTGGCCCAGAACGAGGAGAACTGCCGGAGTTGTTGCGACCTATGGACCTCGCCAGCGGTGGAAACGAGCTCTTCGATGAGCGCGAGCCTCAGCATCTGCGGAAAGGCCCACAGTTCGGCCATCGTGAGAAGGTGCTTGGACTGATAAGCCTCAACGCACTCGGCGATGTTATCAGCCGTCAAAAGAGAATCGGTCTGGCGGACCAACTCGACCGCGAGCGCACAGACCCGTGGGATACCAGGAGTCCGAACCGGAGCCGGCAGAAGGCGGTGGTATTCCTTTGGCAGGTTCTTGCGAACCTCGGCAATATGCACCTCAAAGAGATACCCATTGTCGATGAGCCAAACGGCGGCGGGCGACAGGGTATGATCGAGACGCGACGATCCAATCACAGCTCGGCGGATGAATTCCAGCCGTTGCTCGTATTGAGTCAATAACGAGAACAAACTCGGCTGAGGGCCACAACTGCCCGGTTGCCCATGTTCTTCCGCGAGTGCCTTGATGGTGCTGGGGGGCAGATGAGCCGCTGCCGCCGCGTTGGACTTCCGGCCCCGTGCGGCTGGCGGGACGACACCGGGCAGGACGAATATTGCTGGCGCTCCAATGCTGCTAAGCTCGCTTACAGCTGCCTCGACACCAGCGAGCGAAACGCGTGCGACCACCAAAAACTCGCCCGGTAACAGGGTGGGCGAAAGTTGAAGGGCGTCGGACGGCGCTTTGCCATTCGCGTCCGCTGACGAGACCAACCAAGCTTTAACCCCAAGGGCTCTCAGCCCCTTGAGGGCTTGCTCGGGATCGGTTCGGTCGGCTCCAAAAATGGCAGCAAGAAAAGCCTTTGGTTGGCTCGCCTTCATCGCAGGCTGTTTCGAACTGCCTTGCCCACTATGACGCCGCCGAGGCTTGCGAGCCCGAGCGAGCCGCAGACCAAGCCCGCATAACGAGCGGCCCAGCACGGCGCGTCAGGCCCAAGAGCCGCTGCCAGAAGAGCGCTGATCGCTGTTAATCCTGAGAAAAGTATTGTCCAACCGAGCATGTTTGTAATCCTCGAAACTTAAACAGACACTGGGTGGCGGCTCAAGCCGTTCCAGTCTCGACCCTCGTGGGCCGATTCGCCTGGCCTTCAACCCGTTGGGTAAGGAAATATCTCGACCTCGGCGAGACCGGCGCGAGCTACGTCCCGCCGCAGCGAAAATGCCAGCCGCTGTGAATTTGCGTGGCTACTACCGATGGGAACGGAGAACTCCTCCGACGGATCCCAACGGATCTGGGGCGGAACGGCGACCAGCACTCCACCGGCCATGCGAATACCAAAAATTCTGAAAACCAGTTCGTCCATGGTCAATTACCAACCGAAGACAAGTTCGCCGGGCGAACAGCTCCCTCAGCCCAGGTGGCAGGAGGTCCCGGCCTGCGTCGCAGATTGCGTAAACTGCGTCCGACTAGCGATCTCAGACCAGATTGGCAGCGATGAATGCGGAGCCTTACAGCGATCTCACTCAGTCCATGAGTTACCGCGATTGCTTTCAAATCCATCCCATCGACGTATCGTTGGGTTAACAGTGCCTTCTCGAAAGGGGAGCATCGATCCATCAAGATTCCCGCGTCAAGTGCGGCAACGGGTTCGGGCGATCTGGAGTCCGCTACCTCCGTCAATTCGGTGTAGCGCACTGACCGCCGGTGGTCAGTACAAAGGCGGTGGAAGGCGATGGTGTTGATCCATGGAAGAAGCCGGTCGTGGTGGTGCAACTGATCCCGGGCTTCCCAACCGCGAACCCACGCTCCTTGGGCCACCTCTTCGGCCAAATCGAGAGCTGCCCCCTTTGAAATGAGGAACTTCGTCGTCTGATGAAGGCCCTTGAGATAGGCCCGACCGAAGGCGTCCGGCGTCAGAGTAGCGGTCTGTTGTTGCTCGAAGGGCTGGGGCATACAATGTCAGTTGCAATCGGCAGGCCATTCAGCAATCCCAATCTTTCTTATGACTTGGGTACGGATGCTCCGGGACCGAACGGCTCCGAAGGGCAGACCCGATGACGTTGGAGCGTCAAAAGGAATCAATCGGCGCAAAGGACGGTGACGCGAACGGCAATAGGCGCGGTAGCCTCATCAGCAGCCGCGCCCAGTTACGAGTCCCGGGATTAGTGGAAGTTTTGCCGTCTCTAGAAAATGACTGCGGTCGACGCGTGGCGCTTCTCGAACGCCGCGATCTGCTTCTCCACGGCATCGTGGGCCAAGCCATAGCGCTCCTGAAGCCGGCCAGCCAGTTCTTCGCGCTTACCGTTGATCACGTCGAGGTCATCCTCGGTGAGCTTGCCCCATTCCTCTTGGACCCTGCCCTTGAATTGCTTCCAATTACCTTCGAATATGTCTTTGTTCATGTGGATTGTTTTCCTTTCGCTGGACGCTCTCTAGAGGCGAGAAACGCGGGTGGGGTTACGTGATCCTGTCGGCCCGCACGATGAATCGGGAAGGGGCCGAACCAACGAAGTAGAAGGGATAGCAGGTGACCAGCGTGAGGATCTCGGTTTTGCTGGGATCCAACACCTCGACTGCCGAGGGGCTCACGATCCTGGTCGACGCGACCCGGTAGCGATACGCGCCGCGCACGGTGGTGACGGTAATGATGTCGTTGAGCACGATGTTGCGCAGTGGCCGGAAGAATGAGTCCCGGTGTCCCGCCAGCCCGACATTGCCGCGCTGCCCAGGCAACGCCGTGTAGGCAACATGGCCCACCGCTCGGCGAAGGGTCACCTTGTCGGTTCCCTCGAAGACGACCGCGGACAGCCCGATGCGCGGGATGTCGATGCGGCCGATCAATCCGTCCGGTCCAATCGGCGCGACCGCTTCCGGCGCGGCCGGCCTCGGCGCCGATTTCGTCTCACTCAACTGCCGATCAAGCGCCTGCCGGGCCCGCCGCTGGAAGATCCAGGAGTCCCCGACCACAAACGCACAGTAACCCAGCATCACCGCGGCGCAGGAAAAGAACAGGCGTTGCGTCCAAAGAAGGACGGACCGCAGCATGGGTCTGTCCACCATCAATTTCATTTGGCGCCGCCCGCGATGTAGCCGGCGCGCACTCTGGTGGCGAGCTTTCTGCCCGCTTGCCTCGCTACCAGCCGAACGGAGCGATATGCGCCATCCCGCGCAGCGTTGGAGGAAAAATACCCAATCGTATAGTGCTGGCGAATGTCCACTGCAATTCGATCGCAGACCCCGGCAATTTCAGCGGGCTGGTCGGGAAAGAAGGCCTCGCCTCCGGTGGCCTTGGCCAGTTGTCTTAGCACGCGCGGATTCCGGTCCGGATCCTCTTTCTCGAAGATACCGATAGTGTAAATCAGGGCACTGGACAGGGCCGCAGCCTTGAGCACGTCAGCCAGGGTGTGGGTGCTGGCGTTGTCACCCCCGTCACTGATGCCGATCAATACGCGCTTTTCCCTGCTCCCCATACGCAGCCGTTCGAGCGCCGTCAGAATCGCATCGTACAGAGCCGTCTTGCCCCCGGCTGATAAACTGGTGATCGCGCCTTCCAGTACCTCCGGGCGGTTAGTAAAGGGCGCGGTGGGGGGCAGTGGCACCGTTACGTTTTCATTAAAGTTAACGACGAACATCTGATCGAGCGAATTGCTGGAGCGCGCAAATCTGCGCGCTCCACTGACGACGTCCGGGAGTTTGTGCCGGATACTGCCACTGTGATCAACCACCAAACCCACGGTCACCGGCGAGTCTTCATGCCGGAATAGCCGGACGGCTTGGCGGGCGCCGTCTTCATAGACCTCGACATCCTGCTCCCGCAGATCCGGCACCGAGCGCCCCTCACCATCACGGATGGTTGCGTGCAGAATCACCAGATCCACATCCACGGAAATCCGGAACGCTTCCTGGGCTGGCTTGCCCACGGCGGGTGCGATCAGGCTGAGACAGAAAGCCGCCCTTGTCATAACGCCCGAATCCGGCGATACTCTGGTTGCCACATGGCGTCTTGCACCTGTTGGGCGATGTCACCGAGCGTGGCCGCCGCCAGCCCCTCGGCCCGCGCCGCTTCCGCCACAGCGGCCGCCACGGTCATCGACACCATTCGCAGGTTGTCGATGTGTGGGAGCAGCGAAGCACCTGGTTGGCGCACCACCACCAGGCTTGAGACCGCGCTGGCCGCAGCCCTGAACATGCCATCGCTGATGCGGGAGGCCTTCGCGACGGTCACACCGAGAGCCAAGCCAGGGTAGAGCATAGCGTTACTCAGCTGACCCACTACGTAAGTCACGCCCCGATAAGTGGCCGGGCTGAAGAGGCTTCCCGTTGCCATCAGTGCGCGTCCGTCGGTCCAGGCGAGGAGATTTGTCGGGGTAGCTTCGACGCGGGATGCCGGAATCGAAAGCGGAAAGATGATCGGTTGTTTAGCATGGAAGGCCATTTCCCGAACGATAGACTCCGTGAAGGCGCCCGGAACCGATGATGCGCCGATCAAAATCGTGGGCTTTACCTTACTCACCACTTCGGCCAACCCAACACCCTCTTCCTGGCTTCCGCTCATCCAGCCCTTGCACTCGGCGGTGGCGCGGGCGTACAGCTTTTGGTGATCGCCAAGCTGACCGTCCATGCCCACCATGAGCAGCCCATGCCGATCCACGCACCAGATGCGCCGGGTGGCCTCGCCGTCTGACAAGCCATCGTGCGTCATCGCATCGCGAATCTTGTCCGCAATTCCAATTCCCGCGGCGCCCGCTCCAAAGATCACCACCCGCTGATCGCGCAACGGCGTGCCGAGGATGCGGATCGCCGATATTATCGCCGCCAGCGTGATTGCGCCAGTGCCCTGCATGTCGTCGTTAAACGTACAGACGCGATTGCGGTACCTCTCGTGGATTCTGCGCCCGTTGCCGGGAGCGAAGTCTGCCCATTGCAAGAGCGCATTGGGAAACAGCTTGCTCGCAACCGCGACATAGGCGTCGATGAAAGCATCGTAGCGATCCCCCCGGATTCGCGGGTGGCGGTTGCCAACATAGAGCGGATCGCTCAAGAGGCAAGCCCGGTTGGTACCTACATCCAGCATCACAGGGACGACTCGTGACGGATCGATGCCGCCAGCCGCGGTGCAGATAGCAAGCTTCCCTATGGCCACTTCAATACCACCAATGCCCCAGTCGCCGATTCCCAGGACTTGTTCGGCATCGGTAGCCAGGATCAGATCGATGTCATCCTCACCAGCGCCCAGGTTGTTGAATGCCTCCTCAATCGCGCCGGGATGGTCGATCGACAGATATAGACCGCGGGGACGACGGCATTCGTGACGGTACTGCTCGATCGCCAGACCGACCGTCAGATCGTTGACGATCGGGATCATTTCGCGCAAGTGCTCGCAGAACAGCCGGAAGAACAACACCTCGTTCCGGTCATGCAAAGTGGTCAGGTAGCTGTTCCGGCTGACGGCATCGGGAAGTTTTTGATATTGTGCGTAGGCCCACTCGACTTGCGACTCCAGGGTGCTGAAGCCGGGCGGCAGCAGCCCGGTCAGACCGAGGCTGCTGCGCTCTTCGGCCGTGAAAGCCGTTCCTTTATTCAAGGAGGGAGAATTGAGCAAGTCCAGCCCGCGCAGGTGAGTCTCGTGGACAGCGCCCCTGTCCCCGTCGTGGTTCGCAATTACGGTGTTGAGCTGCAGCACTCTCGGTCTCATGAAGTTCCGGCTCCTTTGGCGGTGCATGTTGGGTGCACGGGTAAAATACGATCGAGAGTTGGCGCGCCCTCGGTAGGACGCGCCTTCAGATGGACCGGTTCTGAGGTTACGCCGGGATGCGTTTCCGAACCGCAATCAGGGCAATCGCGAAGGCCAGAGCCAGGAAGCCTCCAGCGGCGATCTGCGGCAGGCGGCTGTCAGTCTCAGGCAACTGTAAAGGGCGGGCCGACTCGGCTACCACAGCGGCCGCCGGTGCCGGTTCGGCCACCACAGTGCGCGCCGGTGCCGGTTCGGCCACCACAGCGGGCGCCGGTGAAACCTGCGCCACGACCGCAGGGCTCTCGGTCTGCGCCGGCGGAGGTGTTACCACCTGTGCGAGTTCCACCTCTTCGCCCGTCGGCACGACAGCCTTGATCGGAGCGCGATCCAGTTCGGCTATCACCGTCTCATTGGCCGGCTTGATTGGTTCGGAAACTTCGGCAGGCGTCTCGACCGAGGTAAACAGGACAGGCGTGTTGGTGGCCTTGGCCAACGCCATCGCTCTCGCCTTCGGATAGACGAATTCCTCGCCAAAATTCCGGCCCGGATAGAACCACGCGCGCAGAGCCTCAGGCTCACCAGCCGGCCGTTCTGTAAAGGTCATCACGGTCTTGTCGGTAGCCTTGAGGCGATAGTTTGGAACAGCCAGAATCGTCGCGTAAATGGTCTTTTCGTCCTGGCTGAAGATCTGGACAATGTGACGATTGGAGGATGAGTCCATGACCTTGAACACGTACGTGCCGGCGGGCAAAGTGCCCCATCCGGCCAAGTGGACCCCCGGAATCTCAATCGGGCCGTTAATGGTGACCACCGTCTTCCTGTCCCACTCGGACGCATTCACATTTGTCGAAAGCGTGGCGAGCATCAGCGCCAGGCATGATGCTGGCGTTGCAAATTTTTTGAGGTACTTCATTTTCTTGTTTCCTTTAGTTAGTAAAAAGATTTGGGTACGATCGGCTCCTGGCGTTGTCGCCGAACGGATCCCCACTGACAAATAAGGAGGCAATTGGAGGTCCATCGCTTAACCCGTCGCGATCGTGGCTGGTATATTGCGCTCGTGGTGCAACTGCAACCGCATAGGTCATAGGAAAGAGGGATTTTGGCTTGGAGGACTGCCGGAAAGATCGACCGTCCAGCGTCACTTGACCGGGGACGGTCAAGCCGGAGGGTATCCGGTCGTGGACGGCGGCCCTTCACTGTCGAGCCAATACAGCAGGCCGCCAATCACTGCCATGTTGGTGATCATCGCCGCCAACCCACTGCTTGAGGCATCGGGATGAATGATCCGCGGCAGAATTGCAAAGACGCTGCCGAGGAAGACATAGGCGATGAG
>JAYTKJ010000611.1:0-8117 GCA_043730365.1 Acidobacteriota bacterium | reverse complement strand
GTAGTGTACCCAGTAAATCCTTCTTTGCGATTCGCCGCAACCTCCTCAATTACTTCTAGTTGCCTGCATTTTTCTGCCTGCTCGAGGGGGGAACTTCGGACTAGTGTTCTCGAGTGATGAGTTGCACGGGCCCCGACGCCGCGCAGACAATCCACACCGCCAGGCCGGCGAACGCCGCTTGACGCGTGAACCGCATGTTTCTCAAGCCATAGCCTCAGCGATCAGGTTGCCGCCATTGACCGTCGCGCGCTCGGGCCGGCCGTTGTGCAGGTACGTAAGGTTGAGATGATTCAGGCCCAGCAGATGCATGATGGTCGCGTGGATGTCGTGAACGTGATACGGCTTTTCCACCGCACGGAATCCGATTTCATCCGTGGCGCCAATTGCCTGGCCGCCCTTGACACCGCCGCCGGCCATCCACATCGTGAAGCCCCAGGGATTATGATCCCGGCCGTATTGCGCGCCGGCGCCGGTGGAGTTGGTGTCCGTAAAGGGCGTGCGTCCGAATTCCCCGCCCCACACTACGAGAGTATCTTCCAGTAGCCCGCGCGACTCCAGGTCGGCCAGCAGACCCGCGATCGGTTTGTCGGAGATGCGGCAAAACTTGGTGTGGTTCTCTTCGATCCCGGTGTGAGCGTCCCAGCCACTACCGCTACCGCAGTAGACTTCCACGAAGCGCACGCCATGTTCAACCAGCCGCCGCGCCAAGAGGCAGTTACCGCCAAACTTCGCCGTGGCTTTCTCGTCCATGCCGTACAGCCGCTTGGTGGCTTCGGACTCTTTGGTTAGATCGACCGCACCCGGCGCGGCGCCCTGCATGCGATAGGCGAGCTCGTAGGACTCCATGCGCCCATCCAGCTCATCTTCGTTCGGCCGCTGTTCGGCGTGACGTTGATTCAACTCACGCAGTAGATCAAGGCGGCCTCGCTGCCGCTGATCGCCTACTTCTTCCGGTGGCGTCAGGTCGAGAATCGGAGGGCCGTCTTTCTGTAAGTGCGTACCCTGGTAGGTGGCCGGCAGGAATCCCGCGCTCCAATTGGTCGGACCCCCGCGAACCACCTTTTCATCCGTGAGTATGACGAACGAAGGAAGGTTGCGATTGGACGCGCCCAAGCCATACGTCGTCCAGGCGCCGAGCGAAGGCCGTCCGGCCAGGATAGAGCCGGTATTCATCTGACGCACCGAGCCCACGTGATTCAAACCGTCCGCCCAACAGGAGCGAATGACCGCCATCTTGTCTACCTGGCCGGCGATGTGCGGATACCAATCGGAAACCCAGAGTCCGCTTTGACCATGCTGCTTCCACTTACGCTGCGAGCCGGCGAGAGGCATGCGATGCGATCCGGTCGCGCTGGTGACGGGGAGCTTGAAAGACTCCGGCGTGATTTGGCCGGCGAGTTTGTCAAGCTCCGGCTTGGGGTCAAATAGATCGATGTGACTAGGCCCACCCTCCATGAAGAGCCAGATCACGGACTTGGCGCGCGGCCGGTGATGGGGAGGCTTGGGAAGCAGCGGCTCAGTAGCGCCGTGAAGCAAACTCGACAGAGCGATGGCGCCCAACCCGCTGCCCGCACTGGTGAGGAACTGGCGGCGCGAACGTACGGTGGAGGCGGCGACGTTTTGCAGGGGCATCGTTTCAGAACCTATAGACAAATTCGTTCGAGTTCAAAAGCATCAGGCAGAAGTCGGCCAACGCGGCGGCCTCCGCAGAATCCTTCACGCGTTTTTCGGCGGCGATCACTTCCGCCTGGTGCGCGAAAAAGGTGAGTGCGGTATCCATTTCGCGAGGCGCAGGAGGGCGCGAGTAGGCGAGGCGGTACGCCGCTTCCACCTGTTTCGAGCGATCGCCTCCGGCCAAGCCGGTTACCCGAGCGGCAAACTGCCGGGACCATTCGGCGGTCAAAGGACTGTTGAGCAGCGTCAATGCTTGCGGCGCGGTGGTGGTGCGATTGCGCCGCGAGCACGACTCATGAGTATCGGGAAAATCCATCGCGTTCAACATCGGGTAAGGATCGTTCCGGCGCACGAAGATGTAGATACTGCGGCGCTGCCGGTCGGCTTCGTTCTTACTCACATCCCAACCGCCGATCGGCTTGGGCATACCAGCCGGCAAGACGGGAAATACACTCGGCCCGCCGGTGGCTGGATGTAACATCCCTGCGACCGACAGCGCAGAATCCCGCACGGCTTCGGCTTCAAGGCGCTGCGGCTCAAACCGCCACAGTAGTTTATTCGCCGGATCAGCCTTGGCCGCTGCCTCGCGATGGCGCGAGCTCTGTCGGTAGGTGTTCGAAGTCATGATGAGCCGATGAAGACTCTTCAGACTCCAACCGCTCTGGACGAATTCGCTGGTGAGCCAATCGAGGAGTTCCGGATGCGTAGGGCGCGCTCCCATGGTGCCGAAGTCGCCCGGCGTCGCCACGATGCCCGCGCCGAAGTGATGGTGCCACACGCGGTTCACCATGACGCGGCCCGTGAGGGGATTGGCAGGATCAGCCAGCCAGGTGGCGAGCGCGGTGCGCCGGCCGGTGGAAGACAGCGAGGCGGGCTTGGCGATGCGCGCGGGGCCGGGATCGAGAATCGATAGGAAGCCGGGCTCAACTTCTTCTTGCGGAGCGGTGTAGAGCCCAACGCCGAGAACATGCGTGGGAGGTGCTTCCGGCCCCACGTCAACCATACCGGTGCCGAGAGGAAGATCTTTCGGCTTCAGCGGCGCCAGTTTCTCCAGCTCTGACTCCAGTTGCTGGTAGCGCTGCTTTTCCGCCGCCGTAAGTTTGGAGACCACGCTTTTGAAAAGCGGATCGAGATACGGTTTGGGACGCACGGGACATGTGCCGCACGTCTTGCTGGCCAGCAGGTGCGCCATCCAGGATTGAAGCGGCGTTCGCTTGGCTTCCGAGGTCTTAATCGCGGCGACGGCGTAGTCAGGGTAGCGCTCTAGTAACTGGGCCGGTGTAAAAGTGCGCTTCGGCATCAGCAGCGCTGACATCTCATCCCAAATGGGTTGTGACTTAGTTTCCCATTCGGCGAGTTGCTGCTGATAGCGGCGCAACGCGTCGGCGTCGACAAGCGGCAGACGGTCGTCATGATCCGTATTGGCAAAGAAGGCTTGCAGGCGATAGTAGTCACGCTGCAGGATGGGATCGAACTTGTGATTGTGACAGCGCGCGCATTCGAACGTGAGGCCCAGGAAGGCAGCCCCGGTCACCGAAGTCACGTCATGCAGCATTTCCTGACGGCCCATCAGCAGGTCCTTTTGATTGCCTTCTTCCGGATAGTGACGATTGAAGGCGGTGGCCACGCGGGCATCGAGACCAGCGGGCCAAAGTTCGTCGCCCGCAATCTGCTCGCGGACAAACCGGTCGTAAGGCTTGTCGCTATTCAAGGAGGAGATGACGTAGTCGCGATAGCGCCAGGCATTGGGGCGAGTCACGTCATCTTCAAAGCCTGTGCTCTCGGCAAAACGCGCGACATCAAGCCAGTGGCGCGCCCAACGCTCTCCATAATGGGGCGAGGCGAGCAACCGATCCACCACCGCCTCAAACGCTTCCGGGGAAGTGTCCTGGAGGAACGCCTGGACCTCGTCTGGAGTGGGTGGCACTCCGATCAGGTCAAGGGTGGCGCGACGGATAAGATCGATGCGCTCAGCGGCGGGGCCGGGCTCGATGCCCTTCGCTTCCAGTCTTTGCAGGACGAAAGAGTCAATCGGATTGCGTACTAGTCCCAGGTGCTGAACCGCGGGCGCGGGAGAACGTTTGACGGGCTGAAATGCCCAGTATCTGCGCTGTTGCGAAGTGAACGAAGGATCTGCGGGAGCAGCAAACAAGGCCGCCGCGGACAGGAAGATCCACGAGAATTTCATCCACTGACATCGTACACCAACGGCTCTAGGCAAGGATTTCTCGCACGACCCGGCCATAGACGTCGGTAAGGCGGAAGTCCCGGCCATCGTAACGGTGGGTGAGTCGCTCGTGATCAAGGCCCAGCAGATGCAGGATCGTGGCGTGCAAATCGTGCAGGTGAATGCGCCCCTCGACCGCGTGATAGGCGAAGTCATCGGTGGCGCCATGGACCATGCCCGGCTTGACGCCGCCGCCGGCCATCCACATCGTGAAGCCGTTGGGATTGTGTTCACGGCCACGGGTCTCTTCGGCGGCGACGCCCAGCGAGAGGTCCTGATCAAAAGGCGTGCGGCCGAATTCCCCGCCCCAAAGCACGAGCGTATCTTCAAGCAGGCCGCGCTGCTTGAGATCCGTAATAAGCGCCGCCACAGGCCTGTCGATGTTCTTGCACTTCTTGGGGAGGCCGGAACGGATAGAGCCGTGATGGTCCCAACCGCCGTCGTTCACTTGCACGAACCGCACGCCGGATTCGACGAGGCGGCGGGCGACGAGGCACTGCTGCGCGACGTTATCGGTATCGGGATCGCCCACACCGTAAGCGTCCAACGTCGCTTTCGATTCCTTGGCCAGATCCATCAGGCCCGGTGCTTGGGCCTGCATACGGAAGGCGAGTTCGTACGCCTCAATCATCCCTTCCATGGCGGCCTCGCCCGGCTTCGAGCGCAGATGTTCTTCGTTGAGTGACTTGAGGAAATCGAGTTGCCTCCGTTGCCCAGGATCGCCGATGCCCGCTTGCTCGGCGTGGCGAATCCGCAGATTGGCGCCCCCTTGCCCGACCGGCGTGCCCGAGTAGATAGCCGGCAGAAACGCGCTGGCAATATCCTGCGGGCTACCGGCGTCGCCGGTCATCAGCTGGCGCATGGTGATGTAGCCTGGCATGTTTCGATTCTCCGTGCCCAGGCCATAGAGAATCCACGAGCCCATCGAAGGGCGCACTTGTACGGTGTGGCCGGTGTGCAGTTGGCGCACGGCAGGTGCATGTGCTTCGCTATCCACGTGGACGGCGCGCAGCAGGCAAAGATCGTCGGCGATGGCGGCCATGTGCGGGAGCCACTCGGTCATATAAAGGCCGGATTTTCCCGCGTGACGGAATGGCGAGACCGGCCCCATGAGTTTCGTCTTGTCGATGCCCGGCGCTTCGTAGTGATTGGGCAGTTTGAAGGGCAGCGGCTTGCCGGCAAACTCGGCGAGCTTCGGCTTGTAGTCAAACATATCCATCTGCGAGGGCCCGCCCTGCATGAACAGAAAGATCATGCGCTTGGCGCGCGCGGAATGATGCGGCTGACGCGGTGCCAGCGGGTTCTCTCTCTCGGCGGCCAAAGCGGACAACGCCAGTGAGCCGAAGCCGAGCGCCGAGGCGCGCAGGAATGAACGTCGGGTGTTGCAGCAGAAATCGGTTGTGTGCCGTCGGTCCATTGGGTCAACTCCTGAAGAGAAATTCATTGGAGGCGAAGAGCGTGTGGATCAGCCGCGCCCAGGCTTCCAAGGTAGGCTGGGCGTTTTTCTCCACCGTGAACGATTGCTCCATCTCGAGCACGAAGCCCACGGCGCGTGTAACTTCTTCCGGCCGCGCCGGACGGTTGTAGATGCGTTCGATAATGCGGCGCGCCCGCTCATGATCGAGCAGGAATTCGCTTTCCAGCAGGCGGCGCGCCAGTTCGGTGGATTGCTCGCGGATCCACGGCGAGTTCATCAGAAAGAGCGCCTGAGTGGGAACGATGGTGGTGCGGCGCGCGGCGTTGATTTGCGAGTTGTTGGCGAAGTCAAACAGGTTGAGCACGTCAAGGTCATTCATCTGCGCCTGACGATAGACCGGCATGTAGACGGTGCGGCGGTTGCGGATCCGGTCCGGGAGTTTGCCGGAGGCGATCATGCGCGGCGGATTCACTTTGCCTAGGTCCGGGGAAAACGTGTTCAGATCGTCCGTAGGCAGCGTTTGGCCGCCGCGGCGCGGATCGAGTTGGCCGGTGATCACCAGAACCGCATCGCGAATCGCTTCGGCCTCGAGGCGCCGCGCGTTCATCGTAGCTAGCAAACGATTCTCAGGATCGGCCTGTACGGCGGCGGGGTTCGAGTCCGACGAGCGGCGGTAGGCATCGCTGAGCACAATGCCGCGCACCAGCTTTTTGGTGGACCAGCCTTCACTCATAAACGTGGAGGCGAGAAAGTCCAGCAGCTCAGGGTGTGATGGCACTTCGCCGCGCAGCCCGAAATTGTCGGAGCTCTTCACCAGGCCCATGCCAAACAGGTTCTGCCAAACGCGATTCACATAGACGCGCGCGGTGAGCGGGTTGCGATCATCGGCTATCCAGCGAGCCATTTCCAGACGGCCGCTGCCGGTGAGTGGCGGCGTGGGCTGGCCAAACATGGCGACGCGGACGAACGTACGGGGAGCTTCACTGCCGAGTTGATGGGCGTTGCCTCGGATGGCGGTGCGGCTGTCTTCGGGCTTCTCCTCGTCCTGAACAGCATAGGCTTGTGGCGGCTCCGGTTTGTTGAAGACCAGCAGACCCTCGCGGCGCTGGAGTTTTTGCAACAGCGGTTCAAGCTCCTTGACGCGATCGGCGTCAGCCGTCTTCTTCTGCTCCTCCAGCGCCTTGATGCGCGCGCGGACCTCGATGAGTTCCTGGTCGAACTCCGCGCCGTGGGCGACACGCTGGACGGCCTGCTCGGGAGGCTCGGGCAAAGATACCTTATTGATGTCGCTGAAGACGCCGGCCTCGCGCCAACGTCCGTGCAACGTGCGGGTGCTGTTGAAGACCCCGGCGAGACCCGTATATTCGTTCTGCGAAACGGGGTCGAATTTGTGATCGTGACAGCGGGCGCATCCGAGCGTCAGTCCCAGTAGCCCTTTGCCAATGCCGTCAATCTGCTGATCGGTCACATCCGATTTCAGCTGCACTTTGTCGGCTTGCACCAAGCCCCAAGGACCGAGCGCGAGATAGCCGGTGGCAACGGGAATTTTCTCGGGCAGCAGGTCACCGGCGATCTGCTCAACGATGAACCGATTGAGAGGCTTGTCTGCGTTGAAAGACTGGATGACGTAGTCGCGATAGCGCCAAGCGTGGAGCGCGGGAATTCCGCCGTTGGCGTCCATCGTATCGCCGTAGTAAGTGACGTCCAACCAGTGACGCCCCCAGCGTTCGCCGAACTCGGGTGAGGAAAGGAGGTCGTCCACCGCGCGCTCGTAGGAGGCGAGTTTGAAGTTGGCCACGGCTTCCGGAGACGGCGGCAGGCCGGTAAGATCAAGGTGCAATCGGCGCAGCAGGGTCGCAGGGGCGGCCGGTCCATTCGGGGCAATCTGTTTTTCGGCCAGGCGCGCGTTGAGAAACGGATCGATGCTGGCGAAGCGATGGCGGCGGATGACGGGCTGCCACGCCCAATGTTTTTCGCGATCTGCCTTTGAAGCCGTGCCAGGCTTCCCTGGCGGCGCCGGTGGTGCTTCGGCAGGCCACAGCGCACCACGCTGGACCCATTCCTCAAGCGAGGCAATCTCTTCCGCCTTGAGTTTGCCCCAGGGCGGCATACTGGGCTTCACTTCATGGCGAATGGCCTGGATCAGTTTGCTCTTGGCGGGATCGCCCGGCGTGACCACTTGCAGGATGCCATCGCGATGATCGACGCGCAGGCCGCCTTGCACAATCTTCGACTTCGCGCTGTGGCAGGCGTAGCAGTTTGCGGCCAACACGGGCCGCACCTTGGATTCAAAAAACTCGAAATCGCCGGCCGCGGCGTACAAGGGCGCAGAGGAGATCAGGGCGAGGAGGACGACGAGCTTCATAAAGGCGGGCTTACGCATAGTTAGCATACATCGGCGGGCCATCAAGCGGGGCGCTGAGATAACCAGACGATCAGCAAAATCACGATCAAAGCGGCCACCACAGCGAAGGCGATCTTGAGCGTGCTGTTGGAATGCCTGATGGACGGCGCGGACGGAGACGGTGGTGGACTTGCCCCACTGGCGGCAGCAGTTGAGGAGGCCGCGGCGGATGGCGGGGTCGAGTGCGAGGGTTTGGTCCGGGTCCGGCACGACGGCGAGGCTGTCGCGCGCGAAGGCGACGACGTCCACGAGGTGACGCGAGAAGGCGGCGGATTCCGACGGCGAGGGGCTTGGGACGGACGTTCTCTTCACGCGTTCAGTTTGCGAGAGCCGCCCTGCTGGCGGACACACTGCTTTCTTGTAAGTGCCGGGAATCAGGGCAGAAATAACTTTTC
>JAYTKJ010000610.1:0-4793 GCA_043730365.1 Acidobacteriota bacterium | reverse complement strand
TGCATGGCAAAGGCGAAGAACACCAGGAGCGCGGCGGCGCCCGGCAGGGTCAGATCCTTTTGCAGCGCCTTTTGCAGTCCCACGGAGCGCTCGTCGGCGTTCTCGATGCCGTAGATGGTGCCGAGGGTGCCGATGATGACTTCGCGCGCGGCCAGACTGGTCACGAGGCCGATGCCGATCTTCCAATTGAAGCCGAGCGGCTTGATAAGCGGCTCAACGGCGCGGCCCATCGTGCCAGCCAGGGAATCGGCGATGGGCGGCGCTTTGCCGTCATGCATCGGCACATGCGCAAGCAGCCACAACACGACCGAGATCGCCAGAATAGTGGTGCCGGCCCGGCCCAAAAAGGCTTTGGCGCGATCCCACAATCGCAGCGCGATGCCGCGCCATGTGGGCCAGCGGTAAGGCGGCATCTCCATGACGAAGGGCGTGCGCTCACTCTTGAGGACCGATGACTTCAACACTTTCGCTGTGGCCACGGCAGCCAGGAACCCGAGCAGATAGAGCCCGAGCAGCGCCAGGGCCTGGGTGCCGAGAAACCAGCCGATCACGGGGCGCTCGGGAATGAAGGCGGCGATGATCACGGCGTAAACCGGGAGGCGCGCCGAGCAAGTCATGAACGGCGCGATCAGAATAGTAGCCATACGATCGCGCTTGCTCTCGATGGTGCGGGTGGCCATGATGGCGGGGACGGCGCAGGCGTACGCCGAGAGCAGCGGGATAAACGATTTGCCTTGCAACCCGGCGCGAGCCATGGTGCGATCGGCAATGAGCGCGGCGCGCGAGAGGTAGCCTGAATCCTCCAGCATCCCGACAAAGAGGAACAGGAACAGAATCTGCGGCAGAAATACGACGACGCTGCCGACGCCGCCCAGCACGCCCTCGACAAGCAGATCGCGCAGGGCCGATTCGGCGACGTGGAGTTTCAACCAGTCGCTCAAAGAGCCGATCGAGCTTTCGAGCATGTTCATCAGCGGGGGTGCGGCCGTGAACATCGATTGAAACACCGTAATCACGACGACGGCGAAAATCAGCGGCCCCCACAGCGGATGCAGCAGGACCCCATCCAGCTTGCGGCTCCAGAGTGGCGGCTCAGGAGCGTGATAGGAACCGTGAGAAACGCGCGCAGCCCAGGCGCGGCACATCGGCACGTCGTTGATCACCGGCAGTTCCATTGGGGCCGCCGACGGTTTCGGCACACTGATGGCGCCACTGAGAAATTCGAACACCACCTCCAGGCCTTGGCCGCGGGCGGCGCTGACGAGCGCCACGGGCGCGCCGAGCTTTGCTGCAATTTCGGCGGTGTCGATCACGCCGCCGCGACGCTCGAGCTCATCCGCCATGTTCAGCACGACCAACGTGGTGATCCCCAGGCCCAGAATAGGCGCGGCCAAAGAGAGGTTACGGGCGAGGTTGGTGGAATCCAGAATCAGCAGCACCGCGTCCGGGCGCGAGACGCCGGGCATGTTGCCGGCCAACACGTCGCGCGTGACCTGTTCATCTTCCGAGCGTGGATCGAGGCTATAGATGCCGGGGAGATCAACCAGATCAACCGGGATCGGCACCTGGTGCTGTCCGCGACGGAGTTGCAACTGGCCCCAGCGCTGTTCCACGGTGACGCCCGGGTAGTTGGCCACTTTTTGACGCAGTCCGGTGAGCCGATTGAACAACGTGGACTTGCCCGAATTGGGCGGGCCGACGAGGGCGACGATACGGCGCTTGGGCGGCGCCTGGACGATTTGCACGAGCGGCTGCGGCATGCTTTTGAGGGATTGCTATTGAGGAATCGGTGCTTCTATGCGTATCTGGCGCGCTGTTTCACGGCGTAGGGCCACTTCTGAGCCGTCTACCTCGAAAATACGTGGATCGCCACCCGGCGCGGTGCGCCCGGCCTTGACTAACCCTCCCGGCAGAAAGCCGAGTTCCATCAGGCGGCGAGAGAAATCTTCGGGGAGATCGAACCCGGTGATGATCGCCTTTTCGCCGCGACGGAGGTCCGCCAACCGGGGATCGCTCTTGCCACTCAGTTGCATCTACAACGAGTATCCCCCCGCTGGAGGGCGGTGTCAATGGCCTGTTGTGCCGGTACTGCGCACCTTCAATAGGTGGCCCAGGCGCCGGACAGCCGCCTTGGCTCGCTCCTTGACGCGCAGTTTGGTGGCCCGCCACCAATATGTCGCTTGGGCGAAGCGGGGAAACTGCATCAACTGGGGTTCGGTAATAATGAATAAGCGCCCTACCAGCGCCGTGCCGGTCAGTTTGGCCGCCACGATCACGCCGATGCCGAGGGCGGTATCGCCCCGATGAATGAACCAGAGGGCCAGCAGTTTGACTGGGATCAGCAGGACTGCCGGTACGACAAACAGCGTCAGCGCCACGTTGGGCGAAACGCCGCGAATCCGCGTTTCCAGGCGCGCCAAGGGCGGCCACGAGGTGATTCGGGCCGCCCAGGCGGTGAGCGGCCGCCAACCCCATTCCTCAAGGAAGAGAACGATGGCGGCGACAACGAGGAACGCGCCGCGCAGGATGCGCCAGAGCAGTCTGAAGATGCTCATGGCTGCCGCCGCATGGCGATGAGAAACGCCTCCAAGGACTTCTCGGGCGCGGCCGGGAACTCGACGCCGAGCTCGACCGTGGACATCCGGTCCACACGGAAATTCCGGAAAGCGGCGCGCGATTCGCACCAGTCCGCCAGGGTCCAGGTTGCGCCCCAATAGTAGAGCCCGAGCGGTTCCACAGAGCGAGTGCTCACGCGGCCGGCGAGGTCAAGATAGCCAAACCGCAGGCGCCGCCGCTCGCCAATCGCGCGACGTACCGTCTCCAGCGTCTGGCCCACCTCCGGGCGCAAATGGAAATCCGGCGCGAACAAACGGGCGCGTGCGGCCTCTTCCCGCCGCGCCTCGGGCAAGGCCAGCGTGACTTTGCGAACCAGATCCAGCAGTAGAATCGCGATGGCGAATTGCGCCGGCCAGGGTAGCCAACTACGGTTTAGCAGGGCGCCCACGGCTTGCCCTCGACGGCCAGCGCCACAAGAAGTGGAGAGCTCCGGATTAACAATGTCTCGAATACGATGGTGCCTGTAAACAAGATGCCGTGCCCGATCCACCGGCGCTCGGTTGATTGTCTAAGAGCGCGCCAAGGCTGCCAACTCTCCCACACGGCCAGGATGAGGAACGAGCCCACGAAGGCGATCGTGAAGGCCGTGCTCCCGAGGGCGATCCAGTCCATCTGCGTCGCTATCGCCCCATCGCGGCGCGTTGAAAAGCCAGGCGCACGGGTGAATCGTCGCCGTTGCGGAAGTTCGAACGCTGTACCATGAGGATCAGCACCACGCCGTTCACCGGATCAACCCATGCCTGCGTGCCATAGGCGCCGCCGTGTCCATGAGTGCCGACGCCGAGCATTGCGGTAACGCCTTGCGGCTCACGGACGACGCACCAGCCGAGGCCCCAGCCATTGCCGGGCGTGAAGCCGGTCTTCAGATCGCCGGACTGCATGGTGGTCATCTGCTTGACGGACTCAGGCTTCAAGTAGCGCTTGCCGTCCAGCGTGCCGCCGTTCAGAATCATGCGGGCAAAGCGGGCGTAGTCCGGCGCGGTGGAAAAGAGCCCCCCGTTCGGCGCGGGAAAGCGATCGGTATCGGTGGCCGCTTTGCCTTGCAGGAAGGCATTCGGAGCCGCCGCCAGACGGCCGTCCTCTTCACGCTTGGCGGGGGTGACGAGACGCGGCGCCTGCTTGGCTTGCAGATAGAACGCGGTGTCCTTCATCTTGAGCGGCCTGAACAGGCGCTGGTCAAGAAACCGCTCAAACGGCATGCTGGACACCACTTCGACAATTCGGCCTAGCGTGTTGATGCCCGATTGGCAATATTGCCATTTGGCGCCGGGCTCAAACTGCATCGGCTTGTTGAGGTAGGCCGCGGTCAGATCAGCCAATTTGCGCGCGGCTTTCAACTCTTCCGGAGTCGCCTCCGGCATCCCGGAGCTATGCGTCAGCAGGTGCTTCAGCGTGAGATTGGCGGGTTGGCCGGAGGGCGTCTTCAGTTTGGCGAGTTCGGGAACATACTTGCCGACGAGATCATCCACTGACAACTTGCCTTCGTCCTGCAGCATCATAATGGCGGCGCCGGTGATCGGCTTGGTCATCGAGGCGATCCAGAAAATCGAATCCTTGCGCAGAGGGCGACTGGCACCATCGGGACCCGCTTGGCCAATCGCTGCCAGATGCGTGACCCGGTCGCGCGTGGCCACCAGCGTCACAGCGCCGGGCACCTCTTTGGCGGCGATCATTTCCTGCATTGCCGCGGCGATCTTCGGGCTGAAGTTGCTGGTTTGGGCGAGGAGCGCGGGGCAGCAGAGGAGAGACAGGAGAGCAATTCTCACCTGACTAGTCTAGCCCTGATCTAGCCCCATTGCTATTCGCTTG
Source organism: Acidobacteriota bacterium (assembly GCA_043730365.1). GTDB lineage: Bacteria > Acidobacteriota > Terriglobia > Bryobacterales > Bryobacteraceae > VFZP01. The sequence continues at coordinate 368 of JAYTKJ010000610.1, read as the reverse complement.
ACGGAGGCGTACGAAGGGTCCTGCGTAGAGAACCTGGCGGAGATATCATTCCGACCCAAGCCTAAGATAAAACGTAGGCCGGTGGCAGTTCCGCTGTAGCCAGAGAACGCGATCAACTTCACAGTGACTAAAGTCGTTGCCAGGTCCAGAACAAGGCTAGGCTTCCCACCAGATTCACCAAGTGAGGGCCTCCGGTACGTCCGCAAAGAGCGCGCCGAGTTCAGGGATCAAGGTTCGTTGTCTACGCATCTCATGCCACACGGTGGGATGTTGGCGTGTCCAGTCAAGGACACATTATCCAGCCGGTGAGAGACCGGCCGAGGCCAAAAGACTCAGGCCTCGTAGCTTGGGAGGCGCCGTGGCGCGAA
>JAYTKJ010000609.1:0-2429 GCA_043730365.1 Acidobacteriota bacterium | reverse complement strand
CACGAACACATCCGTCCACCGCGTCTTTCCGCTGATGTCCTTTCCCTTGTACGTGCCCTTGTCGTTGCTACCGTAGGTTACGACCGCCGTGTGACCGTACACTTGCACCTTGGCACCGTCGATCGAAGCGGACTGGATCTTCAGGTCTCCCGATTTCAAGTCCGCCATCGCCTGCGCCTTGCTCTCTACATTCCCATCGGGCCCGGTAAACACATAGGTGTCCGCCAAATACCGTTCACTTGCGGAAGGGTCGCCCTTCAGCATAGCGTTCAATAACTCGTGCTCGATGCGCATCACCTCTTTCTCTGCGCCGGCCGATGGCTTTTCCTTCGTTTGGGCGAAGCCCGAACAGCACAGCGCGCTCAAGATCCCAACCAATGCAATCATCCGTGTCATTGAATTCTGCCTCCGTATCATTAGGACCACGTCCAAGAGCGCTTGTCAATGCTCGTCAGTTTCCGGGAGTTGCGATCGTCGGTCAGAGGTTCGGCGCTTGGCGCTCCGCTACTTGCCTCCGTCGAAAAAATAGAGCTTCGGCGCCAGCTTGTAGGTGAAGCGGGCCGGATTCACCGCGCAAGCGCCGCCTGAGTCAACGGTGATGAGTTGTTTGGAGACGGGCTGATAGGCCGCGAGCGGAGCGATGGCGCCCTTAGCCACGAGAATTTTCTCGCGCTCAGGATACACGCCAACGCTGACCAGCTGATGGATGCTGAGCGGGATCGTGCGGTTGGTATTCAGAATGAGCAGATTCGGCAGGTCCCGCGTGGAGCCTTCCACTTCGATCACTGCCGTGAGGCCGGCGTCCCAATAGCGATACCCTCCGTGGCGGACTTCGGTTTCCACAAACTTCCCATCGTGGAGAGATTTCACCTTGCCAAGAATCATCACCGGTTCGCCGTGCATCGTGTCCGTCTTGCTGCCCACCCAAATGCAAAGGGCTGGCCGACTCCAGCACTGACCGCTTGCTGAACAGCCTTCGGATCGAAGATCGGAATCACCCAGCCGTCCGCCTTCTGCTTGACCAGTTCGGCCAGAATGAATGTGCTGTCGCCGGCTCCTCCGCCCCCAACGTTGTCGCCGGTGTCGAGCAGGGTGACCGGAAAAGCCTTGCTCTCCATCGCCATGCGGACGGCTTGGGCGGGATCGGGCAGGTCGAACTTCAACTGGTCGCGGATACGCCGGTGCTCTTTGCCGGAGCGCAGGGACAATTTGCAGGATTGGATCAAGTCAACCTGCAGATTCCCGGCATCGCTGCGCGGCAGAGGCGTGGTGCAGATCGTCCTCAACGTCGACGGCCAGACCGCCAACACCGTCTCCATCAACGTCCGATAGATTGATTAACTCTCCTCGACCCAGCCGGACTCGTTCGGCTGGGTCGTTTTTTTCAGTCCTCACGAACTCCACCGATCGGCACGATAGCTCTTTTCTACTTCGTCGCCGCTGCGCCGTCCGCCATCACAATGCGCTCCAAAGCCGGCATTGGCACTGCCCCCCCCTGCAGGGCCAACTCGTGAAACTTCGCCAGACTAAAGGCGCTGCCGCGCTGCTGGCTGACCTTCTCGCGTAACCGCATCCAGCCGCGGTATCCGGTAAAGTAAGTGGGCAACTGGGTAGACGACAGCTTCACACGCTGCAGCTTAGCGGTGGCCTCTTCGGTTTCCTGAAACGTCTGCTTCACCATCAGGTCCATCGCCTGTTGGTCCGTCATATCGCCGGTCTGCATCCGAATATCCAAAATCGCATTGGCGACGGCGCGCATGTATTGTTTGTGCCAGGTGAGCAGCAGTTTGGGATCGTGGTCAAGATAGCCTTGTTCGATCATCAGCTTGGTGGCGTAAACCGCCCAGCCTTCGACATAAGGGTTGTTGCCGAAGACGGCGCGCAGCAGGCGGCGCGTATCGGGCGCGACGCGATTGGCGTACTCAAACTGCAGATAGTGACCGGGAAGCGCTTCGTGAATTGTGAGCAGTTTCAGCCCGTAGAAGTTGTACTCGCGCAGCTTTGACTCGGTCCTCGCCGGCTCGGCCGAGGCGGGAAACGGCGTCAGCCAATAGAAGGCGCCGAGGTGGGGCAGCAGCGGCGGGGCCGGATTGAAGCCGCCCACCCCGTAGATGCCTCGCATGAAGACCGGCGTCTCAATGACTTTCAGATTGTCCTGACCCGGCAAAGCGACAAAATTTTTGGCTTTGATGAACTTGCGCACGTCGGCCAAGTCCCGCCGCGCGTCGTCGAAATAGGTTGCCGCCTGGCCGTGCTCGAGTGCGATCTTGCCGAGCACCGCCGCGATGAGCTGGTTGGCGTCGGCCGGAGGAGGGGCGCCGGCGAACATTTTGCCATAGAGCGGCCGGGCCGTGGCCACCATCTCCTCGCGCGTCTTTTGCAACTCGGCTTCGGCATCGGCTAACACCTGCTGCGGCGTCTGTCCAAGA
>JAYTKJ010000608.1:0-12278 GCA_043730365.1 Acidobacteriota bacterium | reverse complement strand
AATGCATCAATATTGTTTGATCCATACCTTACAATAAATGCTTTTTTGGCGCTCTGCACCCTCCCGCCGCCTCACTCCCCCAAAACGGTTAAGCACCCTGTCCAAGCATACCGGTTGACTCGCTATTGTAAAACGTGCTAGCGTTGGCGGCCTAGAGAGCCTACACCATGAAAGCCTTCTCCAATGTCCTCGCCGCTCTTGCCATCCTGACCCTGTCGTCCAGCGGACTGCAGGCCCAACGCGCCGACCGTGCCACGCTCACCGGGGTTGTAACCGATCCTTCAGGCAACGCGATAGTGAATGTAACGGTGAAGGTCCTTAACGTGGACACCGGCGTCGAGAGCAGTCTGCAAACCAACGAGGCGGGCGTTTATTCCTCGCCGTCGCTGGTGCTGGGAAAGTATAGCGTTTCAGTGGAATCACCCGGCTTCAAGAAGGCCGTGCGGTCCGGCATCACTTTAGTAGGCGGTCAAACCTATCGCCAGGACATGGCGATGGAGCTTGGCTCGATATCCGAACAAGTGACGGTCGCGGCCTCGGCGGAAATCCTGAACACGGCCAATGCCGATGTCACGCACACCGTCGACAAGACTTTCTATCAGAACCTGCCGGTGGTGATGGGCGCCGACATGCGGCTCGCCGAGTCGCTCCTGCAGTTGCAGCCCGGCTACAACCCGATGAAGCCGAATGGCGATCCCATGTTCCGCGGCAGTCAGTTTCAATCGCGCCTCAACGGCGGCCAGCATTCGGCCATGGAAAACTTCTTCGACGGCGTGGCATTTGGCTATGCGTCTGGCCACAACCAAAGCCACGAGAGCGCGCCGCCGATCGAAAGCGTCGGCGAAATGAAGGTGATCACCTCGAGCTTCTCGGCCCAGTATGGACACTCGAGCGGCGGCACGGTGGAATACTCGTCCAAGGGCGGATCCAAGGATCTACACGGCAGCTTCTACGAATTCTTCGCCAACGACGCGCTCAACGCGCGCGGCTTTTTCCCCGCCAATGTCTCCAAGCAGCGCAGCAACGCGTTTGGCTGGACGATTGGCGGCCCGGTGGTGATTCCTGGACTTTACAACGGCCGCAACAAAACGTTCTTCTTTACCAATTTCGATTGGCTCCGCTTTCGCGCGGGGGTGCTGCCGGGCTTCGGCAATACGACGCCGATCGACGCCTTCAAACGTGGCGACTTCAGCGCCGGCGCTCCCATTTTCGACCCGGCCTCGACGCGCACGGTGAACGGCATTCCGGTGCGTGATCCGTTCCCCGGCAACCGGATCCCGTCAACCAGCTTCAGTTCGGTGGCCAGCAAAATCGTGCCACTGATGGTGGGCCCGGACCGGGCCGGCCAAAGCTTCAATGTCGCTGGCAACCCCGCGGGCGATCAAACCTGGAACGCGGATTTCCGCACCATCATGTTCCGGGTCGACCACAATTTCAGCGAAAAATTCAAGGGCACAACCAGTTTCTTCTGGCCGAAACGGCCGTCGATCCGTAACTGCGGTGAAGTGCAGGGTTGCAACAGCCAATTCGACCCCCGCGTATCGCCCGAGAAGAACGATCAGTATTTCGGAATTGGCTTCGTGCAGCGGATTGCCACCCACCATGCCACCCAGCAATTCGACTATGTGATCAAGAACAACCTGCTCTACCACGCCACCGTTTCCTGGGATCGGTGGTTCATGGGCGGCACGCCGATTTCGGCCCGGGTAGGCTGGCAGGATAAGCTATGGGGCACTGACCGCAGCGGCCTCATCGACAAAGGCGCCGGCGCTCCGAACATCACCTTTACCGGCAACATTCCCTACACCCAGCTCGGCATCGGCTGGACGGGCTTCGGCTTTGAAGCTATCAACCGCTGGCAGTTCGCCAACGATCTCACTTACATTCGCGGCCGCCATAGTCTGAAGCTGGGCTATGAATTCCGGCATCACCAGTTCAACTATCAGGGCTGGGCCACCAACACCGGCGGTGTGTTCAACTTCAATCGTCTAGGCACCAGCGGGTATGACGCCAACGGCAATAGCATCCAATCCACGGGCGATCCGTTCGCCTCGTTCCTGCTCGGTCAGGTTCATCAGTCCAACTTCCTGATCCCCGCTTTCACTACGTTCAACGGCAACTTCATGGCGGTCTACTTGAACGACGAATTCAAGGTGAACAGCAAGCTCAACCTCACGGTCGGAATGCGGCTCGACTATCAGTTCCCCTGGATGGAGCGGTTCGACCGCATGTCGACCTTCTCTCCCACGACGCCCAATCCCGGCGCTGGTGGACGGAATGGCGCGGTGATATTTGCGGGCAGCGGCGCTGGCCGCACCGGCTCCCGCACTTTCGACAACACACCGATCGACGCGCTGGGGCCGCGCTTCGGCTTTGCCTACAAGATGAATGACACGACGGTGATCCGCGGAGGCTACGGCATCTACTATGCCGGCGTCACGTTCGGCCAGGGTAGCGCGCCCATCATCGGTTATCAATCGAATCCAACCGCGCCGAATCTGACCAACGGCCTTCAGCCGGCCTTCCAACTGGACAACGGTTTCCCGCGCAACTTGATCAGGATTCCGCCGTTCATCGATTCGACGATTTCCAACGGCACCGCGCCAGTGGGTTATCCCGGCGACGGCCTCGTGCAGCCGCGCTATCAAAACTGGTCCACCACGTTTCAGCACCAGATCGGCCAGTCAATGTTCCTCGAAGCATCCTACATCGGCAACAAAGGCACGCGCCTGCCGCACAATCCACAATTCCTCGGCTTGGGCTACAACATGAATGACCCCGCCGTGCTCAAGCTTGGCACCTCGGTTTTGCAGTCTGACATCAACTCCGTCACCGCGCGCAACGCCAACATCTCCTCGCCCTACCCCGGCTTCACCGGCATCGTAGCGCAGGCCCTTCGGCCCTTTCCGCAGTATCAGGGTATCGAGTGGCGTGACATTCCGATCGGCAAGAGCCGCTACGATTCGTTCCAGATCAAGCTTGACAAGAAGTTCTCCAATGGCCTGCAGTTCCGCACCTTCTACGTGCGCGCGCGCCTCTTGAACAATCGCGCCGAGAGCGGCCAGCGCGGTGGCGCCGGCGTGCAGAACCCGATTAACACGCAGGCAGGCGAATGGGCGTACAGTGGCGACCATGTTCCGCATGCCTTTAACTTCACGGGCACTTATGAGCTTCCGATCGCCCGCGGGGCAAGTGGCGGCATGGCGAAGCTGCTCAAGGGCTGGACCCTGAACGGCATTCTGCGTCATGACTCAGGGCGCCCGTTGCTGGTCAGCATGAATAACGACCTCGCCGGTCTGCTCTTCAGCACCACCAAGCGTCCAAACACTGTCTCCGGCTCCAATACCATCACCGATGTCTCGGGACGCCACTTCGATCCCAACGCCGATCGTTACCTGAACAAAGCTGCGTGGACCGACCCCGGCCCGCTCCAATTCGGCAACGAACCTAGCCGCAACGTGAATGCGCGCGGCTTTAAGAACGTAACCGAAGACGTCAGCATCTTCAAGATGACTCAGCTCACCGAGCGCTATGCGGTGCGCTTTGAAATTCAAGGCGGCAACGTCACCAATCGCGTGGTGTTCTGCGACCCAGCCACTAACTGGAGCGCCGGCAACTTCGGCCAGGTGAGTTTGCAGTGCAACCAGCCGCGCTCCGTGCAGCTCGGCCTCAAGTTCATATACTGAGGAAGTGCCATCCAGCGCAGCTTTGTGGGGCAGCCAAGCCCATCTCAGTCTGGCTCTGGCGGTCATGCCGCTGCTGGCATTACAGACCCCGCCGAAAAGCGCGGTAGCGGCGGCAGAGGCGCATTACAAACTGGCAGTGGCGGCGCGTGATGCCGGGGACGCGGCCAAAGCTGTAGCGTCGTTTCGGGCAGCACTGAAAGTTCGACCAGACTACGAAGAAGCCCGTCTCGCCCTCGGTCTGACGCTGCAACAAGGCGGCGACACCGGGGCGGCCATTGGCGAGTACCAGACTGCCCTTCGCCAAAACCCGAAGTCGGCCGAGGCCCACAACTGGCTCGGCGTAGCCTACATGCAGAAGAACCAGCTGGCGCTCGCGGCCGCCGAGCTGCGCCAGGCGATTCAACTCAAGCCGGACTTCGCGCGGGCTTACAACAACCTGGGGTCCACACTCGCGCAGGCGGGCGATCTGGCAGCCGGCATCAAGGCGTTTCAAGACGGGCTCCAACACGCGCCCAATGACCTCGCGCTTCACCTGAACCTCGGCACCGCGTTGCGGACCAAGGGGGATGCCGAGGCGGCCATTGGCGAGTTCCGATTCGTGCTTGCGCGCAATCCCGATAATCCGGAAGTTCATTATCAATATGCACAGGCGCTCCGCGAGACCCGCCGGCCGGAAGACGCCGTCCGCGAATACGAAACCGCGCTGGCGCTCAATCCCGAATTCCAGGAAGGCTACTATGGGCTCGGCCAGTTGTTGCGGCAAATGGGAGCGGCGAAAAATCGCCTGGCTTCGGAGCCATCCGAGGAAAGGAAAGCCTTCGGCCTCGAGCGCGCGAAGAGCGGGGATCTCAACGGCGCGGTCGAGGCACTGGGCGAAGCGGTCAAGCTTGATCCTGCCGTGGCCGAGACGCACTTTCATCTGGGCGCGGCGCTCTGGTACCAAGGGGAGCGCGAGCGCGCCGCAGCCGAGTTGGACGAGGCTCTTCGTCTCAATCCCGCATTCCCGCCAGCGGTGAGCCTGCGGGGAGTGGCCGCGCGCGAAGCCGGCGATCTTGATCGGGCGGGCCGTTGGGCGCAGCATGCCATCGCGCTCGAGCCCAAATCGCAATCCGGCTATTTTGATTTGGGCCTGGTCCTGTTGCGGACGAAGAAGTTGAACGAGGCGCTCGGCCAGTTCGAAGCCGGCTTGAACCTTCCGGTGGCCGCTCCAGCACCACCGCCGGATCTCGACATCGCGATTCGGGAATTGCGAGCGGCGATCGCCGGACGCGACGATGCCACCGCGCATGTCACTCTGGGCCGCCTGCTCGGGGCTACCGGCGCGGATGCACGCCAGGTGGCCGCCCAATTCGAGGCCGCGATTAAGTTACAACCCACGTTTGCCGAGGCGCACAACTACCTGGGGCTCGTCTACACGCAAGCCAATGACGACCCCAAGGCCGTGCGCGCGTTTCGCGAAGCAATCCGGCTCAGGCCCGACTACGCCGATGCCCATTCGAATCTTGGCGCCGTGCTCACGGCCACCGATGTCGCCGAGTCCGTGCGCGAGCTGGAGCGCGCGGTGGCGCTACGCCCGGCACTGCTCAAGGCGCAATATAACCTCGCCATCGCCTACGGCTCAAGCCCGCAGCATGGGGCGGATCGCGAAATTGCGGTGCTTCGCAAACTGCTCGCCCAGGAGCCCGATTATCCCCGCGTGGATTTCGCGCTCGGCAAAGCGCTCCTTCGCAAGGGAGCCGTACCCGAAGCGGTCACTCACCTCGAGCGCGCCGTCCAGCGCGAGCCGCAATTCGGCGAAGGGCAGTATCAGTTGGGCCTGGCGCTATCTCGGGCCGGACGCAAGGAAGAAGGGGCCGGGCGCTTGCAGACCGGGCGGGATTTGATCGCGTCCGCGCAAAGCGAGCAGACCGCGGTGCTCGATCTCAACGAAGGCAAAGAGGCACTGGCCAGTGGCCAGTTTGACCAGGCCGCCGTCAAGTTCCGGCAGCTTGCGCAGGTACGGCCGGACTGGGCCGAAACACACTATCAACTTGGACTCGCTCTCGCGGGTAAGGGAGATCGAGCCGCTGCAGACGCGGCGTTCAATCGCGCGTTGGAACTCGATCCGCACCATCCGGGCGCCAAGCAGCGGATGGAAGCCGCGGGCTCGGCGAAGACGGATGATCCAGGGAAGGTGGAGTTATTCGAGTCCTACATCCGCCAGGCCCGCTTCGCCGAACTTGAACCGCTCGTTCGCGCCTATGTTGCCGAAAGGTCCGAGTCATGGTGGGGCTGGTACACGCTCGGCTACACGTGCTTTGCCCAGCGCAAGGTCACCGATTCGATCACGGCGCTCTCCAGATCGCTTTCGCTCAACGTGAACAACTCCGAGGCGCACAAAGTGCTGGGCCGCAACCTGATGCTTATCGGCCGCTTCGATTTTGCCCAGCGTGAATTCGAGGCGGGCGAAAAGCTCGACCCCAAGTCGGCGGAAATGCCGTTCAACCTCGGACGGCTGTTTTCAATTCAGGACATGTGGGCCGATGCCCGCGGCGCCTATGAGCGGGCGCTGAAGATCGACGCGAGTTACATGGAGGCGTATGACGGGCTGGGCTTTGCGATGGAAGCGCTGGGCGACGATGCGGCGGCTGTTCCGCACTATGAGAAGGCGATCGCCCTGAATCGGGAACGTAGCGGCAACTTCGCTGCTCCGTATGTGAATCTCAGCGCGCTGCGGCTGCGCGAAGGCGTTATCGATGCTTCGCTCGAACTGGCCCGGCAGGGTGTCGCCGTCAATGAACAGTCGGATCGGGCGTGGTCACTGGTGGGACGGGCCCAGGAGCGCGCCGGACGTTTGGAGGCGGCGGTGGAGGCTCTGGCGCGAGCGATTCAGATCAACCCGCGAGTATCCTCCTATTACTATGTCCTCGCTACTGTCTACCGCCGGCTCGCCAAGCCGCGGGAGAGCCGCGAGGCCATGGAGATGTTTAGTAAGTTGACTCGCGAGACCAACGAAATGGAAGAAAAGCGCCGTGAGTTCCTCAGGCAATAAGCCCAGCCGGCGCGAGGCGCTATTTCAAATGTCGGGCGGCCTGCTTCAATTTGCCGATACCGCCCGGCGAGCGGGCCTTGCCAATGCCAAAAACACCTCGGGATCTCCCCTCAACAAGACCACTCTGCTTGAGGAAATGGGCGCTGGAGTCGCGCTGATCGACTACGACAACGACGGCTGGCTCGACATCTTCCTCGTCAATGGCGCCATGCTCGGCCCGGGTAAGCGGCCCACCAGCTATCTCTTCCACAACAACCGCGACGGCACCTTCAGCGATGTAACTCAGCGCGCTGGAATTACTCGCACCGGCTGGGGTCAGGGCTGCTGCGTGGGCGATTACAACAACGACGGCTTCGAGGACCTATACGTAAGTTACTGGGGCGGCGGAGTACTTTATCGCAACAACGGCGACGGCACTTTTACCGACGTCTCCGCCCGCGCGGGCCTCCCGGACGGCAAGGGAGTCTGGGGCGCCGGTTGCTGCTTCCTCGATTTCGATCGCGATGGCCACCTCGATCTCTTCGTCGCCAGCTACGTCAATTTCGATCCCGCGCGTGCCCCGAAGCCGGGCCAGTCCGCCATCTGCCGATACAACGAAATCCCGGTGCCGTGCGGTCCGCAAGGATTCGCCGGAGGCACCAACCGGCTCTATCGAAACCGGGGCGATGGCACGTTTGAAGACGTTTCGGAGCGCTCGGGAATCGTCAATCCGCGCGGCGCTTCCACGGCCACTTTCCGCGACCAGGATTGGCGGCCCACCGGTTCCTACGGCATGGGGGCGGTGTCGGCCGACTTCGACAACGACGGCTGGCCCGATATCTACGTCGCCTGCGACACCGCGCCGAGTCTGCTGTATCGCAACAACCACGACGGCACCTTCCGGGAAATCGCGGTCCCGGCCGGCTGCGCGTTTGACGAGAACGGTACGGCTCTCTCGGGCATGGGCGCCGGAGTGGCGGACTACGACGGCGATGGCTGGCTCGATATCGTCCGCACCAACTTCTCCGGCCAGATCACCACTCTCTATCGCAACAATGGAGACGGCAGCTTCCAGGACGCCAGCATCGGCGCGGGCATGGGCGTTAATCGTAACTACCTGGGCTTCGGCGTAGGCTTTGCCGACTTCGACAACGACGGCTGGAAAGATATCTTCATCGCCAACGGCCACGTCTACGCGCAACTGGCTTCGCGCAACCTCCACCTCGGCTATCGCCAGCGCCGTACTCTCTATCGCAACCTTGGCCATGGCCGCTTTGGCGATGTATCGGCCGAGTCGGGGCCGGGCATCCTGGCCGAGCAAGTGGGCCGCGGCTGCGCCATCGGCGACCTCAATAACGACGGCCGGCTGGAGATCGTCGTCAACAATCTCGACGCCGCGCCATCGCTGTTAAGCAACGGCGCGCGCAACGCCAATCATTGGTTGATCCTCAAACTGGTGGGCTCCAAGTCAAACCGGAGCGCGATTGGAGCGCGAGTTAGCGTCGTCGCGGGTGGACGCTCCCGGATCGACGAAGTGATGAGCGGCTCCAGTTACTATTCGCAGAACGACTTACGCCTGCATTTCGGCCTGGGGCTCGCAGAACGGGTCGACAAACTTACTGTGCGTTGGCCATCGGGAACGACTGAGACCCTAGTCGACCTCGCGCCCGATCGCGTGCTCACAATCGTGGAAGGCGAGCAGCGATGAGGTGGGGTGCGCCATCCTGGCCGCAGCCGGCTCTCTTCATGCTGCTGCCGCTCAGCCTCGCTCAAGCTCCCCCTGTCACTTTCGAAGACATTACCTCCGCAAACAAGATCAACTTCCTCCACCGATCGTCGGCAACCTCGCAAAAGTACCTCATTGAATCCATGGGGGGAGGCGTAGCCTTGTTTGACTACGATAACGACGGGCGCCTGGACATCTTCTTCGTCAATGGCGCCCGGCTTACCGATCCCATGCCCGCCGGCGCCAAGCCTGATAAGTCCGATCGCTCTTACTGGAACCGTCTGTATCATCAGAGAGCGGACGGCGCTTTCGAGGATGTTACCGAGCGAGCCGGCCTGACGGGCATGCCGCAAAACCTATACGGCATGGGCGTAGCCACTGGAGACATCGACGACGACGGCTTCGTGGATCTCTACGTCACCGGCTACGGCGGCAACACTTTGTACCGAAACCGCGGTGACGGCACGTTCATCGACGTGACGGCGAAATCCGGCACCGGGGGGGGCGGATGGAGCTCCAGCGCTGGTTTTTTCGACTACAACAACGATGGAAAACTGGATCTCTTCGTCGGCCGGTATGTCGACTGGACCTTCGAGAATAATCGCTATTGCGGGAACGTCAAACCGGGCGCGCGTGCCTACTGCCACCCCGACAATTTCAAAGGCGTGGCCAACATCCTATACCGCAACAACGGCGACGGAACCTTTGCGGACGTCTCGAGTAAGGCCGGCATCGCCAACTCCAACGGCAAGACGCTGGGCGTGGCGTTTGCGGATTACGACCGCGACGGTTGGACCGATATCTACGTTGCCAACGACTCAGTCCAATGCTTCCTCTACCGCAACAAGCGCGACGGTACGTTCGAGGAAGTCTCCCTCGCTGCCGGCGCCGGTTTCAACGAGGACGGCAAAACCTTCGCGGGCATGGGCACCGATTTTGCCGACTACGACAACGACGGCTGGCCCGACATCGTCGTGACCGATCTGTCCGACGAGCGCTACGTGCTGTTCCACAACAACCAGGACGGTACCTTCACCGATGCCACGAATGAAAGCGGACTGGGCCGCGCCACGCATCCGTACTCGGGCTGGAGCACGCACCTGTTCGACTATGACAACGACGGCTGGAAAGACCTGTTTGTCGCGCAGGGTCATGTCATGGACACCATCGCGATTACCTCGCCCAATCTCAGTTACCTTCAGCCCCCGCTGCTGATGAAGAATACCAGCCGCCGGTTTACACGCGTCAAACCGGGCCCGGCGTTCGACGCCTCCTGGGCCGGTCGCGCGGCGGCCTTCGGCGATCTGGACAACGACGGCGATGTCGACATCGTCGTGGCCAACGTCAACCAGCCCCCCTACGTGCTCCGCAACGACGGCGGCCATCGCCAGGGTTGGGTGGCGCTCGACGGGATTGCGATCGGGTGCCGGGTCAAACTCGTCTCCGCCGCCGGCCGCGAGCAATACTACGAGTCTCAAACCGCCGCCGGATACCAATCGGCGAGTGACCGCCGCCTCGTCATCGGACTGGGCGGCGAAGCCTCCGCCCGCCTGATCGAAGTACACTGTCCCACCGGCAAGGTGCATCGCTTTGAAAGCGTCAATTCCGGCCGGCGGTTGAAAATGCAAAGGTAGGACGAAGAAGGTCGACCTCGGCGGCCAATCGGAAGGTGTAGCCGATCCATCGAACCCGCCGAGTCCCAAACCGCGAGGAACCCATTTCTAGCGTTCTAAGGGCATGGCGGAATCCATCGGTCCGATTGACCGCAACTTGACACTCATCATTTCGAGGCGTGCAAACCCGACGCGTTTCACATATGATCTAGTCCATGCGTTAGTGGCGCGCCGCGTAACCGCGCGGCGACGAAACAAGGAACGGGTGAAATGAATAGTTCAAAGCTCATGATTGCCTTCGTGGACGAGCTTGATCGTTGGGGTGGTGAGCCGCTGTACCAGGCGATACTCGATCGGCTGGCCGAAAATGACATTGCCGGCTCGGTGGCGCTGCCCGGGATTGGCGCCTTTGCCGGCCCGCGCATTGTCGAGGGGATCGAGAGCTATGCCCGCTCGCGACCCATAGCCGTGATGGCCGTCGACAGCGAAGAGAAACTGCGCGAGGTGTTGCCGGAGATCCGGCCCATGATCGCCGGATGCATGATGATTCTCACCGACGTCGAGGTGCTTGCCGCGGCTTCCCCGGCGTTGATGACGTAGGTTCGGCTTCGCCGGCGTCGTCGGGCGGCAGCGGATAATCGAGGCTCTTCATCAACCACGCGCGATTCTTCTTCACGTCCTCGCGGAGCCGCGTGCAGAGTTCGTCACGCTGCCCAAACAACCGGTAGCCGCCGCGCTTCCGCAGATAGCCCCGCGCCTTGGGCTCCTGCGCAAACAGCTGCTTCTCGCCCTGTTCGGCGGCCAAGCGTTCGTAGCGCGCCCGGTTGTCCAGTAGAGCCTTGGCCAGGAACGGCAGCACAATCGAATAATCGGACTGCAGGCTCTCGGTGGTTTGCAGATAGGTATCCTTGTCCACCTTGCCCCACGTCACTGCCTCAGCCGGAAAGCAGGATGAGAGAGAGCCGTCGGTGACAGGGGCCGTAACAATCTGCACGTCGAACTGGTAGCCGCGCACGTTGGGCAATCCCAGGATCTGGCCCAGCGCCGGCTCCGGCTGCAGATTGTAATTTTTCGGAACCCCTCCGCCAAGAATGAGCGTGGCCAGTGAATGGCTAGGCTGATCGAACAAACCCCAGCGGTGATAGGCGCAAGCTTCGAAGACCTCGGCATGCAAATCGAGATCGAACGCGTAGCCTTCCTTGCCCAGCAGCCCGGCCTCGCGCATGGCCCAGAGCTTCATCGAATTGAGGAAGACGCTGCCGTCGGCGGGCGCGCCCACCAGCACCGGGATCGACAGGCGGTGACAGGTGGAGAGCAAGCCGGCTTCGACGCCATTCTTCTTTTCCAGCGCGGCAAAATGGCGGCCCAGCAGATGGCGTAGTTCGGTGCCCGTCATCTTCTTTTGAAACTCGGGCCGGCGGAGCAGCGCGCTTAGGTAGCGGTCCTGATCAAGCAGCACCTGTTCGGGGAACGCCATGTCGGTGACGCGAATCGTGCCCTGGTCGCGCAGCGCGGCGTCGTCGCCAAAGATCGGCACCTCATGCACGGGCCCGTAGGAAAAGGCGTTCAGACTGCGATGGCCGTCGTGATAGCAAACTGCGTCGGTGGTGCTGAGGTAGGCAACCCACCCGGATTCCAGTAGCGGAATCAGCCACGCCTGATGCTGGCCCGAAACCGTAACGGGGCCTGAGATGGAGAGCGTGAGAGGGCAACCGGCGCCGATCGCGGTGTCCAGGATGGTATAGACACGCCGCAGGAATGCCCCTCCAAAGGCCGGCAGGCAATGCCGGAAAATCTCGTCGAGCGACTGGCATTCGTCAACGCGGCGCACGCGCACGGCGCGCCGGTGAGGCGTGTGCTTTTTAGACATCAGTACTTATTGAAACATGCCGTTGGCGGCCACCCACCCGGCATTACGTCTTGGTAAGCCGGCGCAGTGTGTAGAGTTCCGGATGAACGTTGGAGTTCTCCAGCTTGCGCCAATCGTCATTGACATGAACAAAGCGGCCGGTAATGTGATTGGAGCGCTCCGACGCCAGGAACAACGCCAGTTGCAGTTGCTTCTCAGCCGGCTCACCGCCGCTGATGCGGATGCGCTGGGCGTCCTGGATTTCCTTCCAGCCCGCCCGGTCACCGGCCCGCAGGATTTCGTCGGTCATATGCGAGTAGGCGCCGCCGGGAGACATGCAGTTCACCTGAATGTTCTGCCCACCCAATTCTTCGGCGAGACTCTCGGCCATGCG
>JAYTKJ010000607.1:0-10436 GCA_043730365.1 Acidobacteriota bacterium | reverse complement strand
CGGCCGCGGCAAGGTGGTGGATTGCCAAACCCACCACGCGCGCCGCTACGTAGTTACACAAGAACAACAGCAGTGCCGCGCCGGCCGTAGAAGCGACGCTCCCGTTGCCCCCGACGAACAAGCCCAGCGACAGCCCCAGATAAAGCGACAGGTAGAGCAGCCAAAACGGATCCAGAATGGCAATCGCATGACGCGCAATGAGCCGGTCTAAGGCCGTCAGCGGGTAACGGCGCAGTTCGGTTTCCGAGAAGATTGCCGCCATCCCCAGGCCCATGAGATTGCTGACCAGGACCGCCTGCAGGAAGACAATCGAGAACACGTCTCGCGCCACTGCTTCAGCGCGTCCGCTACGAACGGCCGCCAGCCCGCCTTCGAATCCGGCGAACAGGGCTAACGCCGCGAACAACGCGACCACGACGATCGCGGCGAGAAACAAGATGATCCGGCCCCTACGAGTACGAAAATTTGCCCACTGAAGTTTGTAGCGGAGGCAAACGAGTTCCTTCAATAGTCTGGGGCTCATCGGTATCGGCAATCCATCGGCCCGGAAGTGACATGATAACGCCGGCCATCTTGCCTTGAACTGCCAGCCTTGGTTTGAGATAGAATTCATGGCAAAGGGAGCACAAATGAGTCAGGCCATGCTTCGGGCTTTGCCGTGGGTTTTCGTCTCGGTCGTCTCGATGTTCGGTCAGGTGCAGAGCGGCACCATCGTCGGAACGGTCACAGACCAGGGAGCCGCTGCGGTTACCGGCGCCAAGGTCACGTTGTTGAATGACGCGACGGGCTTCAGTCGCGCCGTCACCACCAATGAATCCGGCCAATACGTGGCCACATCCATGCCCACCGGCTCCTACTCGGTCACGGCCGAGCTGCAAGGATTCCAGAAGCTGGTTCGTCGCTCTTTGCAGCTTACCGCCGCCGACACGCTCACCGTCGATCTCCAACTGCAGGTGGGCAGCGTTCAGGAAACCGTGGAGGTGAAAGCCACCTCGCCGCTGCTGCAATCGCAAACAGCCGCCGTCTCGTCGCTCGTCACCAATCAGCAAATGATCGAGATGCCGCTCAACGGTCGAACCTTCACCTCCTTGCTCAAACTCAGCCCCGGCGCCTACACCGGTTCCAGCGGCAACCTGGCCACGTCGCAATATGCCATTCGCGGCGACGTTAACATTTCCGTGAATGGCTCCAGCGCCCAGAACAACACATATTTGATCGATGGCATGGTGAACCGCAACTTATGGCTCTCTACACTGGTGATGGTCCCCACCGTGGATTCCATTCAGGAAGTCCGCATGCTCACCAGCAACTACACCGCCGAGTATGGCGCGGCTGCCGGAGCCATCACCGTCGTGCAGACCAAGTCCGGCACCAACCGGTTTCACGGCAGCGGGTATGAATTCCTGCGCAACGACAAACTGGACGCGAATGCCTTCTTCAACAATCGAGCCGGTGTCGGCAAGCCCGCTTTCCGCCGAAATGAATTCGGTGGCACCGTGGGCGGCCCGATCCGTAAGGACAAGACGTTTTTCTTTGGCGATTATCAAGGCATACGCCTGCGTCAGCCGAGATCGCTGATTTCCACCATCCCCACGCTGGCTCAGCGGCAATGGATCTCGACCGGCGATTTTTCGGCGCTCGGCGTCACCATCTTCGATCCCACTAACCTTGCCAATGGCCAGCGCGTCGCCTTTGCCGGCAACCGGATTCCCGCTACGCGGCTGGACCCGGCAGCGCTCAAACTCACCAGCTTTCTTCCGAACCCCACCAACTCTCTCGCCACCCGCAACTTCGTGTACAACCCGACGGTCTCCCAACGCACCGATCAGTTTGACGTGCGCCTGGATCACAATCTCGGCGCCAGTGACCGCGTCTTCTTCAAGTACAGTTATGACGACACGCTGCTCATCACGCCCGGCAATGTGCCAGCGCCCGCCAATCCGGGCGTTCCGATGAGCCCTTACCTTTCCTCGGACGGCACCGATACCGGCACCGAAACGCCGCTCAAGAATTGGTCCGCCACCTTCAACTACGTCAAGGTGATTGGTTCGAATATCGTGAACGAAGTGCGGCTGGGTGCGGTGCGCTGGAACCAGTACATTTCGCCGCTCGGCAACTCTCTGTCCACCGCCACCGCCGTTGGCATTCCCGGCATCAACATCAACAACAAGTCAGGCGGCTTGCTCTCATTCGCCATCACAGGGTTCCGGAACCTCGGTGACGCGTCCACGTACCCTGAGAATAGCCAGACGGTTTCCTTTCAGTACGAAGACGTGCTGACGGTGGTAAAGAACGCCCACACGCTCAAGTTCGGCGGGCAGTATGTGCGCCACCGGTTTAACGGCTTCTCGGCGTTCCCCACTCGCGGCACGTTCGATTTCAACGGCCAGTTCACCCGGCAGATCGGTACCAATATTGCCACCACCGCGTTGGCCGATTGGGCGCTCGGCGCCACCAGTGCCATCACGCGCAATGTACTGGTGGGCACCTTTGGGATGCGGTTCTACAATCTCAATGCCTTTGTGGATGACTCGTGGCGCGCCAGCAATCGCCTCACGTTGAACTTCGGCGTGAGGTACGAATTGTTGACGCCTCCCTATGAGGTGCATGACCGGTGGTCCAACTTCAACATAAACACCGCTCAACTGGAGATTGCCGGGCGCAACGGCGCGAGCCGCCGTCTGCGCAACCTCGATACCAACAACCTGGCCCCGCGCCTGGGCCTCACCTATATGCTCACGTCTGACCGCAAGACCGTCCTGCGGGCCGGCTACGGAGCCTCGTTTGTCGAGGCTGGCCAAGGCGGCGGGCAGCTCTACAAGAATCTGCCGTTCTTCTTCTCGCAGGTGGTGGCGACCGATCAGAACGCCGCCCCGCCGGCGCTCATCTCCCAGGGCCTGGCGCCGCCGGTGGCCCCCGATCTCAACAATCAGGCGCAGCTTTCCGGTGGCAATCCGAATGCCTGGGACTACGGCCTCAAGTCCACGCAAACCATGCAGTGGAGCTTCGGCATCCAGCGCGAGATCATGACGGACCTGCTCGTCGATGTCTCTTATGTGGGCACGCGCTCGTTGGGCTTGATCGCTAACGTCAACATCAACCAATCGGTGCCGGGCGCGGGCGGACAAGGTCCCCGCCGCCCGTTCTTCGCGGCCAACCCCAACGTCACCAACATCGCCTACCGCACCAATTTCGGCGCCTCCAAGTATCACTCGCTGCAGACGCGTGTGGAGAAGCGGGCGCGGGGCGGGCTCACCATGTCGCTAGCCTACACTTGGTCGCACTTTCTCTCTAACGGCGGCAACATCAATGGTGGTGGCAACGCGCCACCGCAGGATGCTCGCTGCTATCGATGCGAGTGGGGTTCGATGCCGGAGGATCGCCGCCACATCGCCGTAGTCAATCACGTGTGGGAACTGCCTTTTGGCCGAGGAAGGCGCTATGCCACCGGAGGCCCCGCGGCGTGGCTGCTGGGCGGCTGGAGTCTCAATGGAATCTGGTCCATGGCCACGGGCGAACACTTTACGCCGGGCTTGGCGGCGGCTGTTTCCAATTCCGCCGGCGGTGGTGGGGACCGTCCCAATCGAATCGGTGAGGGCAACCTGACTACCGGCCAACACAGCATTGATCGATGGTTTGACCTCACCGCCTTCGCCACTCCGGCCCAGTTCAACTTTGGCAACGCCGGCCGCGGCATCCTCCTCGGACCCGGCAACTTTAACGTCGATGCAGGCATTCATCGTCAGTTTGCGTTGAGCGAAAAATATCGGGTGACATTCCGCTGGGAGATGTTCAATGCCTTTAACCGCGCGAATTTTGGTACGCCGAACTCGGCGATCGGTAACGCGCAAGCCGGACAGATCAGCAGCACCGCGCCTGCCCGGATTCAGCAAGTGGCGCTGAAGTTCGTTTTCTAGATGCCGGACGACGTCGCCCATGCCAACCATATTTCTCGTGGAACTCGGAGCCTTCCGAACACGTTATACTGATCGAGCAGCAGTCAATCTCTCTTGATCAGAAAGCGGAGGTGTGCATAGTGGCACTCGGTGATTTCCTACGCAAACAGTTCATAGACGTCATTCATTGGACCGAACCGGAGGAGGGCATCCTCGCCTACCGGTATCCCATGCAGGACATGGAGATCCAGAACGGTGGCCAACTCACGGTGCGTGAGTCGCAAATGGCTTTGTTCGTTAACGAAGGCCGGGCGGCGGATCTTTTCGGGCCCGGACGCTACGTATTGAACACGCAGACGATGCCGATCTTGACGTACCTGATGAACTGGGACAAGGCGTTCAAGTCTCCGTTCAAGAGCGACATCTACTATTTCTCCACGCGTCAGCAGACCAATCAGAAGTGGGGCACGCAGCAGCCCATTACGATTCGCGACAAAGAGTTCGGCGCTGTGCGGCTGCGCGCGTTCGGCATCTACTCCTATCACATCAGCGACCCGCGGGCCTTCCACGCCAAAATCTCCGGCACCCAGGAGATGTACCGTACGGCGGACCTGGAAGGGCAACTGCGGAACATGATCGTGGGCCGGATGTCGGATACGTTTGCCGAATCGGGCGTGCCGTTTCTCGACATGGCCTCAAACCAAGTGGAGCTTGGGCAGAAAATCGCCGAGCACATGAAGCCGGCGTTTGCCGAGATGGGGATCGCGCTCGACACCTTTGTGGTGGAGAACCTGTCGATGCCCGAGGAACTGCAGAAGATCCTCGATCAACGGATCGGCATGAACATGATCGGCGATATGGGCAAGTACACGCAGTTCCAGGTGGCGCAGTCGATTCCGATTGCCGCGGCCAATGAAGGCGGCGGGGCGGCGGGTATTGGCGCCGGGCTCGGGGCGGGGATGGCGATGGCGCAGACGATGATGGGTGCGATTGGGCAGGCTGGCGTGCATCCCGCCGCTCCGCCCGCTGCTGCGGCTCCGGTGGCTGCTGCAGCTGCTGGCGCTTCTCCCGATACTAAGTTCTGCGTGGAGTGCGGCGGGCGAATTGCCCGGGCCTCCAAATTCTGCTCTGAGTGCGGCAAGCCGCAGGCGTAGGGCGGATAGCATGTCCGGTCTCGAATGGATGGTCGAGGCCTACGATTGCGACGCACTGGCCGTGGCCGATCTCGCCCGGCTGAGCGTATTTCTCGACAGGCTGATTGACGAACTCGGATTACATCCGGTGGGCGCGCCGCTTTGGCACAAGTTCGGCCAGGGCGGTGGCGGTGTTACCGGGCTTTGCCTGCTCTCTGAGTCGCACTTTGCCTGCCATACCTTTCCCGAACATCGCGCCATGACCGTCAATCTGTTCTGCTGCCAACCGCGGCCGGATTGGGATTTTCGTGGTTACTTGCAGCGCGAGTTTGGCGCCGGCCATGTTTGCGTGCGCCGGTTTGAACGCCCCTATGACCAGAGGCCCGGCGCATGAAGGCGTTTTGTCCCAACTGCGGCGGACCGATCGAGTTCCGCTTTGAGCAGGCGGTACAGACTACGTGCGGATTCTGCCGGTCGATTCTGGTGCGCAAGGATGCCGACATCCGGCGGGTGGGACAGGTGGCCGAGCTACCTCCCAACGTTTCGCCGATACAGATCGGGACCGAGGGCAAGTACAAAGGGCAGGCCTTCTCCGTGGCCGGCCGTATCATCTATGACTGGGAGCAGGGCAACTGGAACGAGTGGCATGTGGTGTTCCAGGATGGCCGGAGTGGGTGGCTCTCGGATGCGCAGGCCGAGTACGCCGTGACCCGGTCAGCGCCGTTTCCGTCTGACGGGATGACGCCCGATCAGTTCTTCGCGGGCCGCAAAGTGAAAATCGCCGGGAAGGATTTCTCGGTGGCGGTCAAGACGCTGGCGCACTATCGCGGCGTGGAGGGCGAGCTTCCCTTCGAATACTGGGACAAGAGCGAGATCAATCTGGTGGACCTGCGATCCACCGGCCCTGAGTTTGCCACCATCGACTTCAGCGAATCTCCGCCGCTGTTGTTTTTCGGCGAGAGCGTGGAGTTCCCGGACCTCGCGCTCACCAATCTCAAGCAGGATGACCCGCTGGGCGACCCCACGGCGGCTGCGGCGGCGTTGTCTTGCCCCAACTGCGGCGCCGGTGTGGAGATCCGGGCGCAAGGCCAGACTGTGACCGTGGTATGCGGATCTTGCACGTCGGTGCTGGACGCTAGCAGTCCGATGCTGAAACTTGTGCAGCAGGCGCAGTTCGTAAAGCGGGCGGAGCCAGCCATTCCGCTCGGCGCCAAGGGCAAGTTCGATGGCGAGATCTGGCAGAATATCGGCCTCCAATGCCGCGCGATCAAGGTCTCGGGCGAGAGTTTCGAGTGGCGCGAATATGTGCTTTTCAATGAGCATCGCGGCTTCCGGTATCTGACCGAGTACGACGGCCATTGGAACGATGTCCGTCCGGTGAAGAATCTGCCGGTTTCGGGCACGTCCGGCGGGCGGCGTTCGCATGTGTGGATGGGCCGCACTTACAAGCACTTTCAGACGGCGACTGCTGAGACCACCTATGTCGTGGGCGAGTTCCCGTGGCGCGTGCAGGTGGGCGAAAAGGTGACGGCCGAAGACTTCGTGTCGCCTCCCTATATGCTGTCTTCTGAGGGCAATGTCAATGAGGTGACCTGGTCTCACGGAGAGTACTTGCCGAGTGCCGAGTTGTGGCAGCGCTTCGGCCTGAAGACCACGCCGCCGAAGGTAATCGGCGTCTATGCCAACCAACCCTCGCCCTATACCGGCTCTACGCGGAGCGCGTGGACGACCTACGGTCTATTGGCCGCGCTGCTGATGGGCTCTCATATCTTTTTCACGTTGTTCATGGGTAACCAGAAGGTGTTCGAGCGGCAGTATTCGTTTTCGGCGGCTAACAAGGGCGAAGCTTCTTTTGTTACTCCCGGTTTTGAGTTAACGGGTCGGCCTTCCAATGTGGAGGCGCGGATTGAAACCGACGTGGACAACAACTGGCTCTACTTCAGTCTGGCGCTGGTGAACGAAGAGACTGGCCAGGCGCTGGAGTGGGGCAGGGAAGTGAGTTACTATGAGGGCCGCGACAGCGATGGCTCCTGGACCGAAGGCGGGCGGCGCGATAGCTCGCGGCTGGCGCACGTGCCGGCGGGGCGATACTATTTGCGGGTGGAGCCGGAGTGGGAGCCAGGCGAGGCCGGATCGGCGGCACCGCCGCCCCAGGTGAACTACACGCTTTCCTTGCGGCGGGATGTGCCGGTGTTGTGGCCCTATCTGGTGGGGTTGGGGCTGTTGCTGCTGCCGGCGCTGATGATTTCAATTCGGGCCTGGACTTTCGAATCAGGCCGGTGGCAGGAGAGCGACTACGGCAGCAGCACCGGCGGCGCTGCCAGCAAAGAGAGTGACGACGACGATGACTAAACACCCGAAATTTCTCGCCTTTGGACTGCTGGTGGCGGCCGGTGTGAACGGCCTGCAATGGTACGGGCTGGGCAGTGTCTGGCCGAACGAACTGAAGAACGTACCCAAGTCAATTCGCGATAACCCGGGCGCCTGGCGCTCACACTACGGTTACTACCCACGCTACATGGGCGGTAAGTAAGAAGGATTACTGGAATGGAAACGCACCTGACTGCTTTGATCAACGCCGCGATGTTTGCCGGCCTGGGCATCATCCTCTTTATCGTCGCCTTTGTCGTCATCGACATGTTGACGCCATACGCCCTGTGGAAGGAGATCGTGGAGGAGAAAAACCTGCCGCTGGCCGTGCTGGTGGGCGCCATGTCGATCGGCATGTGTATCATCATCGCCGCGGCCGTGCATTAGCGCGGATGTCCACCGCGCTATTTATCTCCGTCTTTCTTATCGCGGCCTGCGGGCTCATCTATGAGTTGATCGCCGGCACGCTGGCTTCCTATTTGCTCGGCGACAGCGTCCTGCAGTTCTCCACAGTCATCGGCAGCTATCTGTTTGCCATGGGCATCGGCAGCTACCTGTCGCGCTTCGTGTCCGGCGGCCTGGTAGCGCGCTTCATCGCGATTGAGCTGATGGTGGGGCTGGTGGGCGGCTTCTCTTCCAGCGTGCTGTTTCTGGCCTTCGCCTATACCGAGAGTTTTCGCTTTGTGCTGTACGTGGTGGTGCTGGCGATTGGCACGCTGGTGGGTCTCGAGATTCCGCTGCTGATGCGGATTCTCAAGGACAAACTGCAATTCCGGGACTTGGTGGCCAACGTCCTGACGTTTGACTATCTCGGCGCACTGGGTGCCTCACTCCTGTTTCCCCTGCTGCTGGTGCCGCGCCTCGGCTTGATTCGGAGCGCGCTGCTGTTCGGGTTGTTGAACGCGGGCGTGGCGTTGTGGTCCACGTATCTGTTTGCCGCCGAGATCCGGCGTCCGGTGGCGCAGCGGCTGACCGCGGTGGCCGTGATCCTGGCGCTGCTGGGCGGATTCGCCACCGCCGAGAAGATCAATACCCTGGCCGAGGAGAGTCTCTACGCCGACGATATCGTTTTGACCCGCACCACGCGATACCAGCGAATTGTTTTAACGCGCTGGAAGGACGACTTGCGGCTGTTCCTGAATTCACATCTCCAATTCAGCTCGCGCGACGAGTATCGGTATCACGAAGCGTTGGTGCACCCGGGGCTGGCTGCGCTCCCGGGCGCGCGCCGCGTGCTGGTGCTGGGCGGTGGCGATGGCCTCGCGGTGCGGGAGATTTTGCGCTACCCCACGGTGGAGCAGATCACGCTGGTGGACCTCGACGCCGAGATGACCACGCTGTTTCGTGACCACGCGCTACTGTCGCGCCTGAACTCCGGCTCGCTCAAAGACGGGCGCGTCCGCGTGGTGAATGCCGACGCCTTTGTGTGGCTCGATAACAACACCGAGCAGTTTGATTTCGTGGTGGTGGATTTCCCGGATCCCACCAACTTCTCGCTGGGCAAGCTGTACACGACAGCTTTCTACCGGATGCTGGCGCGCCACGTGTCGTCGCACGGCATGGTGGCCGTGCAGAGTACGTCTCCGTTGTTCGCCCGGCAATCCTATTGGTGCATTGTCACGACGCTGGAACAGGCGGGCTGGAAGGCGAGACCCTATCACGTGTACGTGCCGAGTTTCGGCGAGTGGGGCTACGTGCTGGCGGGGCACGAGGTAATGGAGACGCCGTCGCAATTGCCGTCCGGCCTGCGTTTTCTCACCGCCACCAACGTGCCGATGCTGTTCGATTTTCCTCGCGACATGCAGCGAGTACCGGCCGAGGCCAACCGGCTGAACGACCAGGTACTGGTGCGGTACTACGACCAGGAATGGTCCTTGGTCGCCCGCTGAAGTATCCTAATAGAACTATGAGCGACCAACCCGAAGACTTAAAAGCTGAACTGGAACGCCTGAAGGCGGAGAACGCTTCCCTGAAGCAGGTCCGTAAAACCACGGGCACGATGTCCTTCAAGGTGAGCGAGAAGGGAGCCGTATCGGTCTACGGGCTGGGCCGGTTTCCGGTGACGCTGTACAAAGAGCAATGGGAAAAGCTCCTGACCGCTTCCGAGCAAATCAAATCATTCATCGCCGAAAACCAGGGTCAGTTGAAACTCAAGGAGCAGTAGAGTTTCGGCTCAGCGTGTTCCTCTCGCGGCACGGCGAGACTGGCGCGGTGCTTCGACGCCAAGGGTTCTACGGACTGATAGCCCCTGGATGGAGTATCGAAGACACCACCGGGAAAGGTGTGCGTGGAGCGCTGCCGCCCGAAGCCGGAGAGGTGGAAGCGCTGGTTGGCTTGTTCTACACCGAGCGCGCGTCGGCCACGCTTTGGATGGCCGATGAGTTCAATGAAGCGATGGCGATCAATACGGGCGGTACGGCGCGACGCCTTACTAGCGAGGACTTGGCCGCTATTCGCCGTTGCCGCGCCGAACTGATGGCGCAATGGTCGGCCCTACCGCGCGGCGCAACGCTCGAGCTCAGCTTCGAGTAAGGCGTCACGCTGAGCGCCCCCCCAATTTTCCATTGATGGAATATCGAAGTGGTCGCACTCCGCAAGTCTATTGCCGATTGGGTATCGAGTAGTCTCGTTCTGCCGAGAATCCGGACGGCAAGGCTGCCTCAAGATTGATTTGCTCTCCGGTGATGGGGTGGCGGAATTTCAGATAGTGAGCGTGCAGGAGATATCCTCCGTCGCCGGGTAGGCCGGGGAGATTTTCAAGTGGCTGGCCGGTGAAGCCGTACAGAGGATCCCCCACCAGGGGATGGCCGATGGAGGCCAGGTGGATTCTGATTTGATGAGGGCGGCCCGAATGGAGGCTTACCTCAAAGGTTGTCGTGCTGGTGGTGCGTGAGATCACCCTTGCCAATGACTTGGACGGTTTGCCGCTTGCGTGGGCGGCCCAAACGGAACCGATAAGCGGGTGCGGCACTAGGCCGATGGGTGTGAGGATTTCGTAGGCGTCGTGCTGCGCAATGTCTTGAGCCAGCGCCCGGTA
>JAYTKJ010000606.1:0-9346 GCA_043730365.1 Acidobacteriota bacterium | reverse complement strand
TCCGCGGCCAAGCCGGAGCAAACGTATGAACCCGCCGAGGGCTTGAAAAACCTTCGCCTGAAAGGCAGTTTTTACTTGGGCGAAGGCCGCATGGGCATGGACAAAGATGCCGACAAGAAACTGGGCGCCGGCGATCTCTGGGTGGAGTTCAAGCGTCAGCCGGACAAGCCGGAACAGAATCGCATCGACCTGGTGGAATCGCACATCGGCGATCTGATCCAGCTCCGCATGCCTGAGTTCCACCTCAGCGGTTCAGGCTTCACCGCGGGTACCACGCAGGATGGCAAGGTCCGCCAGGGTAAGACGGGCGAGATTACTTTGCAGGGAATCAACGTCTACGCGCACGGTTTGGGCGACTTCTCGCTATCGGTAACGCTGTACATCGAGGACAGCAAGATCAAGGATGTGGAGATCGGCGACCTGACGTTTCTGGACGCGGCGGAGTTGAAGAAACTGGCCGAGCCGGCGTTGACCGACGTGAACTCCAAAGGCAAACCGGCGGAGGCTGCAAAATGACGCGCGGTCTTTCGCAGTTGATCTCCAAGCGCGACCCGGGCCTGCCGGCCCCGGCGGAATCCTCCGCCCGCGGCAATGCATCGCGCTTCGCCGCCGGGGCAATGATGCAGGCCCCAGCGGCGCGTGGACCGGCGCCGCGGCCGGAGGAACCGGTGTTTGGCGCGCCGGGCCGGGGTTTGAATAGCGCGGAGAAAGCGGATATGGAGCCGCGGTTCAAACGCGACTTCTCCAACGTGCGAGTTCACACAGATTCTCCTGAAGCGCAATCCATTGGCGCGCGTGCTTTCGCCGCCGGCAATGACATCGCCTTCGCGCCCGGGGAGTCTCCCGGCACGCCTTCCGGCCGCGCCTTGCTGGCGCATGAGATTACGCACACGCTGCAGCAATCCGCCACACAGCAGGCGCAGGTGCAGATGGACCCCAAGAACGCCAGCGGAGGCATTGGCGGCGCGCCGCCCGCGGAGCCGTTCGAAGTGGCAACCGGCCGCGCCTTGGAGGACAGCGCCGTGCTCTTTCCGTTCGACAGCGCGACGGTGACGCCGGCTGCGTCCAGGGCGCTGAAGAAACTGGCGGACCACTACAAGGAACCGGTGACCGTGCGCGTGCACGCTTATGCCAGCGGTGAAGGCGAGGGCGAGTACAACCTGAACCTCTCCGCGCATCGCGCCGCGGCCGTAAAGGCGTATTTGGAATCCATGCTGCCGAAGGGCTCGCGCGTGGTGCTGTTCGCGCACGGCCAAAGCACGGCGTTCGGCGCGGCCGAGGAGAACCGGCGCGCCGGAGTCGCCATCACCACGGGCGTGGAAGACCAGAACTCGGCCAAGCAGGACAAGAAGGAGGACGGCGGTTCACTGGACCCGGCGGGCGAACAGAAGCCGAAGCCGGTGGACCTGTTTCCGTGGCGGCAGAAGGATTTCAAGATCGACACCCAGCCGTACGGGCCGCAGCCTCCCAGCCCGCCGCGCTTCTTCCAGACACCGCCGCCGCTGCTCCGGCCCCTGGTTCCGTCGCTCTCCATGAAGGACGTCGATTGGGAATCCATGCAGGACGGTTTCCGCAGCCGGGGGCTAAGCCTGGATTCGCGGTGGGGGAATGCCATCGAAAGCCATTTCCAGTACAGCTACAACTTGTTCAGCGTCATCCTCCCGCATGACCTGTCGGTGAAGGCCGCGAACGCTGCCACGGGTTTCGTGCTGGACGATCATCTCGGGCGCTCGTCACCCAATGTGCTGGATCGCTCCAACCGGGAATTCAAGTTCTTCTACCCGGATGAGAAGCACCTTGTGCTGCCCGTTCTGTCCTCCGATATCTTAAACGGCATTTACAAGTGGGTCAGCGGTAAAGAAAGGAACATAGGCCGGTTCTAGCCATGGCGAACTCACCCGACTCACCTCGTATTTTGAAGGGCGGCATCGCGCTGATCGACAACCGGACGGCGAAAGTGATCCGCATCATTCCGCTGCAGTACAACCCGGAGACGCTGACGCGAAGCCTGCAAATCCGCGGTGTGGCCGCCGAATCGGGCGATCATCTGGAAGCGCTCCGGCTAAAGGGGCCGCCGGTGGAAACGATCAAGCTGGAAGTGGAAATCGACGCCACCGACCAGTTGGAAAAAGGCGACTCACAAACTTCCAGCAACGGCATTCACGCGCAACTGGCGGCGCTGGAGATGATTGTGTATCCCTCGAGCGGCACACTGCTCGCCAACAATGCAATGGCGTCTTCCGGCTCGCTGGAGATTGCGCCCGCGCAAGGTCCGCTCACGGTGTTCATCTTTGGACCCAAGCGCATTCTGCCGGTTCGCTTCACGGAACTTTCCATCACCGAGGAAGCCTTCGACGTGAATCTAAACCCCACCCGCGCGAAGGTGAGCCTGGGTATGCGCGTGCTGACCGTGGACGACCTGGGCTTTGAGGCCAAGGGCGGCGGCCTTTTCATGACGTACCTCCAATCTAAGGAACAACTGGCGCAGAAGGCCACGCCCGGCTCCTTCAACGCATTGGGAATCACCGGCATCCCTTAGGAGCAAACATGGCAACGTACAACTTTCCCGCGACCAGCCGCTACTACGGAATTGAAACGGCGAGTCTCACCACCCGTGACGGCCGCAAGGTGAGCTGCCTGCGGCGGCGCTTTGTACCCGCCCCGGAACGCTTCGCGGTGCTGCAGGAGCACGTAGTGGAAGAGGCGGAGCGTCTCGACAACATTACCGCGCGGTACGTGGGTGACCCGGAGGCGTTCTGGCGCGTGGCGGACGCCAACCGCGCGATGCGCCCGGCGGAATTGCAGGAGACAGTGGGACGGCGGCTGCGCATCACGCTGCCGGAGGGGATTCCCGGACCATCGAATGCTTAAGGGCATCCATTTGACGCTGATGATCGGACCGGCCGTGCCGGTGCCCGCGCCGAAGTCCGTGATGGACGCGCTGCTAAGCGTCCAGGTGACGAACGGCAAGGACAAGTCCGGCTTTCAGCTTCAATTCGCGGTGAGCAAGAACTCGCCGTTGATGCAGATACTGCTGCCGGCGGGCTACTTCGACCCCATCCTCACGCGGGTCATCATCATCGCCACCGTGAATGGCTTCCCCAACGCTCTCATGGACGGCATGGTGACGCGGCACGAACTGGCGCCGTCAAGCGAGCCCGGACAATCCACCCTCACCATCACCGGCGAGGATCTCAGTATCCTCATGGACATTGTGGAGATGCCGTTCATGCGCTATCCGGCCACGCCGGATATTGGCCAGGTTTATGTGATTTTGGCCAAGTACGCCGCCTTCGGCATTATCCCCCTGGCCATTCCGCCGTTCATCAACGACGTCCCCCTTCCGACCACCGAGATTCCGACGCACAAAGGCACGGACCTGAAGTACCTGAAGAAACTGGCCGACGATCACGCCTATGTCTTCTACGTGGAACCCGGTCCGCTACCCGGACAGAGCATCGCCTATTGGGGGCCCGACGTTCGTATTCCCGTACCGCAACCGGCCTTGAACATCAACATGGACGCGGACACCAACGTGGAGTCCTTGAGTTTTTCCCTGGATGGACTGGCCAAGAAAATTGTGGTGGTGACGGTGTTTGACCCGGCCACGCAGAAAATCCCCATAGTAGTACCGGTCCCCAACTTCAATCTCTTCAAACCGCCACTGGGGGCAAGGCTTACCCCGCCCGCAAAGGTGGAGTTCCCGGAGTACATGACCAAGGAGCCGCTGCCGAGAGTGATCGATAAAGTACTGGGGATTCTGGCGCGCTCCTCCGACGCTATCACGGTGTCGGGCAGCCTGGACGTGATGCGCTATGGCCGCGTGTTACGGAACCGCATGCTGGTGGGTGTGCGGGGCGCGGGACTGGCTTACGACGGCATGTATTACGTGAACAGCGTTTCTCATAACTTAAAGCGCGGCGAGTACAAACAGAGCTTTGAACTGAGCCGCGATGGATTGATTTCCAAAACTCCGAGGGTCTTCCCATGAGCGATTCGGCGACTGACAAAAGATTCTACGGTAAGTACCGCGGCATTGTGTTCAATAATGTGGATCCTGAGCTCCGCGGGCGGATCATGTGTATTGTGCCCGACGTCACGGGTCCTGTGCCTACCAGTTGGTGCGAAGCCTGCGCTCCGCTGGCCGGACCCACCGGAGCCCAGATGGGCGCCTACTTCGTGCCCCCCATGGGAGCGGGCGTGTGGATTGAGTTTGAGCAGGGCGACCCCGGCCATCCCATCTTCACGGGCTGCCGCTTCGCCCGTGGCGATGTTCCCGTGCTGGCGCTGGCGGGCCTGCCCATCTCGCCCAATATCTGTCTCCAGACCGCCGCGCAAAATACGATTGTGATTAGCGACCTGCCCGGGCCCACGGGCGGCATCATGCTGAAGAGCACCACCGGGGCGACACTGATTGTCAACGACACCGGCATTTATATCCAGAACGGCAAGGGCGCCATGATCACGCTGGTGGGCCCCGTGGTGGACATCAACACCGGCGCGTTGACGGTGACCTAGAGAAAGGAACTTGCGATGCCAGGACTACTTCTTCATGTTAACGCTGTGGTGCAATGCACGCACCTCGCCCCGGCCACCATCTCCCCCACGCAGCCACGCGTGCTGGTGAGCGGGCAGCCCGTGGCGAACATAACGGCGCCCACGGCAGTCATGGGATGCCCGTTCCAGATTCCAGTAGGTCCGGGCACCAAACCACAGCCCTGCGTCATCGTGAAATGGTTGATGCCTTCGGTACGGGTTCTAGTGATGGGCCAGCCCGCGGCGCTAACGCCGGCGCCGGGATCCGCGCCCGGTATTTGCCAAAGCGCGGAACAGATTCCGCAAGGTCCGCCTACGGTGAGCACACTCCAACTTCGTGTGATAGCGAGCTAAGCCATGCCAGCCACTGTACAGTTCGATTTTCCGTTTCACTTCGACAGCCGCGGCCGCACCGCCGGCGTAGATGAGAACGGGCACATTCGCGACATGATTGAGCAGTTGATTTTCACTACTCCGGGCGAGCGCGTGAACCGGCCGGACTTTGGCAGCGGCATACTGCAGCTCATCTACGCCCCCAATAGCCCGGAGCTTGCCGCCACCTTGCAGTTCGCCTTGCAGGCAGCCGTGCAGCGCTGGTTGGGCGACTTGATTGAGATACGCGACCTCTCCGTCAGCGCGGAGGATTCCACGCTCACCATCGATATGAAGTACCTGATCCGCCGGACAAACGAAGATCGGGACGCCACGTTCACCCGAACCGTGTAAGGAGCAACCATGAGCCTCTGTTGCCAAAATGACGAACGCCGCGATGCGGTCCGGCACCTGCGAGGCTGGAACGGCATTGACTATGTTGAGGTTGATACGGACCAGCGAACGCTCAATGTTTTCTTCCTCGGCAAGCTGCCGCCGGAGTTCGCCGAGGACGGTCCCGCCCTGCCGGAGCGCCTGGTGCTGGAGGGCGGCGAACGCATCGGGGACATTCAGATTACCGACGTTGAACCCGTGGTAAATGAGAACCCGGAGCTCGACGATTTCCTGGTGGTGAAGCTGGATCGTGCCGGCGATTTCTCCCGGTACACCCTACGCCTGACAGGCGTGGAGAATGTGGACCCGCGCTACGGCAGCGCCTCCTTCACGTTCAAGATGGACTGCCCCAGCGATCTGGATTGCGCGACCGGCCGCGGGTGTGAGCATCCCGCGCCGCCGCAGCCCGAGATCAACTACCTCGCCAAGGACTATGCCAGCTTCCGCCAGTTGATTCTGGACCGCATGGCGCTGCTGGTTCCGGGCTGGCAGGAGCGGCATGTCCCGGACTTGGGCGTGGCTCTGGTTGAAGCGCTGGCCTACGAAGGCGACGCCCTCAGCTACTACCAGGACGCCGTGGCCACGGAGGCTTACCTGGACACGGCGCGCCTTCGCCGCTCCGTGCGCCGCCACGTCCGCCTGGTTGATTACCAACTTCACGAGGGCTGTAACGCGCGGGCCTTGCTGGCGGTGGAAGTGGACACCAAGGTGGAGTTGGACGCGGCGCGTGTCAGCTTCCTCACTGGCATGAACGACGCGCTGACGGACAAGCGCACGGTATTGCGATGGGATGATCTGCGCGAGATTCCCTCGCAGGCGTACGAAGTGTTCGAGCCGTTCCCGCGCGACGGCAAGATAACCTGGATTCCCGCGCACAGCGCCATTCGCATCTACACCTGGGGACGCAAGGAGTGCTGCCTGGAATCCGGCGCCACGTCAACGGCCCTATTGGATACCGGCCTGGAGTTGAAGCCTGGCGATCTGCTGATCTTCGAGGAGGTACTGGGGCCCGTTACCGGCGTGGCCGCCGACGCCGACCCCGCGCACCGCCACGCCATCCGCCTCACCAGCGTGCGGAAGGATACCGATCCCGTGGTGCGGGATGCGGAAGGCCGGCCGACCCCCTACGTGGTTGTGGAGTGGGCGGCTGAAGACGCTCTACCCATGCCGTTTTGCGTCTCAGCCATTGGGGGCGCACCGCCATGCCAGTATATCAATGACATCTCGGTAGTGCGCGGCAATGTCCTTTTGGTAGACCACGGGCGCAGTTGGGAGCCGCAGGATCTGGGCGCCGTACCCGCTCGACGGACTGAGGCCGAATGCATTTGTGCGGGACGGCCGGGAGAGGTTCGCACCCTGCCCGGCCGCTATACGCCGAAGCTGGCGCGCACGCCGCTGACGTTCCGCGCTCCGTTGGATGCCGGCAACGCGGCGGCGTTGTTCCAGACGGACCCGAGGGGCGCCCTGCCCCAGGTGTGGCTTGCCTCTCAGCCCGCCGCGCCGTGGGAGCCTCGCTATGACCTCATCGGCAGCATGGGTTCGGAGGCGCACTACGCGGTGGAAATTGACGACGACGGCATGGCGCACCTATGCTTTGGCGATGGTCAACTAGGTAAACAACCGGCTGCGGGCACAGTGTTTCAAGCCGGCTATCGCACGGGCAACGGTATTCGTGGCAACGTGGGTCCGGAAGCGATCTCGCGGATTGTGCCGACGAATGCGACCTTGAGCGGCGTGGCTATCAAGCTGAGAAATCCCCTGCCTGCCGCCGGCGGAAGGGACGCTGAACCGGTGGCCGAAGCCAAGCTCTTCGCGCCGCACCTGTTCCGCAGACGCATTGAGCGTGCCATCATCGCCGCCGACTACGAAGAGATCGCGGAACGCAATCCCGCCGTTCAGCAGGCATCGGCGGAGCTTGTCTGGACCGGCAGTTGGTATGAGGCGGACGTCGCCATTGATCCATTCGGCGCCGGTACCGTTTCCGCTGCGATGGTCACGTCCATCACCACTAGCCTGGGAAAGTACCGCCGCATGGGGCATGACCTGCATGTGGAGCCCGCCGTCTACGTGCCTATCCACCTGGAGTTGGACGTCTGCGCTCTGCCCGGCTACCAGAAAGCTCACGTGCGCGCCGCGTTATTGGATGTCTTCTCCAACCGTCCGCTTGGCGGCGGCGCCACGGGCTTCTTTCATCCGGACAAGCTCTCGTTCGGCGAGGGGATTTATCTCAGCGTGATCATTGCCGCCGCGCAGGCCGTGCCCGGCGTGGAATGCGTTACCGTCACGCGGTTCCACCGCCTGTTTCTGCGTCCGAATAAGGAGTTGGAGAACGGCGTGCTGCCGTTGGCGACCGGCGAAATCGCCCGGCTGGAGAATGACCCCGACAACCCTGAGCACGGAAAGCTGGCGATCAAAGTGAACGGAGGCCGGTGAAATGAGTTCCTGCGGCTGCAACCAATCTACGTGCGGGTGCTGCGACGGCACGAAAACGATGACGCCCGCGGTGACATCAAACCGTTCTGGGCTGAAGAAGCTGCGCTATCGGGTCGGCACCCATGGCGAATTTCTCGAATCCATGAAGGCGCGGCTGTCCAACATGACAGTGGACGCCGCGGGCGCCGATGGCCAAACCGTGGAAACCTTCCGGCCGCTCACCGGCCTCACCACGCGCGAGTCTTCCGACCCTTCCATTGCGCTCCTGGACGGCTGGGCCACCGTGGGCGATGTGTTGACCTTCTACCAGGAACGAATCGCCAATGAGGGGTATCTGCGAACCGCCACCGAACGCCGCTCCGTTTTGGAACTGGCCCGGTTGGCCGGCTATGCGCTTCGGCCCGGCGTGGCCAGCACGGTATATGTGGCCTATACGCTGGACGACAATCAGGTGGACCCGGTCGAGATACCGGCAGGGGCGCGTTCCCAAAGCATACCCGCTCCGGGCGAACAGCCGCAGTCGTTTGAGACGGTGGAGAACGTGCTGGCGCGCCGGGAGTGGAATAATCTGCAGGTTCGCCTGAAACGCCCGCAGAACATCACGTTCACCACCGCGCTGACTCTTTCGCAAATCTACGTAGGCGGCGCCGCCACCGGCTTGAAGGCGGGCGACAAACTCCTATTTGAGTTCGACGGCAAACGATATGCCATCCGGGTTGTGAAGGCGGTGACGGGAGAGTTTGCGGATAATCGCACGCTGATCCGTCTGCAGCCCTTGGCGGTGGGAACGCCGGCCGGCACGGCGGCCCTGGCGGAATTCATCCGGAAAGTGGACCTGATTGTGGATGATACATCTGTGTTCGGGGACCGTTTCGCTTTGCAGCGCGCCCAGGAAATCTACAACGATGTTCTGCTGGGCCTGTACAGCAATCCGAACACGTGGGTATCGCAGTTTCATGCTTCCGAGGCTACTCAGTCTGCGCCCGTGGACGCCCTGGCGGTCGCTTTGGAAAATGAAATCGCGAAGATTCTGAAGGAGGCAGTCGCTCCCTCGCCCGGAGTCGTCACCGACCCTTCGAAATTCGTTGGCCCCCTTCTGGCGCCTCCTGTGCCCCAGTTCCGCGGCACGGCGCAGCTTCCCCGGACGCTGGGTTCGGCGTTTGCTTTCGGGGCCGACAGCAGCCCGCAAGTGCTAGTGAATTTTGAACCCCGATTGAAGGACTCCTACTACAAGGCGTGGTCCAGCGCCAACGTCAGCGCCGCCACGCCGCCGCTTCTGGCAGTCCACGCCCTGCGCGTCAGCGCCAGCTTATTTGGCGCCACCGTTCAGCGCATGGCTGAATTTGACGACAACAACAAGCTGAAAACTCCGGACTTGTGGAAGGAGTGGCCGCTGGATAATACGGAACGGTTTGACGGGGCGTACCTGGATCGGGTCTACGACGGCATTGCTCCCGGGTCCTTGGCGTTAGTGCACTCCACTTCATCCGGCGTCACACGCCGCCAGGTTTTGGGCGTAGCCTCGGCAGAGGGAAGCCCCCGCACGGCCTACGGCTTCAGCGGCAAAACCACCAACGTCGGTTTCGATGATGATTGGTGGTTCGGCATCAAA
>JAYTKJ010000605.1:0-2191 GCA_043730365.1 Acidobacteriota bacterium | reverse complement strand
CCGCTGCAAAAAGACTCCCGGCCGGTGATCGCCCGCAATGCCGTGGCTCTGCTTGGCGAACTACCCGCTAAGTAGAGACGATGCTCGGCGCGCTGCGATTTCCCGTGGCCGAGTCGCGCGGACGCCGCTACCCGGAGCTCCCGCACCCGTACCGCAACGCCTTCCAGCGTGACCGTGACCGCGTGCTCCACGCCCGCGCCTTCCGCAGGCTGGAGAACAAGACGCAGGTCTTCACCTCTCCCATCTCAGATCACTTCCGCAATCGCCTCACCCACACCTTGGAGGTGTCGCAGGTGGCGCGTACCGCCGCCTCCGTTCTGCAACTTGACGAGGACTTCACCGAGGCTCTCGCGCTGGTCCATGACTTCGGCCACCCTCCTTTCGCTCATGCCGGAGAGGACGAGCTTAATCGCCAGATGAGCCGCTTCGGCGAGACCTTTGACCACAACATTCACGCCCTGCGCATCGTCGAATCTTTTGAACAACGCTACGCCCGGTTCCCCGGCCTCAACCTGACTTTCGAATTGCGCGAAGGGATGGTCAAACACTCGCGCGATTTCGAACCTGGCCAGATTCCCGCGCTGGACGAGTATCTGCCTGGTCTGCGGCCGCCGCTCGAGGCGCAGCTCATTGACCTTGCCGACGAGATCGCCTACAACACCGCCGATCTGGACGATGGCTTCACGGCCGGCCTCTTCACCGGCGACGACATCTCCGCCGCCGTGCCGCGCTATGCCGAGTTGGCCGAGACGATCGAGATGCAGTTCCCCGGGGCCACCGCGCGTGAGCGGTTCTTTGAAGCGCTGCGCCTGTTGCTGGACGGGTTGGTTACCGGTTTGATCCAGGGCACCGCCGCCGCGGCAGCGGGCGCCACGGGCGTGGAAGATGTGCGCCGACATCCGACGCGCCTAGCCTGCCTCTTGCCCGCCGCCGCCATCACCAGCCGCGAGTTGAAGAGCTTTCTGCACGCCAGGGTCTATCATTCTCCGGCCCTTTGCGATGAGCGGACACGCTCGGCCGCCATGATCGCGAAACTGTTCCAGTTCTTCCTTGACCACCCCGGCGAGCTTCCCGCGGCGTATCGGGAGCAGACCGCGGGGCAGCCCGCGCATCGCGTGGTGTGCGACTACATCGCGGGCATGACCGACCCGTTCTTCCTGCGCACTTATGAGCGGTTGGCTGCTTAGGCGTGGGCGTGGTGATTCACCGGTCCGGACCCGCCGCCCAGTCCGGGATTGGTGGCGATCGCCGCGGTGATGAAGGCCTTGGCCCGCGCCACGGCTTCGGCTAGTTCGGTACCTTTGGCGAGCTCTGCCGTGATCGCTGCGGAGTACGTACAGCCCGTGCCGTGGGTATGCTGCGTGTCGATGTGCGCGGCCGGATAGAGACGCTCGACGCCGGCGGACGTGAGCAGCAGATCGGTCGCCGTGTGGGTGAAGTGGCCACCCTTGATGAGCACCGCCCTGGCGCCCATGGCGAGCAGCGCGGCGGCGGCACGGCGGGCGTCATCCAGTGACTGCACTCCGATGCCGGTTAGCACTTCGGCCTCGGGAATATTCGGAGTCAGCAACGTAGCGCGCGGCAACAAGTATTTGCGGAGAGTATCGACCGCCGCGGGCGCAAGCAGCGGCACCCCGTGCTTGCTGATCATCACCGGGTCAACCACCAGCGGCACGGCAAATGGGAAGGCGGCGACGGTGGCGATCACCCGCGCATCGCCCAGGGCTCCGGTCTTGATCGCACCCGGCGGAATGTCTTCGATCACCGCTTCAATCTGCTCACGTACCAGCACGGGATCCATGATCTCCACACGCGAGACCCGCCTCGTGTTCTGCACAGTAAGCAGCGTGACCACGGCTTCGCCGTAGACGCCAAACTGGTGGAAGGTCTTGAGGTCCGCCTGCAGGCCCGCACCGCCCGATGGATCGGAGCCGGCGATCGTGAGTGCGACGGGCTTCATGCGCCGCCGCTCTCTTCCAGGCCGCGAGTGATCTCCTCCCACTCGGTCATGAACGTCTCGAGTTTGCGGCGAGCATGGTCGAGTTCGGCCGCGCGGCGAGTGCTATCTTCGGCGCTGACGTAGTTGGAAAGCTCGCGCTCATGCTCGGCAACAACGCCCTCCAGCCGAGCCATGTCGGCTTCAATGGCGCGCTGCCGGTCCTTCATCTTTTTGGCCTTGAGCGGATTCACT
>JAYTKJ010000604.1:0-2786 GCA_043730365.1 Acidobacteriota bacterium | reverse complement strand
TCGGCGACGATACCATTCAATTTCGAACTCAAACCCAAAGAAAGGAGCTCCGCTCACCATCGCAATCCTTTAGGCTCATCGTTCGATGAGAAAATGCTTGGTGACAATGAGGTAGATGTCCAGAAGCGATTTACCCTTGTTGTCCGCAGCCAGTCCCACGCGCAAGTTGACAAGGTTGGACGGTGTCGACGCCCTTCGTGGCCTTGCTATCTTCTTCGTGCTGATGAACCACGTCAACATGAGACTCCGCATCGCAGGAGTACCATACACAGCGGGCTTGCCAGAACAACTGGTCTCCTCACTGGTATGGAACGGCCAGTGTGGAGTTCAGATCTTCTTCGCCGTTTCAGGATTTCTCATCACGTCCACTGCTCTTCGACGTTGGGGCTCGTTAGCGCGGCTCAACGTGCGCGACTTTTACGCGCTTCGCATCGCTCGCATCGCTCCTTTGCTCGTCCTGGTCCTGACGGTTCTGAGTGCTCTTCATCTAGCAGGCTTGAAGAATTTCATAGTCTCCCCCGAAGGTGGGAGGCCTGGGACGCGCACTGCTTGCCGCGCTCACATTTCACGTCAATGTTCTGGAGGCCGGTCGTGGATACCTGCCGGCTAATTGGGACATCTTATGGTCGCTGTCAGTCGAAGAGATGTTCTATCTCTTCTTTCCCGTAGCATGCCGAGTCCTCAGATCAAGGAAACTCTTCATCGCGCTCTTACTGCTCTTTATTTGGCTCGGACCGATCGGACGGACCGTGCTCGCTCAGGGTAACGACGTCTGGCGGGAGTACTCGTACCTCGGGGGCATGGACGCGATTGCCTGGGGTTGCTTAACCGCGTTGCTCGTGTCTTGGATTCCTTTTTCCCGAGCGGCTCTCTGGATGTTCGCCACCTTCGGCACGGTGTCCATGACCTTCATCCTGGGTTTTTCGCTCCGGGCCGGCCAGTGGGGGCTCGGTCGCAACGGCATAGACATGACGATCCTCGCGATTGGCACTTGTATGATCATGATCGCGGCCGCGCAAATGGATTGGACCGCACCGCATCTGATGCGGCCACTGCTGGCTATGGGCGAACGCAGCTACGAGATCTACCTGACGCACATGTTCGTCGTGTTTGCCTTGTTTGAGCTCTTTTTGCAAGCCGGAACGCCTATCGCTGGCGTCCCGGTATTCTTCATAGCCACGCTATTTGTCTCGGCGCTGGTTGGAGCGCTGACAGCTCGGATGTTCTCCGAGCCTATGAACCGCCGGCTTCGGAAAGTCTTCGGACAGGATTCCAACCGATTGGCCTCTGCTATTGCGGCTCCGTCTGTCTACCAGTAACCCACCAGCTTCCACCACGCAAAGCCTACGGTGGACCAGATGAGAATATTCACCACCGAAACGATCGCGCCCACGCGCCACCATGTTGCCATCGACACATAACCGTGCGCGTAGAACATCGGCGAGGGCGTGGTGCCGTAGTGAGTGAGGCCCGCGGCGAGATTGGTGAAGCAAGCGAACGCGAAGGCCACCAGCCCCAACGGCGCGCCGGCCGCCGCGAGCACAGCTAGGAACGGCGGATACATCGCCAGGATATGCGCCGTGATCGACGCGAAAGCATAGTGCGCGTAGAAGTAGATCAGCAGAGCCACGACGAAGATCGTCACCCAGGACGCGCCACTGAAGGCGGCCGCCACCCAATCGGCAAAAGCCCGCGTCACTCCTGTGTCGTTGAGCGCTTTGCCCAGCCGCACCAGCCCGCCGTACCAGATGAAGATATCCCAGGCCGCCTTCTCGCCCCGCACATCGTCCCAGGACAATACGCCCATCGCAATCAGAAAGACGGCGCCGAACAGGGCGGGAATGGCGACGTCGATCTTGGTGATTCCGCTGGTGACCCACATGCCGCAGACAGCGATGAATACGAAGGTGAGAATCCGCTCGTTCATCGAAAGCCGGCCCAGCTTCGCAAGTTCACCGGCTGCAAACTCGCGCGCGGCTGGCGTCTCTTTGATTTCCGGCGGATTGAGCCGCTGAACCACCCACGGAACCACCAGCAGCGAGACCAACCCGGGCGCCAACCCGGCCACGAACCAACTGGACCACGTGATCGGGAAGCCGGCTTGAGTCGCAATCTGCGCGGCGAGGGAATTGGACGCCTGACCGGTAAAGAACATCGACGTTGAAACGCAGATCCCCTGATACACCGACGTGAACAGGAACGAACCTAGCAGCGCCGAGGTCGCCCCGGGCTTCGAGCCGTAGAGTTCGGCGATGGAACGGACGATCGGCAGAATCACGCCGCCCGATCGCGCGCCATTGGAGGGGATGATTGCCGCCAGCACCGTGTCTGACGCACAGAGCGCGTAGCTGACGCCGAGCGAGGTCCGGCCGAATAGTTTGACGAAGAACAGGGCGATGCGGCGCGCCAAGCCCGTGTTGATCAGCGCGCGCGAAATGAAGAACGCCGCCATCACCAGCCAGACCGTAGGGTCGCCGTATCCGCTCAGAGCGGAGACCAGCGTCAGGCCGCCGAGCACGCTCGCCAGCGTCACCGCCAGCAGCACGAGGGCGCCCCCCGGAATCGGTTCGATGATGGAACCCACCACCGTCGTGATGAAAATTCCAAACAGCCGCCAGCCCTCGGGCTTTACCGAGACGGGCTTGGGCAGCAGGTAGACGATGATGCAATAAATCGCGACCAGAATAGCGAAGCCACGCAGGCGTTCGGCTCCAGTCTTCGGCGCGGAAGGTTCAGCCACGAGAGAAGCTGATTATACAGGATGGATGCAACCATCGGCTTCATCG
>JAYTKJ010000603.1:0-7732 GCA_043730365.1 Acidobacteriota bacterium | reverse complement strand
GGAGCGTTTGGTGAGCTCAGGCTTCGGATCGAACAGATCCATCTGGCTGGGCCCGCCGTTCATCACAAACTGGATGACGGCCTTGGCGCGCGGGTTGATGTGAGTGGCGCGCGGCTTGAGATCCATCGGCACCTTGGAATCGGCGTGAAGCAGTCCGCCCAATGCCAATGAGCCCAACCCAAGCCCGGACATTTTAAGAAGGCGCCTCCGGGTAGGCGGCCTGAAATTAGCAGTGTTCATGTGACGATGACCTTGGTGACAGTATGAACTTATCACTTATCATCGTCAGGTGCATTCCTCTCGAGCGAGAGGGCTAGTACGCCATCTGGCAGGGGACGCGAAGCTACTTCGAGCGCCGGCGAATAGTGTGGAGTTTTTAATCTACTCGCTTTGAAACGAATCGCGCCATTGACGCACTTCATTCAGCAGCGAAATGAGCCACCAGGATTCTCGGCGAGACCTTCCGACAGTGCTGACGCTGCTGTCGTTTCTGGCTGCCGGTTTGGCCATCGTGGCTCTTGGCGCGCCAGGCCCGGCTCTGGCGGCGGTCTTGTGGAGCTTGGCGGCGCTGGGTGGCGGCTTTGTCGTAGGGTTCCTGTTTGCAGTTCCGCGCGGGACAGAGTTGGCAGCGAACTCACGCCTCAAGGTCAACAACAATCTCGTTGAAGTTTCGGACTGGCTCACCAAGATCATCGTCGGACTGGGACTCATTCATTTGAGCCGCGCGCCAAGCTACCTCCGGGAGGCCGGCGCCTATGTTGGTGCCGGGCTGAAACCGGGGACAGCAGGCGGGCCCGCTCCCGAACAGTTCGCCGCAGGCTTGATCCTGTATTTTGTCTTGCTCGGATTCCTGGCCGGCTACTTGATTACGCGCATCTTCCTGGGCCCGGCGTTCCGTGACGCTGATGAAGCCACCGCCGGCGAGATTCAAAGTCTGCTCGCCGCCGAAGTGGAAAGCGAGCCTGGCAAGCGAAGGCCGCTGGCAGCGTCGATGCGCTCTACCGCACAGCGTCTGGCCGCGCTGCCGCTCTCGGAGATACCGAACCAGGCAGACACCTTGGCTGCCTGGGGACGCGCCAAGGTTGATGAAGAGCGCTATCCGGAGGCGATCGAGGCTTATCGGCGCGCTATTCGTTTGAGTCCGGACAGTCCCCGCATCCACTATCTCCTCGCCTTGGCTTTGAAGTATGCCAAAGAGCCGGATAGTGACGTGATGAGGGAACTCGAGGAGGGTCGCCGGCTAGTCGCAAAAGGCCTCGAACCGGAGATCCGTGATCGGATCTATATTTCATACACCTTCAATGCGCTATTCCTCCCGCCACCTGAAGGATTCAAGCTTGCTCGCGAGGCCGCCTTGGAGTATCTCCAGAATCCGGGTGCCCGAACGCCGCCGGAGATCCTGATCAACCTGGCCTGTGCCTACGGCCAGGAGCATGCGTCCTGGGCTGGCGACGGCACAACCCAAGCCGAACTGCGCGGTAAGGCGCTACAGGCTGCTCGCGAGGTGTTGGACATCGACTCCAGTCGGAAACCCCGCCTCCGGCAGCTACTCACCAACGATGACTTGGCATCTTTCAACGACGACCAGGAATTTCGGACGCTGCTGGGATTGAACTAGTACGCGAGCAGCCAGCGCGCCCTTTCCAGCAGCTTATCCACATTAGGCAGAAAAGCTAATTCCAGCGGCGGGCTGTACGGCACCGGCGTATCCGGCGCGGCAATGCGAAGCACAGGGCCATCGAGCGAATCGAACGCCTTCTCGGTTATGCGCGCGCTGATCTCGCCACCGATGCCGCCCGTGAGCGTCGCCTCGTGCAGCACGATAGCTTTCGACGTTTTGCGAACGCTGGCCAG
This sequence comes from Acidobacteriota bacterium, assembly GCA_043730365.1. GTDB lineage: Bacteria > Acidobacteriota > Terriglobia > Bryobacterales > Bryobacteraceae > VFZP01. The sequence continues at coordinate 5,878 of JAYTKJ010000603.1, read as the reverse complement.
CACCGCTTCTTCGTCCATGGGCAGCAAGGTCCGCAGATCGATGATCTCCATCGACACGCCTTCGCGATCCAGCACCGCGGCGGCCTCGGCGGCCACGTACACCATCGCGCCGTAGGTGATCACCGAGATATGCTTGCCCTCGCGGAACACTTTGGCTTTGCCGATCGGGACCGTGTACTCGCCCTCCGGAAGCTCTTCCTTGATCTTGCGGTACAGCGCCTTGTGTTCAAAGAAAATCACGGGGTCGTTGTCGCGAATCGCGGATTTGATCAGGCCCTTGGCATCGTAGGCTGTGGACGGCGCCAGCACTTTGAGGCCCGGCGTGTGCACGAACCAGGCTTCGGGATTCTGCGAGTGAAAAGGTCCGCCGTGGATGCCGCCGCCGGACGGAGCCCGCACCACCAACGGCGCCGCTGCGTTCCAACGGTAGCGGCTCTTGGCCGCGAAATTGACAATCTGATCGAAGCCGCAAGTGATGAAATCCGAAAACTGGATTTCGGCCACCGGGCGCAGGCCCATGAAGCTGGCGCCGATGGCCGCGCCGATAATGGCGGCTTCCGAAATCGGAGTGTCCACCACGCGCTTGTCTCCAAACCGCTCAAGCAGGCCCTGCGTCACCTTGAACGCGCCGCCGTAGATGCCGATATCCTCACCGAGCAGGAACACGTTCGGGTCGCGCTCCATCTCTTCCCAGAGGCCTTGCCGAATCGCTTCCAGATACGTGGATTGCATGATACTCAGCGCTGCTCCTCGTAGACGCCGTCGGTGAGAGTAGACGGATCGGGCAGCGGACTTGCTTCGGCCCACACGATCGCCTCGTCCACCTCGCGGCGCACCTGCGCGTAGAGCAACTCGAAAGACTCGCGGGTGGCGTCACCGCCATCGAGCAACCGGCGCTCCAGGCGCTGGATCGGATCTTTTTCCGCCCACTCGCTCCACAAATAGCTAGGCACGTAGTCGCCCGCGTCATGCGCCGAGTGGCCCGTCATGCGAAACGTCTTGCACTCGAGCAGATACGGCCCCAAGCCCTGCCGGCAATGCGCCGCGGCGCGGCGGGTGGCCTCGTACACGGCCCATACGTCGTTGCCATCCACAATCTCGGCCGGGATGCCGTAGCCGGGCGCGCGGTCCGCCACGTTCTGGCAGGCCATTTGTTTTTCAAGCGGCGTCGAGTACGCGTATTGATTGTTGTTGCAGATGAAGACGACCGGCGCCTTCTGAACCGCGGCCAGATTGATGCCTTCGTGCCAATCCCCGCGCGACGTGGCGCCGTCGCCGAAGTAGTTGAAGACGATGTTGCGCGATCCTTGATACTTGAGCGCCATCGCCGCCCCGGCTGCCACGGGCACGCTGGCCGCCATGGCGCTGATGATGGCGACGATGCGCTTGCCGAGGTCGCCCATATGCATGTTGCCGTCGCGGCCTCGCGTCAGTCCACCCATGCGGCCCATGTACTGCGCAAAAACCTGGCGCGGATGGATGCCGCGAATGAAGTAGAGACCTAGATCGCGATGGCAGGGAAACAGCACGTCTTCCGGTTCGGCCGCCAGCCCGGAGCCGACACAGATCGCCTCTTGACCGCGCCCCACGTAGACGCCTCCCAGAATCTTGCCCTGCCGATAGAGCTTGCGCTCAATGCGGTCCTCCACCTCGCGCTGGAGAAACATGTAGTAGAGGAAGCGGGCGCTCAGATCCACACCAGCGTCCAATTCACTTGCCTGGAGAGAACTAAGCGCGGGTTCAACTGCGGCCATGTGTGCACACCCTCCGATACCAAAGATACGTGCCCAAACGCACTAGTATAGCCCGCGCACACGAGCGAGAGGCGACATAGTTATAAGATAGAGACGGATGCGATTTCTTGTGGCATCGTGGCTGGCTGGAGTGGCGGCTTTGGCGGCCGAGCCTTCGTTTTCCGGTGCTCAGGCGCTACTCGGCAAGTACTGTCTGGCCTGCCATCAGAGTAAGGCGCCCGCCGGTGGATTCCGCCTCGAAACCGTCAGCCAGCCGGAAAGCCTCGGCACCGAATCGCGCCGCTGGATCGCGCTGGCCAACCGCGTGCGCGAGTTTGAGATGCCGCCCAAGGGCGCGCCGGCGCCGTCTCTGGAGGAGCGCGAACAATTCCTGGCGTGGGCCGAGGGAGCGCTTCGTCGGCAAGCGTGCACGGCGGGGCCGGTGGCTGGGCCTTCGCTGATTCGCCGATTGAATCGGGACGAATACGCGGCCACGGTGCGCGACCTGCTCGATCTGCAGATCGACGTCAGTGCGATGCTGCCCGCCGAAGGCGCCGGGGGAGAAGGCTTCGACAACGCAGCCGAGACATTATTCTTATCGCCGCTCCACTCCGAAAAATACATGGAGCTGGCCAAGATGATCATGGAGTTCGCCGGCAAAGACTTCAAACCCCGCGCCCGGGTGCTGATCGCGCAGCCCGGCCCCGGTGTCACGCCAGAGGTAGCGGCCCGCCAAATCCTGGCCAACTTCCTGCCCCGCGCCTTTCGCCGCCCGGTGACGGATGCGGAGACCGAACCCTACGCGGGGCTGTTCCAAGCTGCCAGCAAACAAGGGCAGCCCTTTGAGGCATCCATCTTCTTTGCGCTGCGCGGCGCACTGGTGTCGCCGCTGTTCCTGTTTCGCGCCGAGCCACCCAACCCCACCGCGTCGCAGCGCCCCCTCGATCAATACGCTCTGGCCTCGCGGCTTTCCTACTTCCTCTGGGGCAGCATGCCGGATGAGTTGCTGTTTGACCTCGCCGCCGACGGCAAGCTAAACGAACCCAAGGTACTGCGCGAACTCGTGGGCCGGATGATCCGTCATGACCGGTCTTTCGTTTTCGCCCAGCGCTTTATCGAGCAGTGGCTTCATACTCGCGCCCTCAGCGGCAGCAAAGCGCCCGACGCCGCCGCCTATCCCGCCTGGACCAAGGATGCGGATTTGCGCGGTGACATCGCCCTCCAGCCCGTCTATTTCTTCCGCGAATTGCTGTTGCGCGACATGCCGATTCTGGATTTGATCGACTCCAAGTACACCATCGGCACCAGCCACCTGGCCAAGCACTTTGGCCTCAAACTGCCGTTGAATGCGAACAACACTTCACAGCCGCAATGGGTAGAGCTTCCGGAGGGTAGCCGCCGCGGCGGCTTGCTCGGTATGCCCGCCGTGCTCGCCGTCTCCTCGCATACGTACCGCACCAGCCCCGTCTTGCGCGGCGCTTTCATCCTTGAATCGATCCTGGGCACACCGCCTCCGCCCCCGCCGCCCAATGTACCCGCGCTCGAAGAGAATAAGGGCGGCGGAGCGGCCAAGACGGTGCGCGAGCGGCTGGCCCAGCATCGCGCCAGCCCCAACTGCGCCGGGTGTCACAGCCGCATCGATCCGCTCGGGTTTGCGCTGGAGAATTTCGACGTGCTCGGCAAGTGGCGGGATCAGGAAGAAGGCAAGCCGGTGGACCCGTCCGGCGAAATGAGCGACGGCACCAAGCTGGATGGGCCTGAGCAACTCAAGGCTGCGCTGCTGGCGCGGCGCGATCTGTTCGCCCGCAATCTCACGTCCAAGCTCCTTGGCTACGCCTTGGGTCGCGGCCTTACGCTCCAGGATTCCTGTACAGTGGATGCGATCGTCGCCAAATTGAGGGAAAATGGTTATAAGGCGCGAACGCTCATGGAGGAGATCGTGCTGAGTACGCCGTTCAGAGAGCAACAAGGAGCAACACCACCGTGAGAACCTGGCAACCGATTTCGCGTAGAACTATGCTGCGGGGCTTGGGTGGTGTGTCGTTGGGACTGCCCTGGCTGGAAGCGATGGCCGCGCCGTCACGCCTCTCAACCACCGCTCGCCCGCCCGTCCGAGTGGCTGCGCTCTACATGCCGAATGGCGTGAACGTCAATGCCTGGGCTCCGCTCGGCAGCGGTCGCGACTATGCCCTTTCGCCCTCGCTCGCACCGCTGGCCGACCTCAAGGATCGCATCGTCGTCATGAGCAATCTCTGGAACGAGGCGTCCAAAGGTGGCGATGGGCACTATGTAAAAGAGGCGGCCATTCTGACCTGCCGCACCATCAAGAAGACGCCGGGCGCCGATATCGCCAATGGCGTTTCGATGGATCAGATTTGCGCGAGAAAGTCCGGGCCGCTGACGCCCTTGCCTTCGCTCGAATTGGGTGTGGCCCCGGTGGCGATCGGCGTGGATGCGGTCGTGGGCTACACGCGCATTTACGGTTCGCACATCGCGTGGTCAAGCCCGACGACGCCGCTGGCGCGCGAGTTGAATCCGCGGTCCGTTTATGAGCGGCTGTACCGCGCCGCTACCGGTCAAGACGCCGGCACGGCCAAGCTGGATGGACTGTTGCTGGATCGCGTCTTGGACGACGCCAAAAATCTACGCTCGCAAGTAGGCTCGCAGGACCGCGTGCGAATCGACGAGTATCTCTCCGTGATGCGGTCGCTCGAAGAGCGCGTGGATCGCGCCGCCGATTCCAAACAAGGCGCCTGGAGACCGCGGGTGCCGCTGACTAAAGATGCCGCGCCGGTGGAGCAGCCCAGGGGCCACGCCGAGCATGTGCGCCTGATGATGGACATGATCGCGACGGCCTTCCAGTCCGACACCACGCGCGTCGCCACCTTCATGTTCGGCAACTCGGTGAGCGACATCAGCTTCCGATTCCTCAAAGGCGTGTCCAGCAGCCATCACGAGACTTCGCATCACCAGAAGGACCCTGAGAAACTGCGCCAGTACGCGCTGATCAACCAATGGCACGTCGAGCAATATGCGTATCTGTGCCGGAAGCTCAAAGGCATGCGCGAGGGCGAATCGAACGTGCTCGACAACTCCATGATCCTGTTTGCCTCGGCTCTGAGCGACGGCAACAAACATAGCCCGCACAATCTGCCGCTGGTGCTGGCGGGCAAAGGCGGCGGGCGGATTGACACGGGCCAGCATCTGGTGTTCGGCGAGGACAGCCCGTTGTCCAACTTGTACGTGTCGATGCTCGACGTGTTCGGCGCGCCGGTGGAGCGCTTCGCCGACAGCACCAGTCACTTGGCGGGATTGCTGCACTCATGAGACGCCGCCTCGCCGCGCTCTTCCTCACTGCGACGCTTGGCCTGTCCGCGGCGGACCTGACCGGCGTGTGGACGGGTCAACTCCCCGGCCGCAATAACACCTTCACCGACATCGCCTTCAAGTTCGTCCAGACTGGCGCCACCATCACCGGCAAGCTCTACGGCGATTACCTCAGCTACCAGATCGTTGAAGGCAAAGTCGCGGCGGATGGAATTGAGTTCGTCGTGGTCACGCGTGAGCAGCGCGGCAATGAGATCAACGACACGCGCTTCAAGTTCACCGGGACGGTGAAGGAGAACGGCGAGATGGAACTTACGAGAGAGCGCCAGAGCGTGTCCAAGGTTGCCAGCGGCGAGCCGGTCACGGTGAAGAACGATACCAAGCCGGTGATTAAGCTAAAGCGCCTGACGTAATATTCTTCGTATGGTGGACGAAATCCCCCACAGAAATCGTTCACCATCGCTGCCTGGATTGGGAAGAACACGGTCATCATTCAAGCGCCGGACCGTGAGGCGGCATATGCAAAGGCTGTGTTGTTGGCGGCCGAAAACGTAGTCGGCGAATTCACTGACGCAACCGGCAAGATGGGCCGCTGGCTCTTTGGGGGGTTGACCGGCCTTTTGCCTATCTACGAAAAGCTTGAAGACGGCGCCGAGGTGCTTTGGCGCTAGTACTACTGTGTCATAAAGCTGCAGGGCTACTCAACGAGTGCAAGCACGCGCCGTACAATGCCGTCGCGCAGTACCGGGACGTTGAAGTTGACGAGAAGTCCGATCTTCCAACCACCCAATCGTAGGTAGGTCAGAAGTTGGGCTTCA